>NZ_BAAASJ010000076.1:0-264737 GCF_039532825.1 Streptomyces vastus
CCGGAGAACAGAATCACCGGCCGCTCGAACTCGCCCGCCACCTCACGGAAGATGTGCACACCCTCCGACTCCAGGGCATCCAGGTGAGAGAGCGCGTACGGGCTGTCCGTCTCCTCAGGAACAGTGGCGACGGTCGTCATGCGAGACCCCTTTCGGTGAGCAGCGCGTGGACCGTGGCCGCGGACTCCTGCACGGTCTGGTTGTGCGACTCGATGCGCAGGTCGGGTGACTCGGGCTCCTCGTACGGGTCGTCGACCCCGGTGAGCCCGGAGATCTCGCCCGCCGCCTGCTTGGCGTACAGCCCTTTCACATCGCGCTCGGAGCACACCTCGACCGGCGTCGCGACATGCACCTCGACGTACGCGGTGCCGCCGGCCATGTGGCGCTTGCGCACCGCCTCACGGCTGTCCGCGTACGGCGCGATCACCGGAACGAGCGTCTTGACGCCGTTACGGGACAACAGGTCGGCGAGGTAGCCGATGCGCTGCACGTTGGTGTGCCGGTCCTCGCGGCTGAAGCCGAGGCCCGCTGTCAGGAACGTACGGATCTCGTCACCGTCGAGCACCTCGACGCGGTGGCCCTCCGCACGCAGCCGGTCGGCCAGCTCGTACGCGATCGTGGTCTTGCCGGCGCTCGGCAGACCCGTGAGCCAGATCGTGGCTCCGGTCACTTGGTTCTCCTGGTTCCTCGGAGTCGTCGAAATCGTCGAAGGCACTGCCATGGTCAGTCGTGCAGCCCGCACTCGGTCTTGGCGCGGCCCGCCCAGCGGCCGGCGCGCGCGTCCTCGCCCTCGAGTACGCGGCGGGTGCAGGGGGCGCAGCCCACGGAGGGGTAACCGTCCATGAGCAGCGGGTTGGTGAGGACGCCGTGCTCGGTGACGTACGCGTCCACGTCGTCCTGCGTCCAGCGGGCGATCGGCGAGATCTTGACCTTGCGGCGCTTCTCGTCCCAGCCGACGACCGGAGTGCTGGCCCGGGTCGGGGACTCGTCGCGGCGCAGGCCCGTGGCCCATGCGGTGTACTTCGTCAGCCCCTCTTCCAGGGGCTTGATCTTGCGCATGGCGCAGCACAGGTCGGGGTTGCGGTCGTGCAGCTTCGGCCCGTACTCGGCGTCCTGCTCGGCCACGGTCTGCCGCGGGGTGAGCGTGATGACGTTGACGTCCATCACGGCCTCGACCGCGTCGCGGGTGCCGATGGTCTCGGGGAAGTGGTAGCCGGTGTCGAGGAACACGACGTCCACGCCGGGCATGGCGCGGGCGGCGAGATGGGCGACGACCGCGTCCTCCATGGAGGAGGTCACGCAGAACTTCTTGCCGAAGGTCTTCGCGGCCCACTGAAGGATCTCGAGCGCGGAGGCGTCCTCGAGGTCACGGCCCGCCTGCTCGGCGAGCGCCTTCAGTTCCGCATCCGGATCCGTCTCGACATCAGGCTCTGCCTGAATCGTCGTCATATCTCTTCCCCTCCACCGTCAGTGCGCTGAAGCCCCCGGGACAGCAGCCCGAGGAACTTCAACTGGAAGGCTCGATTGCACGCTCCGCATTCCCAGGCGCCATGCCCCTGCTCGCTCGGACGCAGGTCCTCGTCGCCGCAGTAGGGGCAGTAGAAGGGCGCGGCTCGTTCGCTCACCGCTGCTGCCCTCCGTCCGCATCCATGCGTACGCGGCCCACGAGAGCGCCGATCACGGCGCCCGCGCCTGCGCACAGGAGTGCGCTCATGGCCACGACCACGAGGAGGCTCATGACAGCGACTCCTCAGAAGCGCGAGCCGCCCATGTGGCGAACCTCTCGCCCTCCTCGCGCTCCGCCTCGAAGCGCTTGAGGACCCGCTCGACGTAGTCCGGCAGCTCCTCCGAAGTGACCTTCAGGCCACGGACCTTGCGGCCGAAGCCGGCCTCCAGACCGAGCGCGCCGCCGAGGTGAACCTGGAAGCCCTCGACCTGGTTGCCCTCGTCGTCCAGGACCAGCTGGCCCTTGAGACCGATGTCCGCGACCTGGATACGGGCGCAGGCGTTCGGGCAGCCGTTGATGTTGATGGTGATCGGCTCGTCGAACTCGGGGATGCGGCGCTCGAGTTCATCGATCAGCGAGGCCCCGCGCGCCTTGGTCTCGACGATCGCCAGCTTGCAGTACTCGATGCCGGTACAGGCCATCGTGCCGCGCCGGAACGGCGACGGCTTGGTGGTGAGGTCGAGCGCCTCCAGGCCCTCGACGAGCGAGGCGACCTTCGACTCCTCCACATCGAGCACGATCATCTTCTGCTCGACGGTCGTACGCAGCCGGCCCGAGCCGTGTGCCTCGGCCAGTTCGGAGATCTTCGTGAGGGTCGTGCCGTCCACCCGGCCCACGCGCGGTGCGAAACCGACGTAGAAGCGGCCGTCCTTCTGCCGGTGCACCCCGACGTGGTCGCGCCAGCGCTCCACGGGCTGGTCGGGCGCCGGACCGTCGATCAGCTTCCGCTTCAGGTACTCGTCCTCGAGCACCTGACGGAACTTCTCCACGCCCCAGTCGGCGACCAGGAACTTCAGGCGGGCGCGGGTCCGAAGGCGCCGGTAGCCGTAGTCGCGGAAGATCGAGATGACGCCCTCGTACACATCCGCGACCTCGTCCAGCGGCACCCAAGTGCCAAGCCGCTGGCCGATCTTGGGGTTGGTGGACAGGCCGCCGCCGACCCAGAGGTCGAAGCCGGGGCCGTGCTCCGGGTGGTTCACACCGACGAAGGCGACGTCGTTGATCTCGTGCGCCACGTCGAGGAGCGGGGAGCCGGAGATCGCGGACTTGAACTTGCGGGGCAGGTTCGAGAAGTCCTTGTTGCCGATGATCCGGCGGTGGATCTCGTCGATGGCGGAGGTGCCGTCGATGATCTCGTCCTCGGCGATCCCGGCGACCGGCGAGCCGAGGATCACGCGGGGCGTGTCACCGCAGGCCTCGGTCGTAGACAGCCCGATGGCTTCCAGGCGTTCCCAGATCTCCGGGACGTCTTCGATACGGATCCAGTGGTACTGGACGTTCTGCCGGTCCGTGAGGTCGGCGGTGCCGCGCGCGAACTCCTGCGAGATCTCGCCGATCACCCGCAGCTGCTCGGTGGTGAGCCGACCGCCGTCGATCCGCACCCGCAGCATGAAGTACTCGTCGTCCAGCTCCTCGGGCTCCAGGATCGCGGTCTTGCCGCCGTCGATCCCGGGCTTGCGCTGGGTGTAGAGGCCCCACCAGCGCATCCGGCCACGCAGGTCGTTGGGGTCGATCGAGTCGAAGCCCCGCTTGGAGTAGATCGTCTCAATGCGTGTCCGCACATTGAGACCGTCGTCGTCCTTCTTGAACTGTTCGTTGCCGTTGAGCGGGGTGAAGTGACCCACGGCCCACTGGCCCTCGCCACGGTGACGGCTCACCTTGCGGCGGGGCGCGGCGGCAGCAGGCTTCTGTGGGGTGGCGGCCATGGTTACGTCCTTCGGGACAGGCGGGAAAGCGACTCGGAACCTGCGCATGGGGGCGCATGTGGGCATACGCGCGCGTCATTGCGCAAGGCGAGGCAAGGGGGAGAGGTGCGGCGGCGATGCTGCCCGGGACCGGAAGGCCCTGTCGGATGCAGCTGCTCAGCTCGCCGGACAGATGGCGCTGGACATGCGGCCGAGGTCGACGTGGCGCCGACTCACCAAGGCAATTCCAGTTCCAGACATGACGGAAGCGTGTCATGGCGATCTGGACAGAGTCCAGCTTCGTCCGCGATGCGGACACCCTTGTCCCGTATCGTGAGACAAGGGTGTTGTTGGTCACAAGCTCTGACACGAGGCTTGTGTTTCCCGGTCCGACCAGGTCAGACGGCCGACGCCCCGGGCCAGGGACCGGCGGAGGCGATGTCCGGCTCCTCGGCCACCTTGGTGTCGAAGAGCCTGAAGCCGCGCCGGAGGTAATTGTCCATCGCATGCTCCCCGTCCTTGCTGCATGTATGCAGCCAGACCCGCTTCGTCGGAGGCCTGCCCGGCCAGCGCTCGGCCAGGTCCCAGGCCCGCGCGACCCCGTACGACAGGAGGTGCCCGCCGATCCGCCGGCCCCGGAACGCCGGGATCAGCCCGAAGTGGACGATCTCCACGACGCCTTCCGCCTGCCCCTGAAGTTGTACGTATCCCGCGGGCGTCCCGCGCTCGTACGCGACCCAGGTCTCGACCCCCGGCCGCTCCAGGTCCTCCTGCCACTGGGCGTACGTCCAGCCCAGCCGGTCGGTCCAGTGGATGTCGCCGCCGACCGAGGTGTACAGGAAGCGGCTGAACTCCGGCGAAGGCACCTCGGAGCGGACGATCCGGATGTCGCCGGCCGGCTCGGCGGCGGGCAGCAGGTCGGCCGGAGAGGTCTGCTCCAGCGACCATGTGGTGACAGGGATGCTCATGCGGGTCAGCGATACCACGAAGGCGAGCCCGGCTTCAAAAAAACGGCTCACTCCAACGAGCGGTCCACCGAGGACAGCGGAACCGCGTACAACACGCGTTCGGACACGGTGCCCGGCTGCCACGCGGTGGCGCGGTCCGCAACCCGCTCCGGAAGCTCGTTCGCCCGGCCCGACGCGGTCGCCGCCCGCCCGGTCAGCGTCCACAGCTCGCCGGTCTCCTGCCAGTACGACAGCGACTCCGTGTCCCGTCCCCAGCAGGCGTACGACTCGTCCGCCCCGCACTTCGCGGCCTTGGCGGCGCTCTTGTTCTGCCGCCAGAGCGTGCCGTGCTCGCCGCGCGCGTCCGGTGCGTGCCCGGCGTACCAGTTCGGCTCGCTCGCGCCGTTCGGCCGGTGCGAGAGGACCCCCTGCAGGCCGACGGCATCGGTCTCGTACGCCTCGTCGGCGTGGACGCGTCCGCGGGTGTCGGTGGCGAGCAGGCCCGTGCGGTCGCCCGCGGTGCTGTAGTCGTAACGCCATACGCGGCCCGGCTCGCCGCTGTCCGGGCGGAACCACTCGTTGGCGACCAGGCTGTCCGGCGCGGAGGTGCGATCCAGGGAGACCGAGGCGAAGCAGGGGACGCGGTCGTTCGTGGTGGCGTCGCAGGCGCCGCCGGTGAGGCTGTACGAGCCCATGGCCGGCATCACATACCGGTAGCCGTGCGCCGACCAGCCGTCCTTCACCTTGCCGACGGCGCCGCTGATGACGTCGGCGCGCAGGATGCGGTCCATGTCGAAGACGAACAGGGCGTCGTTGCCTGCGGCGCCGTTCCGGGCGGTGACGATCAGCTTGTCCTGGTACCAGACCATGCCGCCGATACGGGAGCGGACGGCCTCGAAGTTCTTGCCGTCGTCCAGCGGGGCCACCAGCAGGACCCAGCGGTACTTCAGGTTCTCCGGGTCGTTCGCGTCGATGAAGGCGACCCGGGCGAGGCCCCGGTCCTCCTCCTGCGCGCCCGCCCCCTGACCGTCGTGCGTCCAGCCGGAGAGGATCACACGGTTGGAACCCCACCTGCCGTCCTCGTCGGAGTCCCCGGAGGTGGTCACCGACTGGGGCTGCCACTTCTGGGTCCGCGCATCGCTGTCCGCCCAGCAGTACGCGCGTGTGGCGGCCGGCTCGACGGGCAGCGCGGACTCCTCCGAGGCGCCGCAGTCCGCCCTGTTGCGCATCGTGTGGTTGGCGTTCTTCAGGACGCCGTCCACGCCGACGTTCCCGCCCATCCCGCTCTCGAGGGTGTCGAGGGTGTCCTGGCCGACGAGGTTCTCGTGCAGCTCGAGCTTGTCGGTCTCGGACGAGGAGCCGATCGCGGTGAGGGCGCCCGGGTTGTCGCTGCTCGCGGCCTGTGACGTGCTGATGAAGCCCGCGGCGACGGTGAGGGCGAGAGCGGTCCCGGCCAGGCTCGCGCGCAGCGCGCGCCCCTTCTTCCGGCGGCGGTGCTTGCCTCGATACGCCATGGTTCCTCCCGCGTCGTCGGCCAACTGCCCTTCCCGATCAGTGCGTTGAACACGGGCGCGACAGTGTGGGGGGCCGTGGGAGCGATGGTACGTCAGGTGTCGCCGGGCCTGGGCGAATACGCCGGAATAGGTGGTACGAGAGGGAGGCGCCGGTTCGACACCGCGCCCCCCTTGTGTCGTACGCCTGCCTACGCCCCGACTACGCGACGGGCCGCGCCCGCTCCACCACCGAGGCCAGGTCCAGGCTGTGCGGCAGCGTCCCGAACGCCGCCCCCCAGTCCCCGCCGAGACGCGACGCGCAGAACGCGTCGGCGACCTCCGGAGGGGCGTACTGGACGAGCAGCGCGCCCTGGAGTACCAGCGCGATCCGCTCGGCCAGGCGCCGGGCGCGGCCCTCGATGCCGTCCAGGTCGGCGAGTTCGGCCAGCAGGTTCTTGATCGCCCCGTCCAGCCGGTGGTCGGCGCCACGGGCCCGGCCGATCTCCTCCAGGTAGGCGTTCAGGGCGTGTGGCTCGCGCTGCATGGCCCGCAGGATGTCCAGCGCCTGGACGTTGCCCGCGCCCTCCCAGATGGAGTTGAGCGGCGACTCGCGCAGCAGCCGCGGCATCCCGGACTCCTCCACGTACCCGTTGCCGCCCAGGCACTCCGACGCCTCGACGACGAGCGGTGTGCAGCGCTTGGTCACCCAGTACTTCGCGGCCGGCACGGCGATCCGCAGGAACGCCCGCTCCTGCTCACTCCCGTCGTCGTACGCGGCGGCCAGCCGCAGCGACAGCGTCGTCGCCGCCTCGGACTCCAGCGCGAGATCGGCCAGTACGTTGCGCATCAGCGGCTTGTCGATCAGCCTGCCGCCGAAGGCCTCACGGTAGGTGCAGTGGTGTACGGCCTGCGCGACCGCCTGCCGCATCAGCGAGGCGGCACCGAGCGCGCAGTCCAGCCGGGTCACCGCGACCATCTCGATGATCGTGCGCACCCCGCGCCCCTCGTCCCCGACCCTGCGCGCCCAGGTCCCGTCGAACTCGATCTCGCTCGACGCGTTCGACCGGTTGCCCAGCTTGTCCTTCAGCCGCTGGATCAGGAACACATTGCGCGTACCGTCCTCCAGCACCCGCGGCACCAGGAAGCACGTGAGCCCGCCGGGCGCCTGCGCCAGCACCAGAAAGCCGTCCGACATCGGCGCCGAGCAGAACCATTTGTGGCCCGTCAGCTCGTACGTCCCGTCCTCGGCGAGGGGACGCGCCACCGTCGTGTTCGCCCGTACGTCGCTGCCGCCCTGCTTCTCCGTCATGCCCATGCCGAAGAGGACGCCCGCCTTCTGAGAGGCGCGCCGCAGCCCTTGGTCGTAGACGGTGGAGGTGAGCAGTGGCTCCCACTCGGCCGCGAGCTCCGGGTCCGTGCGCAGTGCGGGCACCGCCGCGTGCGTCATCGACAGCGGGCAGCCGTTGCCCGCCTCGACCTGCGTCCAGATCAGGAACCCGGCCGCCCGCCGCAGATGCCCGCCCGGCCGCGACCACGCCGCCGTCAGGCCCGCCGAGACGCCCTTGCCCAGCAGCCGGTGCCAGGACGGATGGAAGTCGACCTCGTCGATCCGGTGGCCGTAACGGTCATGCGTACGCAGCCTCGGCGGATTCTCGTTGGCCAGCACCCCCCACTCCTGGGCCTGCACGGAACCGGCGGTGCGGCCCAGCCGCGACAGCTCGTCGCGCGCCTCGTCGAGCAGCCCGGGATCGAGATGCCGCTCGACCGCTTCCGTCAGCACCCGGTCGGCGCCGAAGACGTCATAGCCGACAAGGGGCGGAACCTGGTTGGTCACTGTGTGGGTGCCGATTGCCATGTGAGGAAAACTACCCCTGGGTAGGGCGGCCGTCACCTACGAGTGCGGAGGGTGAAGAACGCACGTCGCGACCGCTACGGTTAGGAGCGTGCAGCCAGCAAGTGAAACACCAGAGAGCCCACCCGGCAGGCTTCACCGGGCACGTGCTCTCTACCGGAATGTCTCCAAGCGGAGGACCGCCTGGCTGCTGGTCAAGGACACCGTCAACTCCTGCATCGAGTACCGGATCCTGGGCCTCGCCGCGGAGGCCGCGTTCTTCACGCTGCTGTCCGTGCCGCCGCTGCTGCTGAGCATGCTGGGGCTGCTCGGCTACGTGGACTCCTGGACCGGCGCCGACACCATCGCCAGCGTGGAGACCAACCTGCTGGAGGCCTCGCGCACGATCCTCACGGACAAGGGCGTCTCGGAGATCGCCCAGCCGATCCTCCACGACGTGATGAAGGGCGGCAGACCCGACGTCATCTCCCTCGGCTTCCTCTTCGCCCTCTGGTCGGGCTCACGCGCCGTGAACGTCTTCATCGACACCATCACCGTCATGTACGGCCTCGACGGGGTCCGCGGCATCGTCAAGACCCGGCTGATGGCGTTCCTGCTGTTCCTCGTGGCGCTGCTGATCGGTTCTGTGGCGCTGCCGCTGATGGTCGCGGGCCCGGACGCCGTGGTGAACCTCGTGTCGTGGTCGACGACCGTCGTACAGATCCTGTACTGGCCCGTCGTCATAGTCCTGTCCATCATCTTCCTGACGACGCTCTACCACGTGTCCGTGCCGGTGCGCTCCCCCTGGATCGAAGACGTGCCCGGCGCCCTGGTCGCGCTCGGCATGTGGGTCCTCGGCAGCTTCCTGCTACGGATCTACCTGACCAACACCGTCGAAGGGCCCACGATCTACGGATCCTTGGCCGCCCCCGTCGCCGTACTGCTGTGGATCGGCGTCTCCGCCTTCGCCGTACTCGTCGGAGCGGCCGTCAACGCGGCCATCGACCGGGTCTGGCCGGCCGCCGCCACGGCCGCCGCACGCGCCGTCAACGAGCAGCTGCGCGCCGCGCAGGCCGCCGACCTCGTGGCCCGCGCGGCGGCAGCCCGCGCCGCCGCCGACCCCGACGACCCGGACATGCCCTCCGAGTTCCCGGAGCGCTGGTCCCGCTTCCTTCCCCCGGAGGACGTGACGTCACGGCTGCGGACGACCGCGAAGAACTCGCCCAAGAACGGCGACGAGCCGCCCGCGCAAGAATGACCTGACCGCCGGACTAGACCTTCCACACCCCCTGCGCCGCGTGCTCCCGCGCGAAGTCCGTGAAGTCGCGCGGGGCGCGGCCCAGGACCTGCTGGACATCGCCGGCGACCTCGCCGTCGCTGCCGTCGAGCAGCTCCTCGAAGACCTCCTCCGTGAACGCGACCTCCTCGGGCGACAGACCGAACCCGGCCAGGATCGCGCCGTACTCCTTCACCGACACCGGCACATACCGGATCTCCCGGCCCGCCGCGGTGGAGATCTCCGCCATGGCCTCGCGGAAGGACAGCAGCCGCGCCCCCGTGACCTCCAGGACCTGCCCCGCGTACGAGGAGTCCGTGAGCGCCATCACGACCACGTCCGCGATGTCCCGCGTGTCTACGAACGGCTGCCGCCCCTCGCCCGCCGGAAACACGAATTCGCCACTCCGTACGCCCTCCAGCAGCAGACCCTCGCTGAAGTTCTGCATGAACCAGTTCGCCCGCACGATGGTCCACAGCGCACCCGACTCACGCAGAGCCCGCTCGGCCGGCTCCGCCTGCCGCTCACCGATCGCCGACAGCAGCACCAGGCGGCGTACGCCGAGCTCCTGCGCCCGTCGCGCGAACCCGGCGATGCTCTCGTCCGCGCCCGGCGCACCCACGTCCGGCGAGTACGCCAGATACGCCGCGTCCGCACCGCGCAGCGCCGCGTCCCACGTCGAGGAGTCGTACCAGTCGAAGCGCACCTCACCACCGCGCGAAGCGGCCCGTACGCCGAACCCGGCGGCCTTCGCCGCATCCGCCACCTGACGCCCCGTCTTTCCCGACGCTCCCGTCACCAACACCGTCTCGTTCCGCGTGTTCTCTGTCATGAGATTCAGTGAACTGCCCTGCTCGGAAAGGGAACATCGCTGAAACTCTCGTTCCCATAAGAGCGCGTCTAATCTGGCCCTATGGACGCCCTTGCAGGCCTGCTGGAGGGCCCACGCGCACGTGGCGCCTTCATGATCCGAGCGTGTTTCGATCCACCGTGGTGCATCCGCGTCGAGGACCGCGCCCCGCTCACCGTGATGCTGCTGGTCCGTGGCGACGCCTGGATCACCCCGGACAAGGGGGAGCGCCTGCATCTGCGGGCCGGCGACCTCGCCATCGCGCGCGGCCCCGACCCGTACACCTGCGCCGACGACCCTTCCACCCCGCCGCAGGCGGTGATCCTGCCGGGCGCCGAGTGCTTCTACCCGGACGGGCGGTCCATGAAGGGCACGATGGACCTGGGGGTGCGCACCTGGGGAGCCAGGCTCGACGGCTCCATGGTGATGCTCATCGGGACGTACACGATGCACGGCGAGATCAACGGCCGGCTGCTCGACGCCCTGCCACCCCTGCTCAGCCTGACCTCCGACGAATGGGCCTGCCCGCTCACCCCGCTGCTCACCGAGGAGATCGTGCGCGACGAGCCCGGCCAGGAGGTCGTCCTGGACCGGCTGCTCGACCTGCTGGTCATCGCCGCGCTACGGGTCTGGTTCTCCCGCCCGGAAGCCGAGGCGCCCGCCTGGTACCAGGCTCTCGCGGACCCCGTCGTGGGCCGGGTGCTCAGGCTCCTCCAGGACGACCCGGCGCACCCCTGGACGGTTGCCTCGCTCGCCATGAAGGCGGGCGTCTCCCGGGCCGCGCTCGCCCGCCGCTTCAGCGAACTCGTGGGCGAGCCCCCGATGACGTATCTGACCGGCTGGCGCCTCGCCCTCGCCGCGGACCGGCTGCGCGACTCCGACGACACCATCGGCGCGATCGCCCGCCAGGTCGGCTACGGCAGCGCGTTCGCCCTGTCCAGCGCCTTCAAGCGGGTGTACGGGGTCAGCCCGCAGGAGCACCGGACCCGAAACGCGTAGCCTGGCGTACGTGTACGCGGAGCGGCCCTCCCGGCTGACGGGCGCCGTCGTCTGGACGAACACCCCGTCCGGCACCGGTGCCGGACGCGTCCTGCCCGACGGCTGCATGGACCTGCTGTGGAACGAGGGACGGCTGCTGGTCGCCGGGCCCGACACACACGCGTACGTCACCGAAGGCGCGCCGAGTTCCTGGGCGGGCGTCCGCTTCTATCCCGGCACCGCGCCCACACTCCTCGGGGTGCCCGCGCATGAACTGCGCGACCAGCGCGTGGAGTTGGCCGACCTCCGGCCCCGCTCCGAGGTACGGCGCCTCACCGCGCACGTGAACGCGGCCGACGACCCGGCGAGCGGCCTCGAAGAGGTGGCGCTGCGGTGGGCGTCCGGCGCCGCACCCCCCGACCCGCTGCTGAGACGGGTGGTGGCCGCCCTCCACGCGGGCCGCCCAGTCGCCGCCACCGCCGACGAACTCGGCGTCGGCACTCGCCAGTTGCACCGTCGTTCACTGGCCGCCTTCGGCTACGGCCCCAAGACCCTCGCCCGCGTACTACGGCTGCAGCGCGCCCTCGCCCTGGCCCGCGCCGGGGTGCCCTTCGCGGACACGGCGGCACGGACCGGGTTCGCCGACCAGGCCCATCTGGCCCGGGATGTACGGGAGTTGGCAGGCATGCCGTTGGGTGAGCTACTGGGTCGCACCGTGTAGCGGCGCGAACAGCCCGACGTCATTACCGTCCGGGTCGAGCAGGCTCGCGTACCGCTGCCCCCAGTCGGCGTCCCACGGCTTGAGCCCGCTGTCGTATCCGGCGCCGACCATCTCCTCGTACACGGAGTCGACCTCGGCCGGGCTGTCGCACAGCAACGCCAGCGAGATACGCCCGCCCCCGCTCGGCGGCTGCCACTCCGGCGCGAACTCGCGGATGCCCTCCTCGCTGTCGAGCATCAGGCGCAGCCCGCCCGGCAGTTGGGCCTCGGCGTGCGGCTGCTTCTCGGAGCCCTCGGGGAAGGCCAATCCGAGGCGGCGGTAGAAGGTGACTGAGGCGGCCATGTCGGAGGCCACCATGCCGATCGCATCGAATCGTGGAGTCATGGGGCCACGGTAAGCACGCAGTTGAAGCGTGGTCTTGTAGGAATCGGACACGTCCGGGCCCGACACCTTGCCCAGCCCGCCACCCGCCTGTACACGGGAAGAAAGGCCCGTATGCGGCGAAAGCGGGCGCGTCTGTTCCGGGCGCGGGCGTTCCCTTTGCCATGCTGGCGGCATTGGAAGACTCGCTCATGGTCCTGCGCCCGTGCGCCGTGCCTTCGCCTGCCGTCGACGCCTCGATCGGATAGGCGGGAGCCGGCATCCGGCCGGGTGTGCGGCATTCGCTACGGGTTCCGACGGCCCCCGGTCTGTTGGTGCCCTCGTCGTCGCAACGGGCAAGGCCGAGCTGGCCTCCCGCAGCGCAGTCACTGAACGCTGACGCCTGTTCACGGCTCCTGGTCATGGGCCTGCGATCGTTGGTGTTCGGCACCATGCGCGAGTCCGGAGGGGTAGTCATGGCTGAGGATCCGATCGACCTGATCCGCCTGGAGGGGGAGGGCAACAGTGTCATTCTGCGGATCGCGGGGGAGGTGGAGCGGAAGCGTCCCACCGAGTCCGAATCCGAATCCGAGGCCGAGGCCGGGGCCTGTTCCCTGGCCGGGGAGTTCCTGGTCGATACGCCCTTCGTCCGTGGGAGCCTCAAGACCTGGCTTTCGCCCGAGGACCTGCGGCAGTGGCAGCATGCCCTGGACTCGCTCGACGCGGGACAGGACATCGCCTGGTGTGAGGGGCAACGCATCCCGTGGCTGTACATCGAACTCGACGACGACGATGACCGGTGCCAGGTCACGATCAAGGACCACTCGATGTCCCTGACGACCGTTGCGGTCACCGTCCCACTGGTCGATGCCTGGTTCGACGACGCGTACCGCCGCCTCGATCTGGTCTGGAAGACCTGGCCCATGACCGAAGACTGAACGGAGTCGGACGCCATGACAGCAGCGCACCCCGACCCCCGCGTTCTCGTCTGCACCCGCACCACCGACTACCGTCACGACTCGATCCCGGACGGCATCGCGGCCGTACGCTCCCTCGGCGCCGCGCACGGCTTCACCGCTTACGCCACGGAGGACCCCGAGTTCTTCGACGCGCCCGTCGGTCCGTACGCGGCTGTCGTCTTCCTCTCCACCAGCGGTGACGTGCTGACGCCCGCGGGACGCGAGCACCTCGCCGCGTACGTCGAGGCGGGCGGCGGCTTCGTCGGGGTGCATGCGGCGGCCTGCACCGAGTACGACTGGCCGTACTACGGGGAGCTGCTCGGCGCCCGCTTCGCCCGCCACCCCGACTACCAGCCGGGCAAGCTCCTCGTCGAGGACCGGGAGCATCCGGCGACCCGACACCTGCCCAGCGCCTGGGAGTTCACGGACGAGTGGTACGACTTCCGGGCCAGTCCGCGCGGTTCGGTACGGGTCCTCGCCTCGGCCGACGAATCCTCGTACAACGGAGGCGGGATGGGTGACGACCATCCGCTGGTGTGGTGCCGGGAGCAGGGAGCGGGGCGGGTGTTCTACACCGGGCTCGGGCACGCAGCGGAGGCGTACGAGAACCCGGACTTCCGGGCGCATCTCCTCGGCGGCATCACGTGGGCGGCGCGACTTCAGCCGTAGGCCTTGCGGGCCTTACGCGGCCCCCGGCGCCGGCCCCGTACTCTCCCGCACCACCAGCCGGGTGGACAGCTCCGTCCGTGTGCCCTCCGGCCGTTCGCCCGCCATGATGCGGACCAGCAGGCGCAGCGCGGTCCCGGCCATCTCCGACAGGGGCTGGCGGATCGTGGTCAGCGAGGGTGTGGACCAGTGGGCCTCGGGCAGGTCGTCGAAGCCGACGATGCTCATGTCGTCGGGGACGGTCAACTTCCGTTCGGCCAGGGCCCGGTAGCAGCCGAGGGCCATCTTGTCCGAGCAGACGAAGACGGCCGTGGGCGGTTCGGGCAGGTCGAGGAGTTCCAGCATGCGGTGGTGGGCGCCGACCTCGTTGAAGCCGCCGTAACGGAGGTACTCGGGCCGGTGCAGGATGCCGGCCGCCGCGAGCGCCGAGCGGTAACCGGCGACGCGGGCGCTGCTGCACATCTTGCGGCGGTGGCCGGCGATGACGGCGATCCGTTCGTGACCGAGGGCGAGCAGATGCTCGGTGGCCGTGACGCCGCCCTGCCAGTTGGCGGCGCCGACCGAGACCACGCCGGGCGGCGGATCGATCACCGGGTCGATCAGGACGAACGGGATGCGGTGCTGGTCCAGCCAGGCGTACTGGGACTGGGTGAGCTCCGCCAGGTTGAACAGCACACCGGCGGAGCCGCGCGTGGAGAGCTTGTCCAGCCAGCCCCGTTCGGGGCGGCCGCCGCGTGTGCGGGTCAGGCCGGCCGAGACGACCACCTCCAGGCCCGCGTCGTGCGCGGCCTCCTCCACGCCGTGCAGCACCGCGCCCGACCAGGAGGAGTCCAGCGAGTGCACGACCAGATCGACCAGACCCGGAGACTTCGCGGCATCGAACCGCGGTCTGCGTACGTAGCCCAGCCGGTCGAGCGCCTCGGTGACCCGTCGGCGGGTCTCCGGCGCCACGTCCTCCCGGCCGTTGACCACCTTCGACGCCGTCGGCACGGAAACTCCGGCCTCACGGGCGACGACCGCCAGCGTCGGGCCGGCCTCGCTGCCGGTACGCACCATGGAAGCCCCACCTCTCCGCCCCGTCCCGAGGGCCGGCGAAAGTTTCGAATCACCACGGTCTGGCACGCGGGAGGGCGTCGACCGGTTAGAAAGCGCTTCCTACATTACGGCCGCGGGAAGTGTACGGGGAAGGGGGCGGGGTTCTACGGAATTCCCGCGAGCCGAAACTTTCGAAATGTCGAACAGGTGGGGCTGGGGAGGCTTCTGGACTCAGTGGTCCGGTTCAGTGGTCAGGTTCAGTGGTCCAGTTCAGTGCGGGAAGCCGAGTTCGGTCGCCAGCCCGCGCGCCTCCCGGGCCCAGTCCGCCAGGAAGGCCAGCACCACGCCGCGTTCGCGGTAGCGGTGCTCGGCTTCTACGGTGCGGCTGCCGCCGTAGTCGAGCTGCTGGGCGTCGCCCGCGCGGGACAGCATCAGTGCGGTGAGCCAGTCGTACTTCACCGAGGAGGCGCACACACCGAGCCGGACGAGCCGTTCGTCGCCCTGCCAGCCGCTGTCACGCAAGCCTCGTACGTAACCCTCGTACACGGCGGTCGCCAGCTCGGGCAGCCGGGCGGCGGGCAGGAACCCATCGAGGATCGTGTCGGGGATGTAGTTGCCGATGTCCTCGCCGAGGGCGCCGTCGCCCGCGAACGCCCAGTCGAACAGCACGCTTTGGCCGCTGTGCGGTGCGGTGAGGTTGGCCGGCCACTGGTCAAGGTGGCTGAAGACGCGGGGCAATGACTCCATGATCCGCAAGATCCATTCGCGTTCATGGTGCAGCCGCACCATCTCCTCGCGGAGGCCTTCGGGGAAGTGGTCGTGTACGAGCGGCTGTTGCCAGGCGGTGTCGTCGTCGAGCAGGTCCCGACCAGTCGTCTGGGCGGCGGTGTAGTCGCGCAGGAAGCGGCGGCTGAGCCAAGGGTGGTCGAGAGGTTCGGTCTGCTCCGCAAGTGCCCTGCCGTGGGCCGCGCCCAGGCGTCGGGCATGTCCGGCGTGCGCGGCTGTGGACCAGCCAGTGGCCGGTTCGCCGCGCACGTCCTCCAGCCACAACGCCACGTCGCCGTCGGGGCGTTCGACGGAGGCGAGCAGCTTGGGCGCCGTGATGCCCCACGGCTCCCAGGCCCGGGCAACGCCCTCCTCGTACACGTACGCCTCACGCCGCCAGAAGTTCCAGTGCCGCGGGTCCTCCGAGGCCGCCCAGATCTCGGTGGTTTGCTTGCCCCGGGTCAGGACCTTCAGCACGGCCGACCGCTCAGCGACGGTTACGCGCCATACTCCTGCGGTGACGCCGTTCTTCGGGTTGTGCGTGAGGGGCTCGAACACCGCGCGCTCGGGCGGGACTCGGAATAAATCCCGGACTTCGTCCCCGAGTTGGGGGGAGTGGGTGGTCGGTGCTTCGGACATGCGGCGATCTTAGGACGTCATCCCTGACGGGGCGTGCCCCCGGCCCAGCCACAGCGAAAAAGCCGGGGCGGGGAGGCTTGCTCCCTTGCTACCGTCCCCCTCATGAAGCGCGCCCACATGACGACGACGCCGGAGAGTGTCCCGGCGCGCTGACCGATGTCTGAGTCCGAAGCCCCGGGGCGAGTGCCCCGGGGCTTCGGCTTGTGCGGTCACTCGCTCGGAGCCGTCCGCGAGGAGACCGCCATGAACGATCACCGCAAACTCGGCCGTGAGCTCGGCCTGTTCGACACCGACCCGCTGATCGGGGCGGGGCTGCCGTACTGGTTGCCCGACGGCGCGGTCGTACGGCACGTGCTGGAGGAGTACATCCGTACCGCCGAGCGAGCGGCGGGCTATCGGCATGTGTACTCGCCGGTGCTCGGCAAGCGAGAGCTGTACGAGATCTCGGGGCACTGGTCGCACTACAGCGACGACATGTTCCCGCCGATGGAGCTGGGCGGGGAGCAGGTCGTGCTGCGGCCCAGCCTGTGTCCCCACCACGCGGTCATCTATCGCTCGCGCTCGCACAGCTACCGCGAACTGCCCCTGCGCATTGCCGAGTTGGGTGGCATGTACCGTTCCGAACTGTCCGGCGTACTCGGCGGGCTGACCCGCGTACGGGCCATCCAGCTCAACGACGCGCACATCTTCTGCACCCTGGACCAGGTGGCGGAGGAGGCACAGGCCGCCCTGGAGATGATCCGCCGGGCCTACGAGGCGCTCGGTATCAGCCCGGCACGCTACCGGCTGTCCCTACGCGGCCCCGGCGGAAAGTACGTCACCGCCCTGGAGTTGTGGCAGCGGTCCACCGCCCTCCTCACCGAGGTGCTGGACCGATCGGGTCTGCCGTACGAGGCTGCCGAGGGCGAGGCAGCGTTCTACGGGCCGAAGATCGATGTCCAGGTCGTCGACGGCGCGGGCCGGGAGTTCACCCTGTCCACCGTCCAGGTCGACTTCCACCAGCCGGAGCGGTTCGGCCTGCACTACATCGGTGCGGACGGCGCGAAACACCGGCCCGTAATGGTCCACCGCAGCGTCATCGGCAGTGTCGAGCGAGCCGTCGCGCATCTCATCGAGGAGCACGGTGGCGCCTTTCCGGCCTGGCTCGCGCCGACCCAGGTGGTGATCCTTCCCGTCTCCGCCGCCGAGCTGCCGAACGCCGTCGCGCTCGCCGCGGGTTGCGCCCGCCGCGGACTGCGGGCCGAGATCGCCGGACCGGAACGCGGAAGCCTGGGCGCCCGTGTCCGGGAGTCCCGCCTCGTGCCGTACCAGGCGGTGATCGGCGCCAAGGAGGCCGCCGGTGATCTGGTCGCGGTGCGCCTGCGCGACGGCCGTCGGCTCGATCCGCTGCCCGTGGAGGAAGTCCTCGCCCGGATCGCCGCCCTGGTCGGCGGCCACCGCGCCGACCTGTGGGACGGCGCGCCCCGCTGAGGCCGTGTCCGTGCACGGGCTCCGTGAACTCCTCGCGGAGGGCCGGCGTGCAGCCCGGTTTCGGGGTGCTGAAAGCATCCTGAAACCGCGCTGAATGCGCCCTGCCGCAACCTCTGCGGCATGACGACAACGACATCGCACTCACTCGCCATCGCGGCAAAGGGGCTGCGCAAGGCCTACGGGGACAAGACGGTCCTCGACGGCATCGACCTGGCGGTACCTGCCGGCACCGTCTTCTCCCTGCTGGGTCCGAACGGCGCGGGCAAGACCACCGCCGTCAAGATCCTCTCCACCCTCATCACCGCCGACGCCGGCGATCTGCACGTCGGCGGCCACGACCTGGCCACCGAACCGCACGCCGTGCGGGCCGCGATCGGCGTCACCGGCCAGTTCTCCGCCGTCGACGGCCTGATCACCGGCGAGGAGAACATGCTGCTCATGGCGGACCTGCACCTGCTCTCCCGCAGCGAGGGCCGCCGCACCGCCGCCGAACTCCTCGAGCGCTTCGACCTGGTGGAGGCCGCGAAGAAGCCCGTCTCCACCTACTCCGGCGGTATGAAGCGCCGCCTCGACATCGCCATGACGCTGGTCGGCAACCCGCGGATCATCTTCCTCGACGAGCCGACCACCGGCCTCGACCCGCGCAGCCGCCACAACATGTGGGGCATCATCCGCGAGCTGGTCTCCGACGGCGTCACCGTCTTCCTCACCACCCAGTACCTGGAGGAGGCCGATGAACTCGCCGACCGTATCGCGGTGCTGAACGACGGCAAGATCGCCGCCGAAGGGAGCGCCGCCGAACTGAAGCAGCTCATCCCGGGCGGTCACGTCCGGCTCCGCTTCACCGACCCGGCCGCCTACCAGTCCGCCGCCGTCGCCCTGCGCGAGGCCGGCAGGGACGACGAGGCGCTGGCGCTGCACATCCCCAGCGACGGCAGCCAGCGCGAGCTGCGCTCCATCCTCGACTGGCTGGACTCGGCCGGCATCGAGGCGGACGAGCTGACCGTGCACACCCCCGACCTCGACGACGTGTTCTTCGCCCTGACCGGCACAGCCAAGGTCCCCAACCAGCCCAAGGAGTCTGTCCGATGAGCACCCCCCTGGCTCCCGCCCGCCCGACCCGGATCTCCCTCGCCGTACGCAACTCGAACACGATGCTGCGCCGCAACCTCCTGCACGCCCGGCGCTACCCGTCCATGACCCTGAACCTGCTGCTCACGCCGATCATGCTGCTGCTGCTCTTCGTCTACATCTTCGGCGATGCGATGAGCGCGGGCATCGGAGGCGGCGGCGCGGACCGTTCCGACTACATCGCCTATCTCGTCCCGGGCCTGCTGCTGATGACCATCGGCAGCACCGTGATCGGGGCCGCGGTGTCCGTCTCCATGGACATGACCGAGGGCCTCATCGCCCGCTTCCGCACGATGGCGATCTACCGAGGCTCTCTGCTCATCGGACACGTCGTCGGCAGCGCGCTGCAGGTGCTCGCCAGTCTGGTCCTCGTCGGCGCCATCGCCGTGGCCATCGGCTTCCGCTCCACGGACGCCACGGCCCTGGAGTGGCTGGCGGCGTTCGGACTGATCGCGCTGTTCACCCTGGCGCTCACCTGGATCGCGGTCGGGATGGGCATGGCCAGCCCGAACCCCGAGGCGGCCAGCAACATGGCAACGCCGCTGATCCTCCTCCCGCTCATCTCGAGCGCCTTCGTCCCCATCGACGCGATCCCGGGCTGGTTCCAGCCGATCGCCGAGTATCAGCCGTTCACGCCGGCCATCGAGACCCTGCGCGGCCTGCTGCTCGGCACCGAGATCGGCAACAACGGGTGGATCGCGATCGCCTGGTGCGTCGGCCTGACCGCGCTCGGCTACCGCTGGTCGACCTCGCTGTTCAACCGCGACCCGAAGTAACCGCGATGACAGCGCGGGCTGCCTCCCGCAGCTCGTCCCGCTCCAGGGCGGCGTACTCCGACACCGCGTCGGCGTACGCCGCCCTGGCAGCGTCCCCGGCGGCCCCGACCGCCTTCCGGGCGCGGTCCGCCGACATCGTCGGCTGGAAATCGCGCAGCACCCGCAGCCGTTCGGCCAGCGCGATCATCCGTACGGCACCGGCGTCGCCGGACGCGAGCCCGGCCATGCCGAGCGCGTGCAGCACCGTCCCGAACACCGGGAGCTCCACGGGCGAGCCGGCCGGACCGGAGAGCAGCGTCCGCAGCCCCTGCCGCAGTCGGTCGATCGGCTCCGCGACGAGCTCGATACGGCCGGCGTGCGCGTGTGCCGTCACCGCCACCGACAGGACCTGGAGCACCCACCGATCGAAGAAGGGGTCGCCGCCATGCATCGAGTCAGCTGCGGGCAGCGGCTGCACGGCGCTGCGCCACAGGCCCAGCCCGACCTCCGTCAGTCCGCGGGCGAGCGCGATCTCGGCGCGCCCGAGGAGGTCCATGCCGTAGTCGTCCTGCGTGGTGCTGGCGCCCTCCGCCTGCCGCAGCCAGTACTCGGCCTCGTCGGGGTCGCCGCGCTGGAGGCAGGCGAGGACGAGGCCCCAGCGGACGCCGATGAGGTCGTGCTCGCCGCCGAGCGGCGGCAGCGCCTCGAGCGCCGCCTTGAGGTGCCCGTACGCTTCCTCGCCCTGCTCCGTCTGCAAGCACAGCTCGCTCAGCCGGGCGTGGCCCAAGACCCGCAGGAACGGGTTGTCGACCGGCGCCAGTGCGGCTGTGATCCGGCGAGCCGAGGCGAGCGCGCGGTCGATGTCGTGCTCATACTCCCAGACGTAGGTCGCGACTGACTCGGCGATGCCGGCGAGCAGCGGCTGCTCGCTGTCGCAGAGCCCCCGCAGCACGTCGTAGTCGGGAGGCAGCATTTCGGGGACCGCGCTCAGCACTGTCGCGATGGCCCGCAGCAGGGTGTCCGGCGGGGCCGTGGGCAGCCGCCGGAGGGTGACGAGCTGGCGTGCGGCGCTCGGGCCGTAGCCCATGAACAGGCTCGTCGTGCACAACACCGCGGCGGCGCGGGCGACTTCGACGTATTCGGGCTCGGGGTAGTAGTGCGACAGCGGCGGGCCGGTGTCCGCGGCGAGGGCGGTGAGGCGGGCGTAGCTGGAACCGATGGACCACAGGGCGGCGAGGACGGCGGTGAGGGCGGCGACGGTGGGGCCGTCCGTACGGGCCAGGGCGTGCCGCAGGGCCAGCACGAGGTTGTCCTGCTCGGCCCTGATCCGTTCCGAGGCGGCCAGCGGTTCCGAGCCGAAGAGCCAGTCGTGGTACGCGACCCCGAAGCCCCGCGCCCAGGCGAGGAACCGGCCGATGGCTTCGTCCTCCTCACCCGCCTCCGCGCGCCGGGCCGCGCTGAACTCCCGTACGGTCTCCAGCATCCTGAACCGCACGTCGACCGGGGTGTCGACGACGGTGAGCAGCGACTGATCGGCCAACTGCTCCAGCAGAGACAGTGCGTCCTCGCCCAGCACCTGATCTGCCGCTTCGCCCGAGAAACCGCCGGGGAAGACGGACAGCATGCGCAGCGCCGCCCTCGCGTCCTCGTCGAGGAGGTTCCAGCTCCAGTCCACGACCGCGTGCAGCGTGCGGTGGCGCTCCGGCGCGTCCCGCGCCCCGCCGCGCAGCAGCGCGAACCGGTCGCCGAGGCGACGGGCGATCTCCGGCACCGAAAGGACCCGCACCCGCGCCGCGGCCAACTCCACGGCGAGCGGCAGCCCGTCGAGGTGACGGCACAGTTCGGCCACCGCGTCCGACGGCAGCTCCACGCCGGGCCGGGCGGCCCGGGCCCGCTGTGTGAACAGCTCGACGGAGGTGCCGAGTTCGAGTTCCGGCAGCGCGTACACCGCCTCCGACGTCAGGCCCAGCGGGGCCCGGCTGGTGGCGAGCACCCGCAGGTCCTTCGAGGACGAGACCAGGGCCCGTACGAGGTCGGCGGTGCCCCGGACGACCTGCTCGCAGTTGTCCAGGACCAGCAGCGCGGGCCCGGAGCCGAGCACGCCGAGGATGCCGGGGACCGGGTCGGCCGAGGCGTGGCCGCTCATGGCGCCGTGTCTCCCCTCGCCCGCGCCGAGCGCGGAGGCCACCTCCGCGGCCACGTCCTCGTCCGCGGTGACGCCGGCGAGCGGCACGAAATACACCACGCGCTGCTCGGCCCGGCGGCTGACGGCGTGCGCGAGCCGGGTCTTGCCGAGGCCGCCGGGACCGCCGACGGTGACGGCGCGGGAGACGCGCAGCAGCCGCTCCACCGCCTCGATGTCCTCGTCCCGGCCAAGGAGCGGGTTCGGCTCGTGCGGCACGCCGTGCCGGACCGTGGGCGCCTCGCCCCGCAGCAACTCCTGCTGTACGACCTTGAGTTGAGCCCCCGGATCAGTGCCGAGCGTCTCGCGCAGCTCACGCCGGTACGCCTCGTACCGCATCAGCGCGGCGGACGGGCCCGCCGTCGCCGCCTCGCCGCGCAGCAGCTCGGCGAGCACCTCCTCGTCGCGCGGATACTCCGAGGCGGCCACTGCCAGCGGCCCGGCCGCCTCTGCGTGCCGCCCGAGCCGGGCGAGCGCGAGCGCCTGCGCGCGTACGAGCGCGGTGCGGACGGGGGCGCGTTCGGCGCGTAACGCGGCTACGGGGTCGTCGGTGTCGCCGCCCCCGTCAGGAGTGCCCTCCCACAGCGCGAGCCCGGCCTCGGCCGCGGCCAGCGATCCCGCGTGGTCCCCGGCCCTGGCCCGGTCCGCGCCGGCGGCGGCGTACAACAGCAGGGCGGAGCTGTCGACCTGGTCCTCGGCAAGGGTGAGCCGGTATCCGGTGGGCGTGCTGACGACGACGTCGGCGCCCAGCTGCGCCCGCGCCCGGGACACGAGGACCTGCAGCGCCTTTGCCGGCCGCTCCGGCAACTCGTCCGGCAGCCACAGCCCGTCCACGAGCCGGTCGATACTGCAGCCCGTACGCAACTCGCCCGCGAGCAGTGCGAGGAGGCCACGGAGCCGGGGCGCGGTCACCTCCTGCCCGCGGTAGGCGACACGCGGCAGAAGGGTCAGGTCGGTGGTCACCCGTGCAGATTAACCAGTGTGCGGGTTGCCTCCTGCGGTTGAGCGGGGCGCCTACCGGGGTGGTGGGTTCGGTTCGTGGGCGGGTGCGGGTGAGTTGTGGCTGGTCGCGCCCCGCGGCGGAGCCGCTGATGTCACAGCCCCGCGCCCCTGGGTGGGTGGTGGGTGCGGGGACGGGGCCGGTGCGTCAGCCCGTCGCAGGGTGGGCATACGGCCCGGTGTTGGTACACCGTGCGGGTGACCTGAGACAGAACCTACGCGACGGGCATACGACGCACCGGCCCACGTCCCCTCCCGCCGGTGGGAAAGTGCAGGTAGTTGGGGGTACGGGCTTTCCCGGGGTCCCGGGAGTCGCAGGCCTTTGCTTTTCAGTAGTCCGGTCGCCTGACGGCGACACCCAGTGATCTGGTAAATCGATGGCGACAGAGCCTTGTTGACCTTGGACGCCATATATTTACGATTCAGGGGCGCGGGGCTGTGACATATGCGGCTCCGCCGTGGGGCGCGAGCAACCACAACGGACCCGCAGCCGAAAACCGCACCCCCCAGCAGGAGCTCAGGCGTGTCGACCCCGAAGCCACACGTACACGGGAATCCCCGCGAACAGGAACAACACCCCCTGGTAGACCGCCGCGTATCCCGCCCCCGCGATCAGCCAGAAGGAGAAGGCGAAGGAGAGAAGGGCCACGATCAGATCGCGAGCCAGCCCCGCGGGACGTACACGCTCACGGGTGCCCTGGGCAAGCCAGTACAGCTGGGCCGCGGCCGACAGCAGGTACGGCACGCAGCCGGTGAAGGTGGTGATGAGGACCAGGACACGGAAGGTGGTGTCCGGCCCCGCCGTGTAGTTGAGGGCGATCAGCAGCGTGCCGAGGACCGCGCAGGCCAGCACGCCGAAGCCGGGGACACCGCCCTTGCCGACGCGCGCGAAGGGCGCGGGGAAGAGCCCGTCGCGCGCGGCGGCGTACGGCATCTGCGCGCTCATCAGGATCCAGCCGTTGAGGCAGCCGACCATCGAGGCGAGGGCGACGGCGGCTATGAGCGTGCCGCCCCAGTGGCCGCCGGCCATCGCGTCGACGGCGTCGGCGAACGGCGCCCCGGACTCGGCGAGTTCACCGTGCGGTACGAGGCCGAAGACCGCGACCATGCCGAGCAGATAGACGAGCGCGGAGCCGAGCGTGCCCAGGACGCTCGCGCGGCCCACCGTGCGCTCCGGGTCGCGGACCTCGCCCGCGCTCATCGCGGCCGACTCGACGCCGAGGAAGCTGTAGAGGAGCAGCGCGGCGGAGGCGGCGAGAGCGCCGGGCACGCTCTCGCCGGAGGCGTTGAAGGGGCCGAAGTTGTCGGTGTCCACGAAGAAGAGGCCGACGGTGGCGACGAGGAGCAGCGGTACGAACTTCAGGACGGTCGAGACGATCTGCACGCCGCCGACCCAGCGGGTGCCGGCGAAGTTCGCGGCGGCGGGCAGCCACAGCGCGGCCAGCGCCACCGCCGCCTGCAGCACCTTGTTGTCGCCCAGCGGCAGCAGCACGTCGGCGTATCCGACGGTAGCGACGGCGAGCGCGGCGATGCTGACCCAGGTCATCGTCCAGTACGACCAGGCCGACAGGAAGCCTGCGAACTCGCCGAACGCGTCGCGAGGGTACACGTACAGGCCGCCGGTGACGGGGCTGCGGCGCGCGAGCTTCCCGAAGAGCAGCGCGAGCAGCACCGCGCCCACGGACAGGACGAGGAAGGCGAGCAGGCTGACCGTGCCGTACGGGGCGACGGTGGCGGGGAGGGCGAAGATGCCGCCGCCGATGATGTTCCCCATGACGAGGGCGGTGGCGGCGGCGAGACCGAAGCCCTTGGGGCGTATGGACGCCGGGGTCTCGTCGGTCGGCGACGGGGGTACGGGCTCGGCGGCGTCGGTGGTGTCTGCGACAGGCATGGGGCGTCCGTGGGGGAGGGGAGGGGAGGGTCGTGATCGTATCTCCCGATCCCACATCGTGGTCGATCTGTTCATGTACTGGACACGCAGGGGGTGACGGCCCTCGCTTCGGTTAGCGTCGTGACATGACCAGCGACGCCCTCTTCTCCGCTCCTCTCCTCGCCGACGCACTCGCCGCGGGGACGCTCGTGCTCGACGGCGGCATGTCCAACCAGCTGGAGTCCGCCGGGCACGATCTGAGCGACGAACTCTGGTCGGCGCGACTGCTCGCGGAGCGGCCCGAGGCGATCACCGAGGCGCACCTCGCGTACTTCGAGGCGGGTGCGAACGTCGCGATCACCTCCAGCTACCAGGCCACCTTCGAGGGCTTCGCGAAGCGTGGGATCAAGCGGGAGCGGGCGACCGAACTCATGGCCCTGAGCATCGAGTTGGCCCTGGACGCGACCGAGGAGGCGCGCGCGAAGGGCGTCACGCGGCCGCTGTACGTGGCGGCCTCGGTCGGGCCGTACGGCGCGATGCTCGCGGACGGCTCCGAGTACCGCGGCCGGTACGGCCTGAGCGTGGCCGAACTCGAGGCCTTCCACCGGCCCCGCCTGGAGGCACTGGCATACGTCGGGCCGGACGCCCTGGCACTGGAGACGGTGCCGGACGCCGACGAGGCCGAGGCGCTGCTGCGGGCGGTACGCGGGCTGGGAGTGCCGGCCTGGCTGTCGTACAGCGTGGCAGGCGACCGCACCCGCGCCGGGCAGCCGCTGGAGGAGGCGTTCGCCCTGGCCGCCGACGTGGACGAAGTGATCGCGGTCGGCGTGAACTGCTGCGCCCCCGAGGACGTGGACGGCGCGATCGAGACCGCCGCCCGTGTCACCGGCAAGCCGGTCGTCGTCTACCCCAACAGCGGCGAGACCTGGGACGCCGAGGCCCGCACCTGGGCGGGCCGCTCCACCTTCGCGACCGAGGAGGTACGCGGCTGGCAGGAGGCCGGCGCCCGGCTGATCGGCGGGTGCTGCCGGGTGGGGCCGGAGGCGATCACGTCGATCTCGCAGGCGCTCAGGGCGAGTTGAGGGGCGGAGTCCGGCGGGCCTGAGTGACTGACCCTCAGGCGTCCCTACCTTGTGTCGAAGCGTCGGCGGGAGGCCTCGATGTGGGCGAGGTAGCGGTGGGTCCAGTCGCACATGCCGTCGATGGTCGCTCGTAGGCCTTGGCCGGCGTCGGTGAGTGTGTACTCGACCCGTGGCGGCACGGTGGGGTGCACGCACCGCTCGACCAGACCGTTGCGCTCCAGCATGCGCAGGTTCTGCGTGAGCATCTTGTGGCTGATGCCCTCGACCTCGTTGCGCAACTCGCTGAAGCGCAGGGTGCGGTCACCGATGAACTCGATGATCAGCAACGCCCACTTATTGGCGACGTCCGAGAAGATCTCCCGCGCCAGAGAGTCCGCGCGTGCCAGGTCCGCGTCCTCGGGAGAGCCCGTGAACTGCTTGGTCTCCATTTGGTTCCCCAGTCACTGAAAAGTGCGTTCTTCCATGTCAGCGGTCACTCTCCTACAGTTCCTGAGTAACTACAAGAGAGCACGAGATCTCGGGCTCTCACGACGAGGAGGCTGACAACATGGCCATCAAACTGCTGAACCCCAGCGGACTTCCGGAAATCCCCGTCTACCGGCAGGTGTCGATCGCGACCGGCTCGAAGCTGGTCTACATCGCCGGGCAGGTCGCCTGGGATGCCGACGGAGTCACGGTCGGCGAAGGTGACCTCGCCGCCCAGGTCGAGCGGGCCTACCTCAACGTCGGCACCGCCCTGGCCGAGGCCGGCGCGACCTTCGCCGACGTGGCCAAGCTGACCGTCTACGTCGTCGACTGGACCCCCGACAAGATGCCCCTGCTCCTGGAGGGGATCGACCGGGCCTCGGCAAAGCTCGGCGTCACCCCGGTGGCGCCGGCCACGCTGATCGGCGTTGCGGCACTGGACGTACCGGAGCATCTGGTCGAGGTGGAGGCCACCGCGGTCATCGCCTGAGCCCGTCAACCCTCACTCGCTGAACGCCGTAGCCCGAGTCACCTTCTCCCACGCCGCGATCTCCCCCCGTACCCCATCGAGATGTCCGACCACCGCATCCACGGCGTCGTCGCCCAGGGGAAGCCGCAGCGGAGTCTGCTCGGCGTTCAGCGCCGCGAGGATCGCAGCCGCCGCCTTCGCCGGATCGCCGGGCTGGCTGCCGTCACTGGAGGCGACCATCCGCCGCGTCGGCCCCACCGTCTCGGCGTACGCGTCGAGCTCCGCACTCGTGCTGATGTTGCCGAACAAACCCGTACGGAAGGCACCCGGCTCGACGATCAGCACCTTGATGCCGTACGGCCGCACCTCATCCGCCAGCGCCTCCGACATGCCCTCCAGCGCGAACTTCGTCCCGCTGTACGCGGAGAAACCGGCGAACGACAGCTGCCCGCCCATGCTGCTCAGCTGCACGACCGCCCCGGAGCGGCGGTCGCGCATGTGCGGCAGCACGGCGCGGACCAGGGCGGCGGGGCCGAAGACGTGCACGTCGAAGAGGTCCCGCAGCTCGGTGTCCGTGGTCTCCTCGAAAGCGCCGACGTGGCTGCGGCCCGCGTTGTTGACCAGCACGTCGATCCGCCCGTGCCGCTCCACCACGTCCCGCACGGTCGTCTCGATCCCCGCCGCGTCGGTCACGTCCAGGGCCACCGCCTCCACCTGGTCGGGATGCGCCGCGACCAGGTCGTCCAGCGTGGCCGGACGACGCGCCGTCGCCACCACGACATCACCCGCCGCGACCGCCGCCTCGGTGATCGCCCGCCCGAATCCGCTGTTCGCCCCGGTCACCAGCCATACCTTGCTCATCTCAAGCTCCTCGCTCGTCAACTCCCTGTGCCGACAAGCCTGTCCGCGCACCCGGTCGCCCGTCCAAGACCTGTCGTGATAACCGTTGGTTATGGACGTGCACGGCAGGGATCTGAGGTACTTCGTCGCGGTCGCGGAGGAACTGCACTTCACGCGGGCCGCCGAGCGGTTGTACGTCTCGCAGCCCGCCCTGAGCAAGCAAGTCAGGGTGCTGGAACGGAAGTTGGGAGCGCCGCTGTTCGAGCGGGACAGGACGGGAGTACGGCTGACGCCGGTGGGCGAGGCGCTGTTGCCGTACGCCCGTCGGGTCGTCGCCGACTGGGAGGAGGCCCGGGACGCGATCGAGCGGGCCAAGGCCGAGCAGGCCGCTGTCCTCGTCGTGGGCATGAGCACCAGCCCTGCGCGGGGCGGCCTGCTCCCGGCCATCCGCTCCCGGTTCACCGAAGCGCGCCCGGAAGCCACCGTGCGACTGCGGCAGATCGGCTGGGAGGACGCGACCGCCGGGCTCGCGGACGGCTCGGTCGACGTGGCGTACGTATGGCTGCCGGTCCCCGAGCCCGACCGTTATACGTACGTCGTGGTCGCCGAGGAGCCGCGCCTGGTGGCCCTGCCCCAGACGCACCCCCTCGCGGCGCGCGAGTCCGTCGACTTCGCCGATCTGCTGGACGAACCGTTCCTCGCCCTGCCGAAGAGCGCCGGTGTGCTGCGCGAGTACTGGCTCGCCCTCGATGAACGGCCCGGCCGCCCGCCGCGTATCGGAGCCGAGATCGCGAGCACGGACGAGACGTACGAGGCACTGGTGGACGGCCGTGGCGTCTGCCTGGTCGCGGCCGGGAACGCTCCCCTGATCAGTCTGGGCGGAATCGTCACCCGCCCGGTCCACGGCCTGTCACCCAGCAGACTCGCCCTCGCCGCCCGCGCAGACGACCACCGCCCATTGGTACTCGACTATCTGCGGGCGGCCCGGAGGGTGTCGAGCCTCGTTGGCTGAACGTCTGAGCGTTTACGTCCAGTCCTGGAGGGGCTCGACCGGGCCTCGGCAAAGCTCGGCGTCACCCCGATAGCGCCGGGCACGCTGATCGGCGTTGCGGTATTGGATGTTCCCGAGCCTCTGGTGGAGGTCGAAGCCACCGCGGTCGTCGACTGAAGCCCCTCGCGATGCACCGACGAAACGCTTTGCTTCGCAGGGCAGCGGTGATTCAGGGGTGCGGGTGCGCTGCGGCCTGGAGCGGGCCCGGGGCCGTCAGCCCAGGCCCGGCGGTGTCCAGTCGGCATGCCGCAGGATGGCATGGACAGTCGCGCGGGAGGGGGCCAGCCGGAGAGCGGTGTTGCGTGCGGCGACGGCCAGGGGGTGGGTGAGTTGCTGGCCCATCCGGCCAGCCTGGCGGGCGGCGCGGGCGACGGACTGGCTGCGCGGGCGGCGCTCGGCGTCGTAACGGGCCAGCGCCGATTCGACGGTGGGCTCGGTGGCGAGTGCGGCGGCCAGCACGACCGCATCCTCCAGTGCCTGGCAGGCGCCCTGGCCGAGGTTGGGGGTCATGGCGTGGGCCGCGTCACCGAGTAGAGCGATCCGGCCTGCGGTGAAGGCGGGCAAGGGTGTTGCCAGTTCGTGGATGTCGTGGTGCAGGACCGCTTCCGGTCGGGTCGCGTCCAGCAGCGCGGGGATCAGATCGTGCCAGGTGCCGAAGCGGCGGCGCATCGCGGCGAGGGCGTCCGTATGCCGCACCCCGAGCGACGAGTTGAGCACCGCGTGCCACTCGGCCCGGCCGTCGGCGAACGCGATGTGGCCGAACTCGGCGCCCTTGCCCCAGGTCAGTTCGAAGTCGGTGTCCAACTCGACCGGGCGCTCGGTGATGGCGCGCAATACGGTCGACCCGCTGTAGGCCGGGCCGGGGTGCTGGGGGAACAGCTGGGCGCGCAGCCGGCTGCCCGCTCCGTCGGCGGCCACGACCAGGTCCGCCTCCAGGACGGCGTCGTCGAGGGGTATCCGCATCCGGCTCGGGTCGAAGCGGTCGACGGACGTCACCTCGGCCCCGACCGCCAGGCACTCGGACGGCAGCGCCGCGCGCAGCAGGTGGTGCAGCATGGCTCGGGGGATACCGACGATCGGCGTGCCCAGCTCGCGCTCAAGAGCGGTCCCGTCCATCCGGGCCAGCCAGCCGCCACCGGGGACACGGGTGCCCCCGGTGTACTGAGGCCGTGCGGCCGCGCGCACCGCCTCGCCGACGCCAAGGGCGTCCAGGGCGCGGATGCCGTTGGCGTGCAGGGAGATACCCGCACCCGCATCGGTCAGGACGGGGGTGCGTTCGACAACCGTCACCTCCCAGCCGATCAGGCGTAGACCGATTGCGGCGGCCAGCCCGCCGATGCCTCCGCCCACCACCACCGCGCTGCCACCCATACCGCCGGCCTCCCTCGTCCGCCCCGCCGCAATCCTTCTACAGGTGTAGAAGGAGAGTACCCCGCTCCTCTACAGGTGTAGAAAAGGGGGATGCTCGCAGATCGACGTACCGTCCTCGCCGATGCGGCCATCGACGTGCTCGCCGAGACCGGAATCCGAGGGCTGACCCATCGCGCGGTGGACCGGGCAGCACATCTGCCACCCGGCACCACGTCCGCCTACTACCGCACCCGCCAGGCGCTGCTCGCCGCACTGGTCCGCCGCCTGGTCGCCCTTGACCAGGCAGAACTACAGGCGATCGGAGAGCAGACACCCGTGCCACGGGACGCCGAGGAACTGGCAGCCGGAATCGCCGCCTTCATCGAGCACCGGCTCACGGGAGACGGCCGTCGGCGCTCCCTCGCGCGCTACGCGTGCGCCCTCGAGAGCGTGCACCACCCCGAGCTGCGGGAGATCCTCGTGCCGCGCGAGAACGCAGGACGCCAAGTCGTACGCGACTTCCTGGCCGCACAAGGCGTCACGGACGCCGAGGACCGCACCGTCACGTTGCTGACCTGCGTGGACGGGCTGGTCTTCGACCGCCTGGTGGGGGGCGGAACCGTGTCGTCCCAGGAGATCCGCGGACTGGTGGCGGCGGCCCTGCGATAGCCCGCACCTGCCGACACCGGGCGGGCCCGAACGGCCAGATGCTCCTGGGAGCCCGTAGGCGGAGATGGCAGGAGCACGATGCCCTGCGCAGCGGGAAACGATCTACAACAGCGTGGGAACCGATCTCCGCTGTGAGTTGGACCGACCGAGGTCACAGAGTCCCGTCGGTGCCCCCTCGTCTTCACCCACCGAACGCCGTAGCCCAAGTCACCTTCTCCCATGATCCGTCGCAGCGAACCTTGAGCGTTCTCACTGCACTTCGGTCGATCAGTGTCTTTCGCAGCGAAGGCTCAGCGACCTGCCGTGGGACGCCGAGGCGCCAATGGTGTCGGACATGGGACGACGTTGGGTTGGTGCCAGTAAGGCCGTCACGGAAACTGGGACCGAGTAGTTGGCCACCGCGCATCACAGTCGGCCAGTAGGCTCGTATCCATGGGTGCGTTCTTACCGTTCCTGATCTTGACCTGCGGCCTCGCCGCCGTCCTGGGCTTCTTTGCTTGGCTGGCCGCGCGTATTCGTCGTCGAGGCCTTGCGGGCGGGGCCATGAGCGCAGCCTTGGCCTCCTACGAGGAGGCGTTCCGCATCACCGCTCACGAAGCTCACATCGAGATCCGAGCCCAAGCAGAACGCAAGGCTCCGATCCTGTCGCCGGACGATCACTGGGGGCGCAGCCCCGGCGAAGCCGGCCAGGTCGGCGCAGAGGACCGTCGATCACGTCAGCCGCGCCCCCGCCGCTCGCGTCGAGGCCTTGGCCGCTGGGTCGAACGCCTGAGGTCCGGTCGCTGATCCATGGGCACCGTGTTGCTGGTTGCAGGAGGAGTTGTTGCGCTGGGCGTCGCCGTGTTCCTGGCAGATCGTGTTCTGCTGGCGATGGAGGCTCGGGGCTGGATCTACTGGCGCAAAACCAAGGGCCTGTCATCGATCGGTGTCGACCTCCTCCAGGAGGGCGACCCCCGGGCCCAGGCCGTCAAACGGGCCATGGAACAGGAACGTGTACGCAAGAACGTCAAGCCGGCGGAGGAGCCGCCTTTCCAGATGAACTTGGACGTCGGCACGGTGCGTATCCGACGCACCGGAGGCGAACAGACCAAGGGGACTCCACCCAGCAACTGAGCACCTCAGCCACAGAAACTGCCACCTTCAGTGAGAACCCTGGAAGCAGGCGTCTCACCATCCTGACGAAGGCCAGGTCAAGAAGCACCGCCCTCGCCATGATCAACCAGACGCGCCCTCGGCGCTGTCGGCAGTTCTCCCAAGACGCCGTGTCTCCCCCTCCGCGAATCGCAGATCAACCTGTCACCCAGCAGGTCAGCAGCCCCACCTCCGCAAGATCTAATGAGACGGGACAGCGGTCTCAGGTGACGTGGTTCGTCTACGTGTTTGAAGCAGGCATCGCAGTTGCGGCTTCTTAGCCTGAGGTGGCCGGTGGTTCTGCAATGCCGATGAAGTTCCCGCCCATGGGACGGATGCGGACCGACCAGCCCAGCGCGGTGAGGTCATTCGTGAGAGTCCGGGCATCGTGGAAGACCTTCACGATGCGGTACTGGCTGCCGTCGTCGAGTCGGCGCAGCGCCGCGGGGGCCGGCTGGTTCGCGAGGACTTCCTCCTCTGCGGCTGCGGCGGGGCCGTCGTCGATGAAGATCGCTTTGCCGCCCGGCGCGAGCGTGGCGGCGACGGTGTTCCAGAAGTCGGGCAGCCGCGTCGGCGGGACGTGGGAGAGCCAGAAGGCGAAGAACACGGTGTCGTAGCGTCGTGGCGGCTGCCACTCGAACAGGTCGGCCTGAATGAATTGGACGGTGGGGGATGCGGTGCGCGCACGAGTGAGAGTCAACACTTCGGTTGCCGCGTCGACAGCCGTCACCGACTGCGCCCGCGCGGCGAGCCTCGGGGTCCACTGGCCCGTTCCGCAGGCCAGCTCCAGCACATCCCCAGAAATCGGGAGTTCATCGACGACAGCCAGCAATTTCTGCAGGTCTTCATACTCTGTGTAGGGCCGGTCGTACTCGGCCGCGCCAGCCCTGTAGTAGGCCATCTGCTCTGCCAGGAGAGCGTCGTCATCCATGCAGGTTCCTCTCGTCCGGGTTCGGTCGGAGCCAAGTGCGCTCAGCTCGCCGGCTTGGTCGCCACTGACACTGTCGGCCTTCACCTCTGGTCAAGGTCAAGTGTCTTGAGGGCGTGGGAACGTCCTTGCCGACCGGCGGGCGTCGCTCGTTGGGGTGACGTCTTCCGTGCCCGCGTCATGGGGCTCCGCGGGGTGTTCCACCCTCGAGCTCCACACTCGCGCTTACGGCGTGGCGCCTTCGATTTCGATAGCGAGAGCGCCGAGGGCTTCCTTCTCGGGCGGGTAGATGGCGCGGATGTTGGCGAGCTGTTGGTCGCGGGTGGCGGTCGGGTTGACGTTGACCGGTCCCTCGCCGTCGAGCAGGGTCTCGAAGTCGGGGTACTCGGTGACCCGCTTGACCTTGACCGCGCAGGTCTCGTCGGTGCCTTTGATGCGGAAGCGGATGACGTCGCCTGCGGCGAGGTCGGCGAGGTGCGGGTACTTCACCCGCACCTCGATGGTCTTGGTGCCCGCGGCGACGAGCTCGAAGTACTGGCGGTAGAGGTTGAGTTCGCGGACGCGGGCGGTGCTGTCGGTCATGGCGCAGGTCAGCTCTGCCTCTCACCGAGTGCGGTGCGGAGCCAGTCCAGGGACCCGGTCGTCAGCACCGCGTCGGCGAGTTCGTTGGCCGACTTCGTGGTGAGTCGGCCGCGGCTGTTGTCGATCCACCGCTGTGCGTTCTCGTAGCCCTGGGCCTTGTACTCGATGCCCTGGATCATGCATTCCAGTTTGTCGGCGTCCCGGGCGCAGATCGCCTCGGCGGATTCCTTCGCCTCGTACTCGGCGACGAGTTCCCGTACGGCCGAGGCCAGGATCTCGGGCATGTCGGCGACCTGGTCGGCGGTGACCGCCTGTGGGTCTGCCTCGGTGGCGTACTTCTTTCCGAGGTGGTTCACGTCACCGGTCCGCGTCTCCTGGGAGTCGTGCCACACCGCGAGGAACGCGGCCCGCGCGGGGTCGGCGCCTTCGAGCTTCGCGATGATCGTCGCAAGCAGAGCGGTACGCCAGGAGTGCTCTGCCACCGACTCCGGGTCGCGTACGCCGGCCATCCACCAGCCGGTGCGCTTGGTCTGCTTCAGCGTCCCCGCCTCGTACAGGAAGCGCGCCACCGCGGACAGGTCTTCAGCCACCGCTGGGCTCCTCTCACGCCTCGGAGATGGGGGTACCGCCCACGCCCTTAAGGCAGTGGGGGAGGATTGCAGCACGCTACCTCAGCGCAGCTCGCGGATCATGCAGTCGTACAGCGGCGCCTCATCCCATGGATGGGACACGCCGATCTTCCGGTACCCCCATGCCGCGTAGGCGGACTGAGCCGGCGCGGCCTCCGGCTCGGGCCGCATCGTCAGAGTGACCCGCTCTACGTCCAGGCCCTCGAGGAGCTGCGCGTGCAGCGCGCCTGCGATACCACGCCGTCGCCACGGCTTCCGCACAGCCAGCTCGATGATGACGAACGTGCGCCGGCCGTCCTCGCGCGTGAAGTCCTCCGGCAGTTGCACGTCCTGGAGGTTCTTCCACCAGCGGGTGTCAGGGGCGAGGTGGTAGCCGTAGGTGAAGCCAACGGTTTCGTCCCCTTCGCGGGCCAGGACGAGACGGAAGCCGGGCCGCTGGGCGTGGACCTGGTAGTGGTCGATGAACTCGGCGACGTCGCGCGGTCCCTCGCGGTACGGCGGTTCGGCGTACACCTCCTCGTAGGCGGGGAGGAAGGCGTCGAGCCTGCGGACGCCATCCGGGCCCTCGTACCGCTCATACGTCACTTCGGCCATCACACCGCTCCCTTCAGTTCGGTGTATTCGGTCAGCTCATCGACGGCGTCGCGGACGCACCCGGCGTCCACGCTGCGAAGCAGGTCGCGGACCTCGGTCACCCGTCGGTTCACGCGGCCGGACTCCACCTCTTCGAGATGGGTGAGACTGGCGACCGCCTCGGCCGCTCCCTCGTCCACCTCGCCGGCCTGGATGAGGCTGCGTGCGAGGGTCATCCGGTACAGGGCCCGGTTACGGCCGTACGACCGGTCTTGGTGGGCGAGCGCTGCGCGCAGGAACGGCACCGCGGCCTTGTGGTGCCCGGTGTCGGAGTACAGCAGGCCCTGGGCGTAGTCGAGTTCGGCGTGCCCGTGGAAGGCTGCCCAGTCCGGGGCGGGGCGCCCGCTGTCGGAGCGGTCCACCATGCGCATGGAGTCGGCGAGCCTCTTGCGAGCGGTGTTCTGATCCTTCATGAGGGCCAGGGCGCGGGCCTCGCGAGCGGCGATCAGGGAGAGCAACACGGAAGAGCCGAAGGGGACTGCGAGCGAATGGGCTGCGCGTGCGAGGTCGTAGCCGTCGCGCGGCCGATCCTCGTAGCTGGCCTGCATGCTCAGCGAGACGAGTACCAGGACCTGAAGGCCGGCGTCGTGCAGCATGGTCGCGGTGGTCAGGGCCTCGCCCCAGTAGCGGCGGGCGGTGTCCTGCTGGTCGGCGTCGTAGTACAGCCAGGCGCAGTGCTCGGCGGTCTCGCCGGCGAGGAGCTGGAGTTGGCGGCCGATGGTGTCCGGGTAGCTGCTGGTGTTGATGATCCGGCGCACACGCCGGACGTGGCGGACGGCGAGAGATCGGACGTCGCCGCCTCCGTAGGCGTCATCGAGCGTGTACAACGACCGCAGACCCTCGCGGAGTTCGAGGAGGTGAGCGACGCCGACGGCGTCCGGGATCCCGGTGGCCTCCCGAGGCCCCACGGCCAGGCCGGCGGCGACGCCGATCGAGTCGGCGACGAAAGTCCTGCGGTCCACGTTCTCCTCATGCGGCGCCACTTGAAGGGCGTACACCGTCGTGCTCGGTCCTGGTCCCGGGAAGCCGAGGTCAGGGGGGCTCATGCCGAACATCGCGTGCAGCACTCGCCAGGCCGGGGGGTGCGGCCTCGGTGGACTCGGCTGTCGCCACCTCCGGAACTGACGGTCGGTGACGGTCACCTCTTCCCCGACTAATTCGGCGGTCGCCTCGAAGGCTGGGATGAACGACGACGGCTTGGCCCATCCGCGCTCGATGCAGGCGCGTGCGAACGGCGTCAGCGTTACATCCACTCTGACCTCCCCGAAGGTCTTCTGCTCTCGTCGACCGTAGCCGCTGTGCTGGACCCGAAAAGTCCGGTGGCTGAGAAAAAGTCCGACGAAGGTCCGCGCAGAGGTCCGATGGCGCTCCGTGATCGGCGGTTATCTCGACGTGACAGCAGAGGCGCTGTTGACGTCGAACACGGGCACCATCGAGGGACGCGACGATGACCATGACGGCCGTACCGCTAGGACCGCAGCGCTATCAGGGGCGCTATCCGGCGACATTGGAGGCCGCCACACAGGCGCGACGGGACATAACGCTGGCAGACCTGGGGTTTGTCCCTGCTCGTCGATGTCGCCGAGCAGGTGGTCACAGAGCTGGTGGCCAACGCCGTCAAGCACACGGACACCGGGATGGTCGGCGCGTCCATCACCCGTACCGGCGAAGAGTCCGCTCGGATCGTCGTCACCGACACCTCGCGCACCAGACCCACCCTCGGCACACCGTCCTCGGACGACGAGACCGGCCGCGGCCTGCTTCTCGTCGAGGCCCTCGCCCACGACTGGGGCAGCGAGCTGGTCCACGGCGGGAAGCGGGTGTGGGCCGAGCTGCGCGCGGAGGGCGAGCGGTGAGCGCCACCACGGCCAGGCTGCCGCGTGTTGACCAGCTCAAACCCGCGGCAGCAGATGGCCATCGACTGCGCGCGCTGCAGCCGGCGGTTGGGGATGGTAGGCCCCGCTGGGGCGGGGCGGGCCGCAAGACCCCGCCGACACCGCTCTGTGCCGGGAGCTGAGCGGGGGCCGACTCAGTTAGCGGTGCCGGCCGCGTTCCACTGGCCAATCGCGGTGGCCGGGCTGTGGAAGACCGCACACGGACCGTTCTGGACGCCGTGCTCGGCGTCCTGCGGAACGGGTGCGGACAGGATGACCGGGCGACCAAGGAAACCGCAGGTCAAAGGGCATGATCAAAGATCAGGCCTTCTTGGTCCACGATGGCTCACGCCGCATGTCGCCCACCCCTTCGTCCCGTACGCGTACGCCTCCGCCTGCTCACCGGCACGATCAGCGCCGCCAGGCCTCCCAGCACCGCCGCTGCCACCCACCAAGCGAGCGGTATGGAACTCTCGTCGCTCGCGTTCTCGGTGGTGGCGGACTTGGGGGCGGCGCCGGAGGGCTGGGGAGTGGAGCGGGAGGTCGCTGAGGGGCTCGGGGTGTTATTGCCGGAGGTCAGGACGACGTCGTTGCCGTCGCCGCCGCGGTAGCTGATCTTGTACTCGGTCTTGCCCACCTTGACCTTGGCGCCCTCCTTCAGGCCCTTGAAGGTTCCGGTGGTCTTCGACTTGCCGGTGTGGTCGATGATGGTGACTGTCTTGACCGGCTTGACCGTCTTCGAAGAACTCGTGGACGGCGGGTCGACGACGAGCTTCCCGCCCAGCCGCAGCGCGCCCCCGACCTTCAACGCCCGGTCCTTCACGGTCAGTTGCCCGCCCGCGCCCTGCGTGTAGTCCCCGGTCACCGTCACCCCGCCGGCGACCTTCCCCGTACCCGTATTCGTCACCGTTCCGACGACCTTGCCCTTGCCGGCCAGGGACGAGCTCAGGTTCAGCGCCCCTCCGGACGCCCTGCGCACATCCAGCCGCGCACTCGGTGAAGTGAGCCGGATCCCCTTGCTCCGCTCCAGGCTCGCCCCATCCAGCGCGAGCGTGCCCTTCGTGACGGTCGTCGTGCCTGAGTACGTCACGCCACTGGTCAGCGTTGTCGTGGCGGCACCGGACTGGGTGACGGAGCCGCTGCCGCTGATCTTGGACAGGGAGAGCGGCTTGGCTGTGTTGCGGAGTACCAGCGAACCGTTGTTGACGAGCTTGTAGAGGTCACCCTTCGTGTACAGGCCGCTGTCGCCGCCGGACTTGCCGCTGCCGAGCCGCAGCACGGCGCCCTTCTCGATGGTCGTCGAGCCGTTGTAGTACTGGACGGCGGCGAAGGTGACGTCGTTGCCCTGCGTCCCCTTGATGACGATGTCGCCGGCGCCGGGCGCCGACAGGGTGTCGTGGAAGACGCCGCCGCCGATCGGCGCGCCGAGTGTCACCGGGCCGTTGTAGTTGAAGGTGAGCAGCGAACGGGAGCGGGCCGCCAGCAGGTTGATGTATACGGTCTCGGCGGTGCCCGGCATGAAGATCTTGTTCGTGGTGCCGTCGCCCCACTGGACGTTGGCGCCCTTGATGTTGGTGCCGCGCTTGTTGATGTTCTTGCGCGCGGGCGTCCAGTTGAGGGCGGGGTCGCTGAGTGAGGGGTTGGTGTCGCCGCCCTGGTTCGACCAGCTGTACTGTCCGGTCAGGACGACCTTGCTGCCCGGCCGGGACTGGACGTTGATGTCGCTGCCGTACTCGCGCTGGTAGAAGTCCATGCGCTGGGTGACGGTCTGGCCCAGCGGGGTGTCGACGGTCCAGGTGCCCTGGTTGAGGACCTTGCGCACGTTGGGCAGCGACGTCGCGTACTCCGGTCGTCCGGCGTTCGCCTGTGTGCCGTTGTCGATCACTCCGGAGAAGGGGTGGGTGCCCGAGATGTCCCAGGTGCCCCAGAGGAACCTCGGCTGGGTGATCAGCCCGGAGCCGCTGATGGTGCCCAGGTTGTAGGCGCTCGTCAGGGAGAGCCGCAGAGTGCCGTCGACCCGGATGTTGTCCTGGTTGAGCCGGAACGCCGGGGTGTTGTACGGGAAGTGGCCGATCAGCCCGGTGGTGCCGCCGTTGCCGTACTGCAGGGTCGCGCCGCGCTCGACCGTGATCGCGGGCGGGTCCGGGTTGGTCGTGGTGACGTACGGGTGGTTGCCGCCCTGCGTCCTCACCGCTTGCCGCTGCCGTGACTTCGGCAGCGTGAAGTCGCTGTCCTTGGTCAGGATCAGGGTGCCGGAGCCGCGCACGGTGAGCGTGCCCTCGCCCCGGAACACCCCGTTGTACGTGGTCTTCCCGGCCGGGACCGTCACCACCGTGTCGCCGTCGAGCGTCACATCGCGGCCCGCGAGTACCGCCGCGGTGACGTCGTCGGCTGCGGCGGGTGCCGCCGTCGCGCTCGGCGTGATGATCCCTGTCGCGAGCACGGCCAGCGCCGCGCCTGTTCCTGCTGCCCGTACACGGATGTTCTTGTTCACGCCTGTGGAGACGGGAGCAGGGCGGGGGCGATAACAAAAACTTGGGTGCGACTTCGGGTGCGACTCCACGGCCCCGCAACGCCCGACTTTTTCTAAGCTCCCGACCCGTTGACCTCCTCGTAACACACCCTTACCGTTTCGGCGTTCGGAATGGCAGATGCCGTTCGGAATTTCGAATAGTCCAGTGTGAGGGAACTGCATGAGCCGCCTTGACGAGAGCCCCGACATTCCCAGCCGCAGACTCGTCCTGAAGGGTGCCCTCGCCGCGGGCGCGCTCACCGCCGTGCCCGGAATGGCCCAGGCCGCCACCGGCGGGAGCTCCTCGTACGTCAACCCGCTCGTCCGCAACCGCGCCGACCCGCACATCCACCGTCACACCGACCACCGCTACTACTTCACGGCCACGTCCCCGGAGTACGACCGCATCATCCTGCGCCGCTCCCGCACCCTGCGGGGCATCGCGACCGCCGACGAGGCCGTCATCTGGCGCAAGCACGCCACCGGTGTCATGGGCGCACACATCTGGGCCCCGGAGATCCATCACATCGACGGCAAGTGGTACATCTACTTCGCCTCCGCTCCCGCCGAGGACATCTGGGCGATCCGCATCTGGGTCCTGGAGAACTCCCACCGGGACCCGTTCAAGGGCACTTGGGTGGAGCGCGGCCAGCTGAAGACGGCCTGGGAGACCTTCTCCCTGGACGCCACCACCTTCACGCACCGCGGCAGCCGCTACCTGGCCTGGGCGCAGCACGAGCCCGGCATGGACAACAACACCGCGATCTGGCTGTCGAAGATGTCCGACCCGCTGACCCTGACGGGTCCTCAAGTGCGGCTCACCACACCGGAGTACGACTGGGAGACCATCGGTTTCAAGGTCAACGAGGGCGCGTCGTTCATCAAGCGCAACGGCCGCATCTTCATGTCGTACTCGGCCAGCGCGACCGACCACAACTACTGCATGGGCCTGCTCACGGTGGACGCCGACGCCGACCTCATGAACCCGGCGAACTGGTCGAAGTCCCCGACCCCGGTGTTCACCAGCAACGACACCACCAAGCAGTACGGGCCGGGCCACAACTGCTTCACGGTCGCCGAGGACGGCCGCACCGACGTCCTCGTCTACCACGCCCGCCAGTACAAGGAGATCGTCGGCGACCCGCTGAACGACCCCAACCGCCACACCCGCATCCAGAAGCTGGGCTGGAAGCCGGACGGCACACCGGACTTCGGCATCCCCGTGGCCGACACCCCCGCCCGGGGGACGAGGGCGACCTCCCCCAACTGACCGGCTTCGCACGTCACTTCACCGTTCTGAAGGAGAGTGTCCAGATGCCACATGCTGGGATAAGACGTGCCACAACAAGACGTGCCACGACAAGAGGTGGTGGAGCAGGACGTGCTGCGATGGGACGTCTGTGCGCGATCCTCGTCGCCCTCGCTCTCGCGGTCGCCGGAGCGCTCGTGACCGCGGGCCCGGCGCAGGCGGCGCCCCAGACCATCACCAACGGCACCCAGTTCACCGACACTTCGGGCAATCCGCTGCACGCGCACGGCGGCGGGGTCCTCAAGGTCGGCTCGTACTACTACTGGTTCGGCGAGAACCGGAACTCCGACAACACCTTCCGGTACGTGTCGGCCTACCGCTCCACCGACCTGAAGAACTGGGAGTTCCGCAACCACGTCCTGACCGAGGCCACCGACCCGGAGCTGGCGACCGCCAACATCGAGCGGCCGAAGGTCATGTACAACGCCGCCACCGGCAAGTACGTGATGTGGATGCACAAGGAGAACGGCGTCGACTACAGCGAGGCCCGCGCAGCCGTCGCCGTCTCGGACACCGTCGACGGCGACTACGAGTGGCAGGGCAGCTTCCGGCCGCTGGGTCAGCACATGTCCCGTGACATCACCGTCTTCACCGACACCGACGGCACGGGCTACATGGTGTCCGCCGCCCGTGAGAACTACGACCTGCACATCTACCGGCTGACCAGCGACTTCACCGGAATCGTCGCCCTGGTCGCCGACCCCTGGCACGGCGGCCACCGCGAGGCGCCGGCCCTCTTCAAGCGCAACGGCGTCTATTTCATGCTGACTTCGGGATCCACGGGCTGGAACCCCAACCAGCAGCAGTACGCGACGGCCACCTCGCTCGTCGGTCCCTGGACGGCGATGCGGAACATCGGCGACTCGACGACGTACGGCTCGCAGACCGCGTACGTCCTTCCCGTGCAGGGCAGTTCGGGCACCTCCTACCTCTACATGGGCGACCGGTGGGGCAACTCCATCGGCGGGACGGTCAACGACTCGCGGTACGTCTGGCTGCCGCTGACCTTCTCGAACTCCACCACGATGTCCATGTCCTGGTATCCGGAGGTCACCATCGACACGGCCGCCGGGACGATCACCGGTCGGGGCGGCCCGTACGAGACGCTGGCCGCCCGGCACAGCGGCAAGTGCGCCGACGTCCCCGACCAGTCGATCCTCGCGGGCGCCCAGATCAAGCAGTGGACCTGCAACGGCGGCGGCAACCAGCGGTTCTGGTTCAAGGACCTCGGCAACGGATACGTCCAGCTGATGGCCCGTCACAGCTCGCTGTGCCTGCGGGAGAACGCCTCCAGTGTCACGCAGGAGGCCTGCTCCACCTCGGTCACCACGCAGCAGTGGTCGGTCGCCACGTCCGGCGGCTACGTCACGCTGAGGTCCCGCGCCAGCGGCGAGTGCCTCGACGTGAACGGCGCGTCGACCGCCGACTCCGCGGCGATCATCACGTACGCCTGCAATGGAGCGACCAATCAGCAGTGGACGCGGGCCAGTTGACGCTCACGCTCACTCCGTCCGGTGGAGGAGGAGTTGGGCCGACTCCTCCACCAGGCGGTGCAGCACCGGCATGTGGTTTCCTTCGCCACCCAGTTCGGTCAGGAGGCGCTGGGCTTCGTCGCGGAACCTGCGCAGGTCTGCTTCGTACTGCTGAAGACCGGTGGGCGCGAGAAGGAGATCTGTGAGCTCCGACCTTGCTTCCTCGGAACTTTTCGCGGCGGTGTGCAGGTCCAGGAGGCGGTTCCCGGACCGAGGTGACGCGTCTTCGAGGGCGCAGGCGAAGAGATGGGTGATGGTGCCGTTCCGCAGGTCTTCATTGCGGCCGGAGAGGATGTCCTGCTGGTCGTTGAACAGTTGCCACAGGATGCCGAAGACATCGCCGAAATCACGCCACATCCGTATTCGTTCGTGTTCCGCGCCGGCCAATATCGCACCCATTGCCGTGATCATGCCGAAGGGTGCCCCGGATTTACCTCGGTACGTCGTGAGCACCGAGTCCCGCGTGGCGTCGCCGGCATCTCGGCGCAGATCGCTCAGCTGGCCCTCGGTGCCGACGATTGCGCAGGTCACGAGCTCGGCTGTCAGGGCGCTGCGCACCGAGTCGGGAACGGGTTGCGACTGGATGATGTGCAGGGGGAGGGCGTTACCGCAGATGATCGATGCGAGCAGTGCCTCGTTCTCGCCGATTTCCCGCGAAACGCTCGCGGCTTCCCCGTCCGCCAAATCGTCGAGATAGCACGCGGAAGTCCACCACAGCACATGGATCGCGGACAGTGGAACGGCCGGTCCGGGATCTCCCGTCTCGGCTCCGTGCACCAGGAGCGGCAGTACCTGAAGGGGGTACCTGAAGGTCTGGTGCTGAAGCAGTCGGGTGACCGCGTCCTTGACCGCGGCCGCGGAGGGGCCGAGTCGTTCGATGCCGGCTTTCGTCTCCGCGTCGATATCCGAGGAGAACTGCCGGTACAGGTCCAGATATGAGGTTGGATTCACTGTGACTTCCTTTTTGTCGCCTCGCTTATCGTCCCGATTCGATCACTCCGAAACGTGGGCCAGCCAGGGCGCCTTCCAGCCACGGCCGGTTTCTTTCCGGTGGTACGGAATCGAGATGCCGCGCGCCCCTAGAAAGCGCTTGCCATCGCGGGGTACGGTCCAGCGACCAGGAGAAGTCGCCCTGTTGGAGGAGCCGCGTTGAGACGCACCCTGATCGCCGTGCTGGCCACGCTGACCGCAGCCACGGCTCTGTCGGCCACCCCGGCGTCGTCCGCCACCCCGGCTTCGTCCGCGACTCCGGCGCAGGCGGGCGCCCGCGGAGCGGGCCTGGAGAACTGCACCGCGACGGCCTGTCACTTCGACGTCGCGCCCGGCACGTACGACGTACACGTCCTGCTCGGCGGCGAGGCTGAGGCGAGTACCGGCATCACCGGCGAGACCCGCCGCACCCTCCTCCCCGAGACGGCCACGGCAGCGGGCGAGCGCGTGGCCCGCAGCTTCACCGTGAACGTCCGCACCCCTGAAGGTGAACCCACCGGCCCCGACGGCACTCCCGGCCTCGACCTCGTCCTCGGCGGCTCGGCCCCCGCGCTGGCCGGCATCCGCGTCACCCCGGCCCGGCACCACACCCGCCAGATCTTCCTCGTCGGCGACTCCACCTCCTGCGACCAGCCCGGCGCCCCGTACTCCGGCTGGGGCCAGCAGCTGCCCCAATACCTCCGCAAGGGCCTGTCGGTCGCCAACTACGCGGATTCCGGGGAGAGTACGGTCAGCTACCTCGACAACCCCGCGCTCTTCGCGACCGTCCAGCCGCTGATCCGCAAGGGCGACCTGGTCCTCATCCAGCTCGCCCACAACGACAAGCAGACCGACGAGGCGACGTATCGCGCGAACCTCGAAACGCTCGTCGCCGGTGTACGCGACCGGGGCGGCCGGCCCGTACTGCTCACGCCCATCGTCCGCCGTTGGTTCAACGCGGACGGCACCCTCAACAACGGCACGGCGCTGCTGGTGAACGGCCTCGGCGTCGACCACCCCGCCGTCACCCGCTCGGTGGCCGCCGCGCACGACGTACCGCTCATCGACATGACCGCCAAGACCAAGGCCCTGGTGGAGTCGCTCGGCGTGGAGGCCTCCAAGGCGCTCTATCTCTACAACGAGAAGCGGGACAACACACACACCTCCGCGCACGGCGCGACCGTCTATGCGGACCTCGTCCGCTTCGAGCTGGTCGCGCAGCGCCTGGTCCCCAGGGGCCTGGTGAGGTGACCCAAGACCCTGGGGCGTCCCGACCGGAACCGGGGCGCCCCAGGAACCAAGCGCTCCGCTGGATGCGCAGTGATGAAACCGCGGGCCCGGTGGGGGCTGGTCGCGCCCGCGCGGCGGAGCCGCAAATTGATACAGCCCCGCGCCCCTATTGGGAGGGCCTGCGGCCCCCAATAGGGGCGCGATACTGGACCGGAACTCACCAAGGCCGCCCTAGACAGGAAGCACGACCCATGATCTCAGGCGTTCCCGAGGGCGACCGCAGCCTCAGCCCGTACACCGGCTACACGCGCGCCCATTGGGAGGCGGCGGCCGACTCCCTGCTCGCGGCCGTGGAGCCCTACGCCTCCGAGGACCGCGCCCTCTACCACCTGCCCGGCGAGCGCGAGAGCTGGTCGGGCCGCCTGTCGGACGGCCTGGAGGGATACGCCCGTACGCTCCTGCTGGCGGCCTTCCGCCGTGACGAGAAGGCCCTCGCGCGGTACGCCGACGGGCTCGCCGCCGGAACCGCCGGCGTCTGGCCGCGCATCGAGGACCGCAGCCAGCCCCTCGTCGAGGCCGCCTCGATCGCCCTCGCCCTGCGCCTGACCCGTCCCCTCCTGTGGGACCGCCTCGACGACGGTGTACGGCAGCGGGCGGCGGCCTGGCTCGGCGACGCGCTGACCGCCGAAGCCTGGCCCTGCAACTGGGAGTTGTTCCCGGTGACGGTCGGCGGCTTCCTGGCGGAGATCGGGTACGAGGCCGAGTCGTCGCGGGCGGCGATCGACCGCGGCCTCGACCGCATCGAGCAGTGGTACGTCGGCGACGGCTGGTACACCGACGGCGACGGCCGCAAGTTCGACTACTACAACGGCTGGGCGATGCACCTGTACCCGGTGCTGCACGCCTGGCTCGCGGACGACACGCGCCTGCTCGACCTGTACGGCGGCCGGCTGTCGGCCCATCTCGCCGACTACGCCCGCCTGTTCGGCGCCGACGGTGCCCCGATGCGCCAGGGCCGCTCCCTCACGTACCGCTTCGCGACGACCGCACCGCTGTGGCTGGGCGCCCTGACGGGTCGTACGCCGCTGCCGCCGGGCGAGACGCGACGGCTGGCCTCCGGCGCGCTGAAGTACTTCCTCGACCGGGGAGCCGTGGACGACCGCGGCTTGCTGACCCTGGGCTGGCACGGCCCCGATCCGGCTGTTCTGCAGGGCTATTCGGGCCCGGCGTCCCCGTACTGGGCGAGCAAGGGCTTCCTCGGTCTGCTCCTCCCCGCCGACCACGAGGTGTGGACAGCCGCCGAAGAACCCGGCCGGGCGGAGCGCTCGGACGCGGTCACCTCCGTCGCCGCCCCCAACTGGCTTCTGCAGTCCACCTCTTCCGACGGCCTGGTCCGTCTCCACAACCACGGCAGCGAGGACGTCCGCTACGACCCGTACTACACGCGGCTCGCGTACTCGACGGCGACGGCGCCTTCGGAGGCGTACGACAACAGCGTGCTCGTCGGCGAGGACCCGGGCCGTACGGGCATCGAACCGCTGGGAACGGGTGAGGGCTGGGTGGCCTCCCGGCACGAGGCCGGGGGCGGGGCCAGGGTGACCAACCTGGTCGTGGCCCGGGGAGCGGTGGAGGTGCGCGCCCATCTGGTGGCGGGCGCGCCTCCCGGAACCCCGGTGCGGGTCACCGGCTGGTCGGCGGAGGAGGGGGTACGGGCCGAACTCCTCCCGGTTTTGGGTCCGTTGGGTACGACTGCCCTGACGGGCGTCACGGGAGACGGGGGCACCTTGTTCGTCGCCCTGGCCCGCCTCACCGCCGAACCGGACCCGGTCCCGCTCCAGGAGTTGGTGTCCGTGGAGGTGGAGGTGAAGGCGGAGCAGACGTACGAGGTGTGTGTGCGCTGGGTCGACGGGCTCGAGAGCCGGTTCCGGTTCAAGGCTCCGGACGGGCGCTCCGTGGAGTCTTCGTGGTCGGTGACGCCCGCCTGACCGGGACGCTTCGGCCCGTACCGAAGCGTCCCGCTTCTAGCCTTGCGGGATGACCCTCTTTGCCGACCTCCATCACCGGGACACGCCTCTGCTTCTGCCCAACGCCTGGGATCACGCCTCGGCGGCGGCCCTGGCCGCCCAGGGCTTCGAGGCGGTCGGCACGACCAGCCTGGGAGTGGCCGCGGCCGCCGGGCTGCCAGATGGGGCGGGGGTCACCCGGGACGCGACGCTGAGTCTGGCCCTGGCGCTCGGCAGCGGCCCGTTCCTCCTGTCGGTCGATGCCGAGGGCGGCTTCGGCGACGACCCGGACGAGGTCGCCGAGGTCGCCTGCGAACTCGCCGCCGCCGGAGCCGCCGGCATCAATCTGGAGGACGGCCTCGGCTCCGTGTCACGGCACGCCGCGAAGATCGCGGCGGTGAAGGCGGCCGTACCGGGGCTCTTCGTGAACGCCCGCACGGACACGTACTGGCTGGGAGACGGCGACGAGTCGGACACGTACCGTCGCCTCGACGCCTACCAGCAGGCGGGCGCCGACGGTGTCTTCGTTCCTGGTCTGGTCGACGAGAAACGCATCGTCACCCTCGTGAAGAGCCTCGACGTCCCGCTCAACATCCTCTACTCCCCGTCAGGCCCCACCGTCACCCGACTGGGGGACCTCGGCGTGCGCAGGGTCAGCCTTGGCTCTCTGCTCTACCGTCGAGCGCTGGGTGCGGCTCTGGAGACGGCCGCCGACATCCGGGCCGGCCGGAGGCCGCGGGGCACCGCCGCGGCGTACGACGAGGTGGAGGCGCTGAGCCAGCCGTCTGAGGTGAGTTCCTGGTAGAGTTGGAGCTTTCGTGGGTACGTAACCCTTTGGACTCCGACCGGCAAGGGACCGAGGAACCATGGACATGGATGTCCCCGGCGACAAGCGACTGGCCGCCGCCGTTGTGATGCACAAAGGGCGTGTGCTGCTGGTGCGCCGTAGTGAGACCGAGCGGTTTCTGCCCCGGGTGTGGGGCGTGCCCTGCGGAAAGCTCGAACCGGGGGAGAGTGCCCAAGACGGGGTGCTGCGGGAGCTGAAGGAAGAGACCGGGCTCCTCGGCGAAGTCGTCCGCAAGGTCGGCGAATCGTCGTTCGTGAGTGAGTACCAAGGGCACGAGGTCAAGAACTGGCAGGACAACTTCCTGGTCAGGCCCCTCTCCCGGCACATCACGCTGCCCGAGCCCGACCAGGCGTACGCCTGGCTGAGCCCGGCCGAGCTGAGCAGCGTCGACATCGACGAGTACAACCTCGACATCGTGCGACAGGCTCTCACCACTAGGCCCTGAGCAACTCCGCCAGCGCGTCGAGCTCGCCCAGGTACTCCTCCACCTCCAGCGGCACCTTCGGCACCGAGCCCGGATGCGGTCCCGTCGCCGTGAACACATCGGTGTGACGCCGCCGCCCGCTCCCCGTCTCCAGGAAGAGCGTCACCGTCGGCTCCGTCGTGTCGGTCCACGCACGGTGCAGGGTGTTGGCGGGGAGGGCGTATGTGCTGCCCGCCGCGTACTCCGCCACCTGTGTCAGATGCAGCCGGGACGGGCCCGCCGGTTCCAGGAGCCAGTCGGCGGAGGCGTCCGCCAGGGACTCCTGGTAGCGGTCCGCTACGACTCCGCCGTCGGGCACGGGTGCGTACAACTCCATGGCCAGATGCCCGCGTACGACGTAAGAGGCAAGCGGGGAGCGGTGGTTGTGGATGTCCTCCTTGCCGGCCGCGCCTCGACCGGCGTGCCACATATGGGCGCGCAGCATGTGGTGCGGGCCGCCGTCGATGAGCAGGAGCTTGTCGAAGCCGAGGACATGGCGGTACGAGAGCCGGGCGCAGCCCTCCGGGTCGCCCTCGCCGGAGGCGAGTTCGGCGGTGAGCTCCAGCAGCCGGTCGGGTGAGCCGAGTTCGGCTATGACGGCACGCGCCGCCAACACCCGTTCGTGCTCGGCCAGTTCGCCGTCGAGTGCCTCGGCCAGCAGCCGTCGTGCCGCCAGGACCTGCCGACCGCCCATGCACGCTCCCTCCGTCTCAGCCATGCCACCGGCGCATCCGTCCGCCTCAGCCATGCGGCTGGTACATCCATACGGCATGAGCGCGCAGCGCCGAAAGGCCTTGATAGGTCATCCACATGGGACGGCGCAGCTCGTTGGTGTCCTCGCGGGGCCAGGTCCAGATGCCGTCCGACTGTGCCGCCCACACGGCGGTGGCCGCGCCGTTCAGCCTCTCCCGCCACTCCTCCTCCATGCCGTCCTCGCGCGCGATGTCGTGGGCGCCCGGAGTGAGCAGGGCGCGGACGACCCAGGATGCGGTGAAGTGCCGTACGTTCAGGACCTCGCGGCGTGACGGATCGTCGGGGCGCGGTCGGCGCACCTCCTCGCGGAGGCTGGACAGATCCAGGCAGGAGTCGTGCAGGGTGCCTGGGCAGGCCAGCAGCCAGCGGACGCCGTCCTCGCGCGCCGCGCGGGCGTTGGCGCTCTCGCCGCCGAGGACGCGGGCCGTGCGGTCCAGGGCGACCACGGCCTGGGCGGTGTGCAGCGCGGACGGCGGGCCGTGGAGGGGCGCAAGGCGATAGCTCCAGCAGCGGCGGTGCTGGCGGCGCGGGTCGGTGACGGCGCCGTCGACGAGGGCTTCCCGCAGCACCGGCAGCACGTCCGAGCGGGGTGCGGCGCGCAGCAGCCCGCGCAGCACGGTCGTCACGACGTGAGTCAACTCCCGCCCGGCCCGGTCGAGTTCGAGGGTGAAACCCGACTCGCAGTGCGTCACCTCCCTGGCCAGCCGTGCCGGGTCGGCGCCTGCCCTGGCCAGTACGCCGAGGACCAGCGCGGTCACCTCGGGCCGGGCCACGGTCCCCTGTGAGCGCGCCGACCAGCCGCCGTCGGGCAGGCGCAGCCGCCACAGTGTCTCGACGAGGTCGCCCGTGCTCAGCCGCCCGTCGGGGACGCCGAGGTCGAGCGCGATGTGCAGCCCGTACGCCGTACCCACCGAGGTCGGCCTGCTCTGCGCGCTCTCGCCCAGCGAGTGCGGCCAGCCGGTGAGCCGCCCGCAGACCGGATCGTCGACGACTGAGACATGCCCGGCGAGAGTGTCGTACGCCGACGAGAACAGCTGGGGGAGCGGTCCTGGCCCCGACAGCGGCTGCGGGCCGACGGTCAACGTGCCTGTTCCGGCCGGGGTGTTGTTCCCGGACCGGGCGCGCAGCAGTGCCGCTGCCAGCCAGGCCGCGACAGCGGTACCGAGACCGGCCACCACGGCGATCGCGTACCGCGCGGCCTGCCCGTCGATGGTGTCCGGCAGCACGCCGACCAGTGACTGGAACACCGCGTAACCGGCGGCCGCGCAGCCGAAGCCGCCCAGCCACCGCACGAACCGCGGAGGCCGCGGGCCGTTCCGCACGGGCGGCACGGGATCCGTCCTCAACGGCCCGCGTCCCAGCTGCTGTTGAGACAAGGCGCGCTCCCTCCCCCCGGGGCGGCACGTGGATATTGGCGAAGCTTCCAGTCTAAGTGGTCAGCGAGACACCTGGGACGGGACCGGAAGCAGTCTCTCCGCGAGACGCTCCGCGAACTCGACGGGATGCGTGACCGCGCCGATGTGGCCGCCGGGAAACTCCACGAAGTCGCTGCCGCTTCGTTGGGCGAGCATGCGCGCGGCGCGGTGGGGGAGTTGGGTGCGCGATTCGTGTCCACCGGCGAGGGTGAGCCGGGCGGCAAGGGGATGGAGAGTGGCGAAGTCCGGTTCGTACGCGGTGAATTGACGCAGGACGTGGGCGATGAAGACGGCCATCGGCTTGTCGGGGACGGGCGGCGGTGAGGCGATGTGGGAGGTGCCGACGGGGGGCGGAGGCGGAGCCTCCCACATCCGGTCCTCAAGACCGGCGTTGAGCCGGACTGACGCGGCCTGGAGACCCGCCGCGCGATACGTCTCGTACACATCCTCGAACATCTTGCGGTGCTGCGCGGCATCTGGCAGCACCGTCACGCCCGGCGGCTCGTGGGCGACGGCGTGCCGTACCCGGTCCGGGTGGCTGGTGAGCAGGTCGAGCGCGGCGATGCCGCCCGAGCTGCTGCCGAAGACGTACGCGGACTCGCCGCCCGGAAGCAGCGAGTCGAGCACCTGACGCGCGCCGTCGCTCCACGCCTCCACCCGCTGGTCCTCCACGGGTTCGCCGAGCCGGCCGTGCGCGAGACCCATCGGGTCGTACGTCACCACGGTGAACCGGCCGGCGAGCCGCTCCACGAGTCCGTCGAGGCCCATGGGATGCCCGGCCCCACCGGGGATGACCAGCAGCACGGGCCCGCTGCCGCGCACCTCATGATGCGCAGTGGTCTCAGTCATGCTTCTTCTCCCCCATGTTTCTTCTCCTCCCGGGGCCAGTGGTCCAGGGCGATGTGCAGGGCATCGACGGCCTTGTCCCAGGACGTCCGTACGTCGCGGGGGTGGCCGAATCCGCCGCTCGCTTCGAGGTGGCAGTAGCCGTGGAAGGTGCTGCGCAGCAGTCGTACGGCGTCGGTGAGGTCGGGCTCTTCGAGGCCGTAGGCGCGCAGCATGCCGTACGTGACCTCGGCGGTGCGCCGGAACACGGCCGAGTCGGCGACGAGGGCCGGGTCGACCTGGATCTGTGTCGCCGCGTACCGGCCGGGGTGCTCCAGCGCGTACTCCCGGTAGGCGCCGGCGAACGCGACCAGCGCGTCCTTGCCCGCCCGTCCGGCCACGGCGACGCCGATCCGGTCGATCATCTCGCCGCCCGCCAGCAGCGCGAGCCGCGTCCGCAGCTCCTGCACGCTCTTGACGTGCGAGTACAGACTCGCGTCCTTCACCCCGAACCGCCGCGCCAGCGCGGACACCGTGACGTTCTCGAACCCGACCTCGTCCGCGAGCTCGGCGGCGGCCTCGACCAGGCGGGCGGTCGTGAGCCCGGCTCGGGCCATGGGGGTCACCTCCAGCGAAACCTAGTAGGTCTAGGTTGCTGGCTAATATACATAAGTCATGCTCCGGCCAGGCACGCTCCGGCCAGGCACTGCCATGACACCGGCCGGGTCAGCCGTCGTGCACCACCGTGAGGTCGTCGCCCAGGGCGGCCGCGATCTCGGCGGCGCGGGAGTGGTCGTCGAGCCGGTGTGTCAGGTAGGCGCAGGCGTGTCCGTGCCGGAGTGACCACCAGGCCGCCGAGCCGCCTATGCCGCCCTTGGCGATCTTGCCCTTGTCGCGCAGGAAACCCAGCGTCCAGGTGAGGCGGGTGCCGCTGCCGAATACCTCGTCGTAGCCGGTGACTTGGGACGAGATGTACTCGGTGTGCAGCTCGGGTCCCAGGAGTTCGCGTAACGGGCCGTCCGTGCTGGTGAGGTGGGAGAAGAACTCCGCCACGCTGCTCGCGCTCGCGTGCAGGTTGACCCCGCCGAAGACCGACTGCCGCCAGGCCGTGGAGTTCATCCGCTCCACGTCGAGGGCGCCGGCCGGGATCTGTAACCAGGGCGCCGCGGGAAGCTGGACGGGCCAGTCGGGATGGGCGTACTCGAGGTCGGCGACGCGGGGGAGTGCGTGCGTCGGCACTCCGAACCAGGCGTCGAGATCCAGTGCGGGCCGCACCACCTCGTTGAACACCTCCCCGAGCGACGTGCCGGCACCCGCGCGCAGGATGCCGTCGATCAGGTGGCCGTAGGTCAGCGCGTGCTCGCCAAGGCCCGTACCGGGGGCGTACTCCGGTGCCGCATCCGCCAGGCTCTTCCGGAGCCCGGCCTCGTCCAGCAGGTCGAGGCCCGCGGCCGACTCGGGGAAGCGGGGCTGGCCCGCCTGATGGGTCAGTACGTGACGCAGGGTGGTGCGGTCCTTGCCGTGACGTCCGTACTCGCTCCAGTAGGTGGCGATGGGCTCGTCGAGCCCCGGTGCGCCCCTGCGCACGGCCGCCAGGGCCGCGAGCGCGGCGAACGCTTTCGACAGCGAGTACGGCATGACCAGGGTGTCGCTCTGCCAGGGGTGACGCCGTTCGGCGTCGGTCCACCCTCCGTTGAGCCGGACGACCTCGCGTCCGTCCCGCCAGACCGACAGGCCCGCTCCCGTCTCCCGGCCGTCGGCCAGCAGCTTCTCGAAGACCCGGCGTACCGCGTCGTACCCGTCTGCCGCGTACCCCTCGATCCATGCCATGTGCGCCATGTCCGTCTCCCCTCGTCCGGTGGTCCGGTGTCGAGTGCCCCCGCGCGTGCACCCGGAGGGCACTCGCCGGATCATACCCTAGGGGGGTATGATCCGGGGAGGAGTGTGACGGTACGTCAGGTCAGCCGATCGGCGCGTACAGCACCCCCAGCTTGTCGATCTCGGCGCCCGCGCGGCCCGTGAAGCCGACGATCTGCCAGCCGGCCGGGGCCGTGTACGTCATGGTGCTCGAGGTGGGTGAACCGGACGTCAGCGTGCGGGACTTGTCCGTCGTGAAGGCCGCCGAGAAGATGCGCGTGTGGCCGTCCTTCTGGGCGCTGGTGAGCTTCACCGAGGTGAGGTGTTCGTCGGCGGCCAGGGTGAGGGACGTGGCCGTGCCGCCCGTACCGCCGTGGGTGAGGGACGTACCGCCGTCGTGGGTCAGGGATACGGCGTCCAGGCGGGCGTTGCCGCGCAGGGTGAGCGTGCGGGGTGCGGGCGTGGCCGGGAGGTCGTCCGCGTCGTTGAAGGCGGTGCCGTGCGGGCCGCCGAAGACGTCGCTGGCGCGGAGGTTCGCGGGCAGGGTCCAGGAGAAGTCGACCGTGTGCGGGAAGTGGTCGGAGAGGTTGCCGCCGGCCTCGTCCAGGAACTTCGACCAGTCGTTGTTGTAGCGGGTGGCGTCGAGGTTCACCAGGTTGCTGCCGCGGTAGAGGACCTTGTCCACCACCTCGCAGTCGTTCGTCGGCGCCGTCTGAGGGCAGACGAGCGCTTCGCTGCCCTGCGCGGGGGCGTTGCCGCCGCGGACCAGGTCGACCCACGGGTCGCTCAGGCCGTTCTCGTTCACGAGCGTGCGGATGTTGTCGCCCGCGCGCGTGTAGCGGGTGTTGGTGTCGCCCATGACGATGACCGCGTTGCCCGCCGAGTTCGCCTTGATGAAGTCGGAGAGCTGGGAGATGTTGGCGCGGCGGGCGGCCAGCGCGTCGTCGGTCGAGTCCGCGTTCGTGTGGACGTTGTAGAGGTCGACGAAGACGCCCTCCGCGAGCCGGACCCGGGCCAGCGAAAAGCCCTTCGGAGTCAGGCAGTTGGTGCCGGTGCACTTGTTCCACTTCACCCGCTGGAAGTCGTCGAAGGCGTAGTCCGAGAGGGTGTTGAGGCCGTCGCCGAACGGGACCCCGCCGCTGGTCGCGGTGCGGTGCGGATGGTCGTCTCCCGCGTACAGCGCCGCGTGGTAGTTGAAGTCCTCCTGCACATTGACGATGTCGTACGCCCCCAGTCGCGGGGAGATCAGCGGGGTGTTCTTCGCCGGGTTGCCGGAGCTCAGCCCCTCCGGGAGGCCCGCGACGTTGTACGCGAGGACGTTGAAGGTGCCCGACGAGGGAGCGGCAGGGGCGGCGGCCGTCGCGGATCCCGTAGTCGTGGTGGCGGCGGGTGCGCTGGCCGTGGCTGTGGTGGCGAGCCCGGCCAGGGCCAGCGCGCCCGCCACGAACGTTCCGATGAGCCTTCTCATGGGGGGTGTCTCCTGGGGACGGAGGAACGGGAGAGGGAGATCAACGGTGCTCAGGGTCGAGGCCAACTCGGTTGCTGTACAGAGGTAGTTGGGAGAATGCTGCGAGAATTGTGAAGCGTGGGAAGAGTTGATGCGACCAAGTCACCTGCGAATCACGATGTGGTTGAGCATTGTTCATGTTTCGCGCCGAGTCTCGCACCCGCGCGGTCATACCGACAGCGCGAAGGCGAAGAAGGCACAGAAGGCAGGCCGACATGGGTCACGGGCACGGGCACGGTCACGCGCATGGACATGGGCATCACCATCACGAGCACGACCACCAGGGCGCCGATCTCCCGGCCGCCTTCGACACCTCCGTACCCGACGAGGCCCTGACCCCCGAGCAGCACTCGCGCCGCTCCATGCTGCGGCGCGCGGGCCTGCTCGGTGCGGGTCTGACGGCGGCCGGAGTGCTCGGCGGGACGGCCGCCGCGCAGGTGTCGACTTCCGGGCAGGCCTCCACGAGCCGCCGGAAGGGCAAGGGCTTCCTCTGGCTGGCCGGCGACCACCACATCCACACCCAGTACAGCAACGACGGCAAGTACCGCGTCTCCGACCAGGTCCGCCAGGGCGCCAAGCACGGCATGGACTGGATGGTCATCACCGACCACGGCAACGAGACGCACGCCAAGATCGGTGTGGAGAAGGTCAACCCGGACATCAGGGAGGCCCGCGACGCATACGAGGACACCCTCGTCTTCCAGGGCCTGGAGTGGAACATCCCGGCCGCCGAGCACGGCACCGTCTTCGTCCACCCCGGCAAGAACGAGGTCTCCGTCCTCAAGCAGTTCGAGACCGACTACGACGGCGGCGTGAAGAAGGCGACGGACTCGACACCCGCCAACGAGGCCCTCGCCATCGCGGGCCTCAACTTCCTTGCGGAGCAGGTCCAGCGGCGCAAGGTCAAGGACATCCTGATGCTCGCGAACCACCCGGCGCGCAAGGGCATCGACTCGCCGCACGAGATACGCGCCTGGCGCGACGCCACGTCCGCGCGCCACCAGATCGCGGTCGGCATGGAGGGCGCGCCCGGCCACCAGGCCGGTGGTATCGCCAAGCCGCTCGGCATGGGCCGCGCCCGCGGTATCTACGACGGCAGCCCGAGCGCCAACTCCTTCGCCGGTTACCCCCTGGAGAGCTACCGCACCTGGGGCGGCTTCGACTGGATGACCGCCACCGTAGGCGGCCTGTGGGACAGCCTTCTCGCCGAGGGCAAGCCCTGGTGGATCACCGCCAACTCCGACTCCCACAACGTCTACACGGACACCGCCAAGCGCGGCGGCCCCGACAGCGACTACCTCGCCAACGGCAAGCACACCGACCCCGTCTACAGCGGCAAGATCGACCTCACCGAGGGCGACTACTGGCCCGGACAGTACAGCCGCACCCACGTCGGCGCCGACGGCTTCAACTACGCCGCCGTCATGGACGGCATCCGCGCGGGCCGCGTCTGGGTCGACCACGGTCAGTTGATCAGTGGCCTGGATGTACGAGTGGCCGGCGGCAGCCGCTGGGCCACGCTGGGCGGCGCGCTGCACGTCAAGAAGGGCACGCGCGTGACCCTGACGGTCGAGGTCGCGCTCGCCAGCGGTGCCAACTGGGCCGGTTTCGTACCGGAGTTGGCCCGAGTCGACGTCATCCAGGGTGATGTCACGGGTGCGGTGAAGGACAAGGACACCTTCACCGCACCGACCGCGAAGGTCGTCAAGTCATACGAGGTCGGAAAGTCCTCCGGCAGGGTCAAGCTCACGTACGAACTCGGCCGCGTGGACCGGCCGTTGTACGTCCGCCTGCGCGGCACCGACGGCAACCGCTCGGCACCGGGCCTGATGGGCAAGGCGGTTGACCCGGCCGGTCCGGCCATCGACGTCGTCGGCGACGCGGACCCGTGGGCCGACCTGTGGTTCTACTCCAACCCCGTGTGGGTCCTGCCCTCGTGACCACGTTCGCAGGTGACAGCGCCTTCTGGGTCGACACCGAGACGACGACACTGCGCGAGGCCGACCACCTGCTCCAGTCGCTGGCAGACGAACTCGCCCTCTCGGAGGGCGTGTTCGGCTGCACGCACCTGGTGCGGGGGGAGCGGCCGCGGGTGGTGTTGTCGTTCACGGGGGCGTCGGAGGAGGCGAGGCGGGGGTTGGTGGCGAAGGGGTACGAGGTGACGCCCGGCGTTCCGGACGAGGTGGGCCGCGCCGTGCTCTACCCCGGGGTCGCGGGGCTGACCGGAACGGTGCCGGTTGCGGAGCTTGTGTCGGGCTCGGCGATCGACCGGGTTGCGGTGCTGGGCGGGTCCGGCGAACCTGCGCCGGAGCAGCGGATCTTGACGAGAGATTTCGTACGTCCGGAATGGCGGAACGGAGAACTGGTCCTGACCGCGATGCCTGCCGCGGGCGGGGTCCTGGTTCCCTTCGAGGTACCGGACCCGACGCCGTGTTGTGCGGACCACTGAACGCTGCCGCTCAGTCGCGGGCGGCGTATGTGACGAACTCCGTCCAAGTGGTGGGGGAGAGGGCGAGCTGGGGGCCCTGGGTGTTCTTGGAGTCGCGTACGTGGATGGTGGTGGGGCAGGTGGCTACCTCTATGCAGTCGTCACCGGAGCTGCCGCTGTGACTGGACTTGTGCCAACCGGGGGCGACTTCGAGGCAGTCGCCGCCTCCACCGCTGCTGTATCTGGACTTGCGCCAGTCCAGGGCGACTTCAACGCAGTCGCCGCTGGAGTCGCCGCTGTGGCTGCTCTTGAACCAGGCCAGTTCATCGGTGCTCATAGCGCTCCTCGCAGTTGCTTCAGCAGGTTCGCGGAGTCCTCGGGAGTGAGGGCCTGCGAGCGCAGTTTCGCATACCGCATCTGGAGCACGCTGATCGTTTTCGGGTCGGAGATGAGTTGGCCGGTCTCCTGCCCTTCGATGTAGCCGTACCACTGGTTCTGCGGGGTTTCGAGCAACTGCATAGGTCCGTTCATCCCGGCGTGCACGCCCCGCGACAGCGGCACGATCTGGATCTCGACGTTCCGTAACGAGTCCAACTCCACGACGTGGTCGACGAGTTCGCGAGTGGGATCCGTCCCTCCCGTGCCGCGCCGGAACAGGTGCTCATCGAGGATGAAGCTGAACGCCGTGCTCTGCCGCTCGCGCAGCATCCGTTGCCGGTCCCGGCGGGCGTTCAGCCGGTCCTCGATCTCCTCGTCGGTGAACAGGGGAAGCCTGTTCTCGAACAGCGTCCGCGCATACGCCTCCGTCTGCAACAGCCCCGGAATCAACCGGCATTCGTACGTGTACAGGCTGATGGCGGTCTCCTCCAGTCCCGCCCACTTGCGGAACCAGGCGGCGAGACCAGGCTGCCGTCCGATCTTGCGGGCTGCCTTCCGGAGGATCCCGTACGCGTTGAGGGCCTGCTCGGCCGCCTCCACGAAGTCGTCCGGAGGCAGGCGTCTGCCCTGCTCGACGGAGGCGAGGAAGTGCACGGAGAACCTCATCTTCCGGGCAAGTTCCTCCTGGGTGAGTCCAGCATGCTCGCGAAAGCCCTGCAGGACCGCGCCGAAGGTCTGGAGGCTCTCGGAGGGCTCGGGTTCGGTGTTGTTGCTGCCGGTTGTCATTGCGTCGCGTACTCCAGGGTGGTGTTGTGTGCGCAACCGCACGAAGTCGCCCATGGTTACGGTCAGTTAAGCGTCCTGTCCGCCCTGAGTACTCGTACGCTGACGTTGCGTACGGGTGGCAGAGCTGGTGACCGCGCGCGCAGGCCGCCACCGTGGACGCATGACGAACCACGCCCTGCCCCAAGTCCCGGTCACCGTACGCACGTTCGCGCAGCGACTGAGCTCGACGCCACGAGGAGCCCGCCTCGCTTGGCGTCTCGTCGCGCACCGGCTCGAGGCGTGGGGCTATCCGTACGGCGACGAGACCAACGACACCGTGACATCCATCGCGGCCGAACTCGCGGCGAACGCGGTGCGTCACAGGCGGGTGCCCGGCCGGGACTTCCGCGTACGACTGACGGAGACGGAACAGTTGCTGCGTATCGAGGTCACCGATCAACGTGGGGAGCGGTTGCCGGTCCTGGGGGTGCCGGGCGGTGAAGCCGAGGGCGGGCGTGGTCTGTTGCTGGTCGCGGGGCCGGCGGCTCGGTGGGACGTGGATCTCCACTCGGACGGTCCGGGCAAGACGATCTGGGCGGAGGTACCCCGCCCCGTGGCGTAGCCGCCGGCGCCGGCTCCGGTCCGATCTCCAGCGGTGTGGGGGATTGGAAGCTTTGGGACAACGACAGTTGGGAAAGTCCCCGGTCAGGGCGTTGGCGGGTGGTGGTCGCGTGTCCCAAACCTTCCAATCGCCGGCCTCCCACGAAATCCGGTGGTGGGCGGAAGTCCGGTCCCGGCAGAGTGACCGCATGCCGACACCGCCTCCCACACCCAGTGCCGCGTTTCTCCCCGGCCTCGAGCTCTCCCGGATCCTGTACGAGGAGGCCGTGCGGCCGATCCTCGCCGAGGCGTATCCGAGGCTGCGGTACACGGCCGCGCGGATCGGTTCGGGTTCGGAAGTGCTCGGCTTCGACACGGCACGGTCGGCGGATCATGAATGGGGGCCGCGGCTGAACCTGTTCCTGTCGGCCGAGGATGTCGCCGAGCACGGGGAGCGGATCCATCGGCTGCTGGCCGAGCGCCTGCCCAAGGAGGTGCGCGGGTGGCCCACGCACTTCCGGCGCCGGGACGACGACGCGCTGGACCCGGTGTCGGGCCACATGGAGCTGGTCGACGGGCCCGTCGACCACCGGGTGTCCGTGGACGGGCTCGGGCCGTGGCTCGTGGCGCAGCTCGGCGTGGACGCGCTTGCCACCGCCGAACTGACCGTGCACGACTGGCTTTCCATCCCCCAGCAGCGGCTCCTCGAGGTGACCGCGGGCGCCGTCTTCCACGACGGACTCGGCGCGCTGGACACCGTGCGGCGGCGCCTCGCCTGGTACCCGGACCAGGTGTGGCGCCACCTGCTGGCCTGCCAGTGGCAACGGCTCTCCCAGGAGGAGGCGTTCGTCGGCCGTTGCGCGGAGGTCGGGGACGAGCTGGGCTCCGCAGTGGTCGCCGGGCGGCTGGTACGTGACCTGATGCGGCTGTGCCTGCTGCTGTCGCGGACATACGCCCCGTACAGCAAATGGCTCGGCAGCACCTTCGCCCGGCTGCCGGTGGCCGCCGACCTCACCCCCTCGCTGCGCGGGGCGCTCGCCGCGACGCAGTGCGCGGACCGGGAACGGCACCTGTGCGACGCGTACGAGAAGGTCGCCACCCTCCAGAACGAGACCGGCCTCACCGATCCGGTCGACCCCACCCGCCGCCGCTACCACAACCGCCCGTTCCTGGTCCTCCACGCCGAACGTTTCGCCCAGGCCCTGAACCAGACGGTCACCGGCCCGGAGCTGCGCTCCCGCCCACTGATCGGCAGCGTGGATCAGTGGGCGGACAGCACTGACCTCCTCTCTGGCGCGCCCCGTGGCATCGCCGGCCCACACCCCTGTCCGTGAAAGGCGTGAACAGCCACGGGGAAGATGTCCTTCAGGCGCTCAAACGAGCGGTGAACACCGTGGGGAGAAGTGCTCGCGCTTTGCGACACAGCACCCCCTGGGTGCGCGGGATCTTCGTCATTCCCGGGGCCGTTCACGTCCACTACAGTGCAGACGGCCCAGCTCATGGACGGCACCGGACTCGCCCGGCGCATCATCGAGGAGACCGCCGCCCGTGCGGCGCAGATCTCGCGGCGCGCCAGCGTGGCGCCGTGTCTGGCGGCGGTATTGGTGGGCGAGGACCCAGCGTCCGTGACGTACGTCCGCATGACCTGAGAGAGGCCGCGGAGGAGTAGCCCGGATCCCGCCCTTGGGACCGTGTGTCATCCCTGCTGCCCGGCCTCCGGCCGCTCCCGTACCCGCCCTGCCAGCACCGCCGCCCCCAGCGCCGACACGATCAGCGTCACCAGTGCCAGTCGCAGATCGGCCGCGCCCGCGAGAAGGCCCACGGCCGGGCCGGCGAGGAGGAAGCCGGGCCACTGGCCGATGGTGATGACGGAGACGCCCTCGCCGGTCGGGACTCCGGGCTGCCGAGAGGCTCAGCAGGCGGGTGCTCACCCGTCCGATCAGCGCGGTGATCAGCACGATCGCGACGAGGTCCCCGGCGGCGGACGTACTGCTCACCAGCCCCCACTCGGACACGTCCAGGCCGACCGCACCCCGGATCGCCGGGATGCGCGCCATCCAGCCGCCCTGGGTGGCCCCCAGGATCACGAACACCAGGCAGACCGAGAGCCGGGCCGTAAGTCGGAGGAGGACGGGGACGAGGACGACGATGGCGTGGCCGTCCTCACCCGTTCACACCCGTGTAGTGCCGCAGACTCCACAGCCACAGCAACCGCGCGCCCAGGTACGCCGCGGCGCCCAGGAACGGGGACGCGGCGGCGAGCCAGTACGGGACAGCGGTGTCGTGGCCGGTGAGGACCGCGGCCGGGAAGTAGGCGACGAACGCGAGGGGAAGGGCGAACGTCAGGAAGCCGCCCACCGCCTTCGGCAGTACGTTCAGGGGGTAGCTGCCGAAGGTGCCGAGCAGTTCCTCCAGCCAGCGGCCCCAGTAGTCGGCGGCCGGGAAGCGGAGGGAGGCACAGGCCACCACCGTGAACAGGGCCGCCTCCAGGAGCATGCCGCCGATGATCGCGGCGATCAGGTACGAGATCCGGCCCGCCGTCCAGTCCAGGTGGCTGCGGCTGAGCGCGCCCACCATCAGGCCCGCCGCGACCGTGAGGTCGCCTATCGCATTGGTCGGGAAGTAGGCGAGCTGAACCTGGCGGTGCACCGGCATCGGGCGGAGCAGATAGACGTCGATTTTTCCTTCCTGGATCTCCCGGCCGATGAAATGCATACGTCCGAGCAGAAGCACGTTCAACCCGTGCGCGAGCATCCTGATCGCCGGGATCATCAGCACGTCCGAGCTCTCCCAGCCGCCCATTCCGCTGAACCGCGTCAGCAACACCGTCGCGAACACGATCACCGACACCTGCCAGATCGCGCCGATCGCGATGTTCAGCAGGAATTCGATGCGGTACTCCATCGAGGCACGGATGTTGAGCAGCGTGATGCGCCACACGATGCGCAGAGCCTTCAGCGACATCTCAGCCTCCCTGCGAGATCACGCGCCGCGCGGCCCGCCGCCACACCCACCGGGTGAACAGCGCCAGCACGACGACCCAGGCGGCCTGAATGGCCAACTGGACTCCAGCGTCGGACAGTTCGATCCGGCCGACGTAGATCGACAGCGGCACGCTCAGCGTCGCCTGGAACGGCAGGAAGCTGCTCAGCGTGATGAACCAGTCCGGGAAGAACCACAGCGGCGCGTACACCCCGGACAGCAGGTTCTGCGCGAAGATCAGGATCAGCAACGCGGAGTTGTTGCGGATGGTGAAGAAGCACAGTTGGTCGAGGACGAGCATGACGTAGTACAGGACCCACTGGCCGAGCAGCATGCTCACCGCGAACACCCCTGCCACGGCGGCGGATTCGGGGGGTTCCACCACGCCCGCGGCGAGACAGACCGCGTACCCGCCGAGGGCCCACGCCAGCCCGTACAGCTGCTCGCCGAGCGCGCGCAGGGCGTAGTAGCGCTGGGGCGGCAGCGGGCGCAGGTACCAGTAGACGATCGTGCCGTAGTACATGTGCTGGATCACGGTGTCCCGGCCCGCGAACTGGTCCAACTCCCTGAGCCGGGAGGCGAGTACGGCCATGACGGCGTACGTGACCGCCTGCTCGCGGCTCAGTCCGGCGGTGGTGCCGGTCTGTGCGTACAGGCCCCGCCACAGGGAGGCCACCAGGACCACCTGGACGATCAGCCGGAGCAGGACGGCGGTCATCCGGGGCGGGGTGTGCAGCTCGCCGAGCGGGGTGACGCGCGCGGCCCGCCAGCCGTGCAGTACGGCCATCTCAGGCTCCTTCTGCCGCGGGCTCGGCATGGACGTACGCCGCCCGCATCGCATCCTCCAACTCGGCCTCGTCCAGGGCGATGTCGGTCACCTCGTACCGCTCGATGACCTGCTTCAGCGCCTGGTGCACCGTCGGCGCGGCCGGCCCGTCCGGGCCGAACACCACCTGAGGGCCTTCCCGCCGTGCGAGCACGACCCCGGGCCACGGCTCGACGACGGCGTGCGCATCGGCGAGCGTGGCCCGTACCTGCCAGGTCCAGCCGAACTTCCGGCGGATCTCGTCCAGCGTGCCGTCCAGGACGAGTCGCCCGTGGTTGATCAGCACGACGCGCTCCGCTAGCCGCTCGACCTCCGTCATGTCGTGCGTGGTGAGCAGCACCGTCCGCCCGCGCTCCTCCACCTGGTACCGGAGGAACTCCCGCACCTGCTCCTTGACCACCACGTCCATGCCGATGGTCGGCTCGTCGAGGAAGACCACCGGCGGGTCGTGCAGCAGGGCGGCGGCCAGGTCGGAGCGCACGCGCTGGCCGAGCGAGAGGTGTCGTACGCGTGTGTCCCAGAAGGAAGAGAGGTCGAGCAGCTCGTCGAACTCCCGTAGCCGCGAACGGTGTTCGTCCGCGGGTACGTCATAGATGTCCCGCAGGATCGCGAAGGACTCCCGCACGGGCAGGTCCCACCACAGCTGTGTGCGCTGCCCGAACACCGCCCCGATGTTGCGCGCGTTGCGCTCGCGCTCCTCGTACGGGACGACGCCCGCGACCCGCGCCTCACCGGCCGTGGGCGTGAGGATGCCGGTGAGCATCTTGATGGTGGTGGACTTGCCCGCGCCGTTCGGCCCGAGCAGGGCGAGGAGTTCGCCGGGCTGCACCTCGAAGCTGATGTCGGTGACTGCGTGCTTGGCGACCCGTTCCGGGTTGACCAGTGATCTGACGGCGCCCAGGAAACCGGGGCGGCGCACAGCCGTGTGGAAGGTCCGGGAAAGTCCCCGGACCTCGATGCTGCCGCTCATTCAGCGGACCTCCTGGTCATCCTGATCAGCCATACGGTCGCGACGAGACTGGCTCCCGACAACGCTGTCAGCAGCCAGGGCACCGCGCGGATGCCGGAGACCTCGATGCCCATTCCGAGCAGTGGCGGCGCTGCCACTCCGCCGATCATCGACGCGGCTATGACCCAGGCACCGGCACGCTTGGCCTGGGGGAGAGCCCGGATCAGCCAGGGAAGGCCGGTGGGGAAGACGGGCGCGATGAACAAGCCAACACCCGCGTACGCCACTGGCGCCACTCCTTTTACGAGCGAAAGCAGGAGGCACGCCGTCATACCGGCCGCGCACACGGTGAGGATGCGCTCGGGCGAGTACCGCAGCGTGATCGGGACGACGACGAAGCGACCGACGGTCATCATCAGCCAGTACACGGAGGTGGCGGAGGCCGCGACGGTGGCACTGTAGCCGACCGTCTCCAGGTGTGTGGGCTCCCAGCCGCCGACGCCCGCCTCGACGCCGACGTTGAGGATGTAGAGGACGAGGAAGCCGATGAGTATGCGGGAGAGGAGGCCCCCGGTGGCGGCAGGTTTTTCCACCGAGAGCGCCGGTTCCTCGCTGCCCACGCCGCCCGTGCACAGGATCAGCGCGCCCGCCAGCACCGCACACGCCCCGAAGGCGTACGCGTACCCGTCCGGGCCCGTCCAGGCGATGAGCGCTGGTCCGAGTACGGCGCCGATGCCGAAGTGGGCGTGGAGAACGTTGAGCATCGCCGTCGAGCGGCTGCCGAAGCCGACCGCGAAGAGCTGGTTGAGGCCGTAGTCGATACCGCCGAAACCGAGGCCGCCGAGGAAGGCCGCGGCGAGCGCGAGCGGCCAGTTCGGGGCGAACGCGATGCCCGCGCCGCCCGCCGCCATCAGGGCGTAACTCGCCCCGAGCAGTGCCCTGTTGCTGATCCGGGAGTGGATCGCGTTGAAGGCCAGTACGCCCGCGACGCCGCCCGTGAAGTGCAGGCTGAGTCCGAGTCCGGCCGCGGAGGGGGAGAGGCCGTACTCCTCGCGCAGGCCCGGGACCGCCGGGCCGTAGAGCGCCTGGACCATGCCGATGAGGACGAAACCCACGCACGACGCGACCGCGGCCGGGCGGCTGAAAAGCCGTCCGGCCGCGGGGGGTATGGTTGTGTCAGTCACGGATTTCCGAGAACACGAACGAGAACTCGGCGGGTGCCGCCCGCAGTTGGTACTGCGGCAGCGCGCCCGGACCGCAGGACTGCGAGCCGATGCCCTGCTGGCCGTTGTCGAGGTTGACCCACACCGTGTCTCCGGGTGTCAGGTCCGTCAGGTGCTGGGCCGCGTCCAACTGCTCGTTGGTCCAGCGCCTGGCCGAGAACCAGAACTCCGGGTCACCCTCGATCCGCAGCCCGCCGAGCTCCGCCAGGCGGACGTCGGCCCGCGCACCGTTCTCCTGCGGACGCACGTACGGAGTCTGCAGCTCGTCCACCGATGAGTGCCAATACCCCAACATTGAGGCCGACTTGGTGTCCGGGTACGCCTCTCCGGGACCGCCGCCGAACCACTTCACCTGGTCCGCCTGCGCGAGCCCGAACCGGATGCCGAGCCTGGGCAGCGGGACCGTCCAGTCGCCCTCGGGCGCCACGGACACGGTCAGCTTCAGCCGCGTGCCGTCGGACGTCCACCGGTACACCGTTCGCAGGCCCACCTCCCAGGCGGCGGGCGCCACCCGGGTCCGTACGGTCAACGCATCGTCGCTCAACTCGACGCCGTCCAGGCGGTGTTGCATGCGGTGCAAGCCGTACTTGCGCCACAGCGAAGCCCAGCGGATGTCGTCCTGCCAGGAGGCGCCCTCGTCGTTGTCGGTCGGCGCCCGCCACACGTCGAGGCGCAAGCCGGTCACGTCGATGCCGCCGATGGTCTTCAGCGCACCGGTACGTACGTCGAAGGAGGCCGGGCCGAGGTAGATCAGCCGCTCGCTCGCCGAGGGACTGTCGCTTGCCACGACGGACGGCAACGACCGTGCGCTGACGGGAAGTTCAGCCCACGCCACCTCATGGTCCTTCTTCCCCCACGCGGTCTCGTCGGCCAGCAGCGCCCGTACCGTCCACTGCGTCTCGGACCCGCGCCCGTCGCCCGACGGCGGCTCCGGCAGCTTCACCTCCGCCGACTCGCCCGGTGCCAGCGCGGGTACGGACAGGCTGCCCGCCTCGACCGTCTTGCCGTCGACCTGGTACGACCACTCGAAGGCCAGCGCCGAGAGGTCGGCGAAGTCGTACGCGTTCGTGACCCGTACGGTGCCGTCCGAGCCGTCTCCCTCGATACGGACCGGCTCAATCACCTTCTTGAACTCGACGAGCCCCGGCGAGGGCTTGCGGTCCGGGAAGATCAGCCCGTCGCAGACGAAGTTCCCGTCGTGCAGCTCCTCCCCGAAGTCGCCGCCGTACGCGAAACCGAACCGCGCGTCCTTGATGCCGTGGTCGATCCACTCCCAGATGAAGCCGCCCTGGAGCCGGTCGTACGCCTCGAAGATCCGCTGGTAGTCGGCGATGCCACCGGGGCCGTTGCCCATGGCGTGCCCGTACTCGCAGAGGATGAAGGGGAGCCCGCGCCGCCTGTGCGTGCCGCCGTCGAGGTCCCGGCCGATCTGCTCGACCTCCTCGTGGGCCGCGTACATGCGTGAGTACATGTCCGTGTCACGGCAGTTGATGTCGCCCTCGTAGTGGATGAGGCGCGAGCCGTCCCGGCCGCGGATCCACTCGGCCATCGCCGTGAGGCCGCGCCCGGTGCCGGCCTCGTTGCCGAGGGACCAGATCACGACGGACGGGTGGTTCTTGTCGCGCTCGACCATCCGGGCCGTACGGTCGATCAGTGCCGGAGTCCAGCGGTCGTCGTCCACCGGGTTGTCGCGCCAGGCCTGCTCGACGAAGCCGTGGGTCTCCAGGTCGCACTCGTCGATGACCCACAGTCCGTACTCGTCGCACAGGTCGAGGAAGGCCGGGTGCGGCGGGTAGTGGGAGGTGCGGACGGCGTTGATGTTGTGCCGCTTCATCAGCAGCACGTCCTCGCGCATCGTCTCCAGGTCGAGGGCACGGCCGCGCTCGGGGTGCCACTCGTGCCGGTTGACGCCCTTGAAGAGGAGCGGCTTGCCGTTGACCTTGATCAGGCCGTCCTCCAGCACGACCGTGCGGAAGCCGATCCGCAGCGGAACCTGCTCCCCCTCGGTGGCCAGCACGCCGTCGTACAGATGCGGCGTTTCGGCGGTCCACGCCTTGACCGGGACCGTCACGGACTCGCCGGTCGCGACATCGATGTCCAGGGCGGGCACGGTGACCCGGCCGTCGACGTCGGAGTCGACGCGCAGGGTGCCCTCGCCGCTGACGTGGTCGTACGAAGCGTGCACGAAGAAGTCGAGCGCGCTGCCCGCCGGGCGGTGCAGCAGCGTGACGTCCCGGAAGATGCCGGGCAGCCACCACTGGTCCTGGTCCTCCAGGTACGAGCCCGCCGACCACTGGTGGACGCGGACGGCAAGGACGTTCCCCGTCGGCTTGAGCAGGTGGCCGACCGTGAACTCGTGGGGCAGCCGGGAGCCCTTGAACTCGCCGATGTCGGTGCCGTTCAGCCAGACCCGGGCACAGGACTCGACGCCGTCGAAGCGCAGTACCGAGCCGCCGTCCGTCAGAGCGGGCCACTCGTCCGGCAGGTCGAAGACCCGCAGATGGTCACCGGTCGGGTTCTCGGTCGGCACGCGCGGCGGGTCGACCGGGAACGGGTAGAGGTGGTTGGTGTAGATGGGCGAGCCGTGGCCCTGAAGGACCCAGTGGCCGGGGACCCGCACCTCGGCCCAGTTCCCGGCGTCGTACCCCTCCGCGGCGAAGGAGTCGTCCTCAGCGTCGGCGGTCGCCGACAGTCGGAAGCGCCAACTACCGTTCAGGGAAAGGGCGGCGGCGTCGGAGGACGCGTACCAGGCACGGGGCGGCAGGGCCCCGCTGCCCGGCGAGACGTCTTCGACGTAGTCGACGGAAGTGGTGGTGCGGAAAGACATCGGTCTCCTAAGCAGAATCGACTCCGGTGCACACCCGCGCCCCTAGAAGGGGCGCGGGGAACTGCGCGATAAGCCCCCACCGGCCCGCAGCCATTCACACCGCACCCCGCGGAGCGGCATGTCAGCCCTTGATGCCTGTCTGTGCGACCCCCTGCACCAGCCAGCGCTGGAGGAAGAGGAACACGAGCACCAGGGGCAGGATCGAGATGGCGGTCGCCATGAAGATCAGATGGAAGTTGACGGTCTGGTTGGTCATGTACGAGGAGAGCGCCACCTGGACCGTCCACGCCTCCTGGTCCTGGCCGATGACCAGGGGCCACAGGAAGGCGTTCCAGCCCTGGATGAAGGTGATGGTGGCGATGGCCGCGAAGAAGTTCAGCGAGTTGGGTACGACGACGCGCCAGTACGCGCCCCAGTACCCGAGCCCGTCCACACGCGCCGCCTCCTCCAGCTCCTTGGGGAACCCCAGGAAGTACTGCCGGAACAGGAAGCAGGTGAAACCACTGAAAAGCCCCGGAATGATGAGACCGCGGAAACTCGACACCCAGCCGAGCGACGAGACCAGCACGAAGCTCGGTACGAAGGTGACGGCGGCCGGCACCATCAGGGTCACCAGGACCAGGTAGAAGATCTTGTTGGCGTGCTTGTACGGGATGCGCGCCAGGCCGTACCCGGCCAGCGAACACACCAGCAGGACGCCCACGGTGTGCGCGACGCCGACGATCGTGGAGTTCCACAGGGACGTAGCGAACGGCACGGTGTTGTCGCTGAACAGCTCGCTGATGTTGCCCCACTGGATGTCGGTGGGGAAGAACTTCCAGTTCTCGCCGGTGATCTCGGCGTCCGTGGACAGGGCGTTGCGGACGATCAGATAGAAGGGGACCAGGAAGAGGAAGGCCGCGACGCCGGTGGCGATGTAGAGGCCGGTGGAGCTGATGACGCTGCCGCGCCTGATGCCGCGCGGCTTGGTCACCACAGGCGTGGCGTCCTTGATCGGAGGCGTGGTGGTGGTCACTTGGTCTCGTCCCCCCTTCCGAAGCCCATGAACTTCCCCTGCAGCAGTGTCACCGTGCAGATCAGCACGGTGAGGATCATCGCGCCCGCGCTGCCGGCGCCGTAGTCCTGGTCCTCGCCCAGAGCCGTGTAGTACAGCTCGACGAGCGGCGGTCGGCCCCACGTCGTCTTCGCGAGGAGATTGAAGAACTCGTCGAAGGCCTGGTATGCCGCCACGAGCAGCAGCAGGACCACGGCGGTCGACGTCGCCCGGAGCTGAGGCAGGGTGATGTGCCGGAAGGTCTGCCAGCCCGGCTTGGCGCCGTCGATGGCGGCGGCCTCGTACAGCTCCGGCGGGATGTTCTGCAGTGCCGCCAGGAACAGGATCATGTAGAAGCCGGCCTGCAGCCACAGCCGTACCGTGACGATGACCAGCCAGTACCAGGGCGGGCTGGGGTTGGCCAGCCAGGCGATGTTCTCGACCCCGAACCAGCCGAGGATGGTGTTCGCCAGGCCGAAGCGCACGCCGCTGAAGATGGACATCTTCCAGATCAGAGAGGCCGCGACGAAGCTGCACGCCGTCGGTAGGAAGAAGACGGACCGGAAGAACGCCTTCATGAAGCGCAGCCGGTGCACCATCAGCGCGAGTCCGAGGGACAGCGCCCAGGTGATCGGCACGATGATGATGGCGAAGACGGTGAAGGTCCCCAGCGCGCCGACGAAGTCGCCGTTCGTCAGCATCTGCTTGTAGTTGTCGAAGCCGACGAACGTGTTGGGCGTGACCGTGTAGCGCGCCTCGAAGAAGCTGAGCCAGAGGCTCCAGCCGATGGGGATGTAGACGAAGATCACCAGGCCGAGGAGGAACGGGCCGGTGAAGAGCCAGAAGTTGAACGTGCTGCCCCGCACGCCCCGCCGCGGCTTGGCCTTGGAGACCTTGGCCGGGGCGGGGCGCGTGACATCACGCGTGGTGGTGGTCGACATGTCGTAACCCGTCCGTACCGTCCCTCGGCCTATCCGAAGAGCTTCTTGAGCTCGCGGTTGACCTTCTTGTCCGCGGTGTCGAGGGCCTTCTGCGGGTCCACGCCCTTGCGGACGGCGTCGGCGATCACTTCCTCGAGCGCGGTGATCATCGCCTGGGTCCAGTTGATGTTGTCGAAGCGCCCGTAATCGGTGAAGAGCTTGACACCCTCAGCGGGCAGGCCCGACTTGAGCTTGTCGGCCGACTCGGCGATCGAGACACGCGGCGGGACGTGGAAGCCGTAGCTGAGAGCCCAGTCCTCCTGGTACTTCTTCTGGTCGATCCAGAGCCACTTCACGTACTCCTTGGCCAGGTCGACGTTCTTGCCCTTGGCGTTCACGAACATCGACCAGCCGCCGTTGTAGACGGCGGGCTTGGCCCCGGAAGCCGCGGCGGGGAAGGGGAAGATCCCGAGGTCGTCGCCGAGGGCTTTCTGCATCACGGGCATGGCCCACATGCCGCACCACTGGATCGCGGTGAGGCCCTGGACCAGGGCCGAGGGGTCCCAATAGTCGGCGGGGGCGTCCAGCAGCAAGTGGCCGCTGGTGAACATCTTGCGGTACAGCCTCAGCGCCGCGGCCACCTCGTCGGTGTGGTAAGCGATCTCGTTGCTGGCGTTGAGCTGGTCGGCGCCGGCCGCCCAGACCAGGGCATAGTTCGTCGACACCATGTTGTTGCCGAGGAACAGACCCTTGACCTTGTCGGTGGTGAGCTTGTCGGCGGCCTCGGCGAGTTCCTCGAGGGTCTGCGGGACGTCCACGCCCGCCTTTTCCAGCATCGACTTGCGGTAGAAGAAGAACTGCGGGTCGTCGATCATGCGGACGCCGTATATCTTCCCGTCGACCGTGTGCGACTTGATGTCGGCCGGGTTGAAGTCGTCCTTGACCGGGTTGATGATGTCGTCCAGCGGCGCCACCTGACCGCTCTTGATGAGCTGGAGCTGCGGGTGGAACTCGAAGACGTCCGGGGCGTTGCCGGTGAGCAGCGCCGAGAACAGCTTGCTCTCGAAGTTGGAGCCGGTGATCCACTGCGTGGCCACGTTGGCACCGTCGAAGTCCTTCGCGTAGCGCTTGATGGCCTCCTGCGTGCCGGCCTCACCGTACGCGTGGAAGTACTGCGTCAGGGCCTTGCCCGAGGCGCCTCCCTCGGAGCGGCCGGTGTTGCCGCCGCAGGCGGCCAGCCCGCCGGCGGCGGCCAGGCCCATGGTGGCCCGGAGTATGGATCGGCGGTCCCAGTTGTTGCTGCTCATTGCCGACATGCTGACGTCCTTGTCTTCTAAGTGCGGCTGCGGCTCGATCGCTCGGTGAGCCAGGGCTCAAATCTCAGGTGCGGTGCGGGACGTTAACCTTCGGCTAAGGCTTCGGCAAGGGGTTGGACGAAGTCTGTTCGAAGCGTTGTTTCCGGTTCGGAATTCCGAACGTGGAATGTTGCGAGAAGCGGCGCGGTGTTGCGAGAGGTAGTGGATTCAGGGACGTACGGAGGGGAGGACCGCCGGATCAAGGTGGCCGGCGGCCCTCGGCCCGGGGTTCGTTACTGCTTGGACCAAGTGCGTCGGTTGTTCCTCTGACCGGCCTTCTGGGTGATCGAGGACAGGGCGCCCTCGAGTGCGAACGTCGCCGCGCCGAGGCACACCGGATCGGTGGGAATCGGAGACAGGACGATCTCGGTGGCGGCCAGCGGCCGCCTCAGCGCATGCCGGGCCACCGCCTCGCGCACCTCCTCGAGCAGGGGCTCGCCGAGGGCGGCCGCGACCCAGCTGCTGAGGACGACCACCTCGGGGTTGAGCAGATTCACCAGATCCGCGATGCCGGCACCGAGGTAACGGGCCGTGTCCCGGACCACCTTGACCGCCACCGGATCCTGGGCGGCGACTCCCCGGGCCAGGGCGTCGATGGTCGCCGTCTGGTCCTCGGGGTGGAGCAGCGGGCTGCGGGGACTCAACTCCCGCAGATTCAGCATGATTCCGGGGGCTCCCACATACGTTTCCACGCATCCGTGGTTGCCGCAGTGACAGAGCCGTCCGTCCAGTACGAGCGTGGTGTGGCCCCATTCGCCCGCACTGTTGCTCACACCGCGATGGAGCCCGCCGCCCAGGGCGAGCCCGGCGCCCACCCCGGTGCCGAGGTTCACCACCACGGCGTCCCCGCGCCCGCGGGCCGCGCCGAACCACAGCTCGGCGACCGCGCAGGCGCGCAGCGGATTGTCGAGATACAGGGGATACGAGATGTGCTCGGAGAGCAGATCGAGCAGGGGAACGTCGTGCCAGTCCCAGTTCGGCGCGTACTCCGCGATTCCGGTGGCGCGGTCCACCTGCCCCGGCACGCTGACCCCGACACCGAGAACGCGCGCGCCCTCGACCCCGGCCTGCGCGACCACCGAGCCGACGGCCGCGGCGACATGCCCGACGACCTGCACCGGACGGCTCTCACCGGGGCGCATGTCCTCGTCCGCTCGGGCCAGCACGTTCAGCGCGAGGTCGAACAGCTCGACCCGTACGTACGTCTCAGCGATGTCCACGCCGATCAACGCGCCCCCCGACGCGTTGACGGCCACGAGGCCCCGCGGGCGGCCACCCGCCGAGTCCTCGAACCCGACCTCCGTGAGCATCCCGAGGTCGAGCAGTTCGCCCACCAGCGTGGCGACCGTAGCCAGACTCAGTCCGGTGGCGGCCGCCAGCTCCTGCCGGGACGTGGGTGACTCGGCGATGATCTGGCGCAGCACCTCATAGCGGTTCGCGGTGCGTATGTCGCGGGATGTGCGCTTCACCGGGCGGCCCCCTCTCCCTTCAGAACCATGCCGAGCCACGTCGGCCCCGGCGCGGCGCAAGGCTATGGCCTGCAACGGACTTTCGACAAGGGGTTAGGAAAGGGGTTGTAGAAAGAGGGGGCTTACTTGTCGGATGCCTGGACGTCAGACGCCGAGCACCTCGTGGACGAAGGTGTTCCGGAACGTGCCCGCCGGGTCCAGCTCCTCGGCCAGGGACGTGAACGCGTCGATCCGCGGATAGCTTTCGCGCAGCGTAGCCGGTGCCGTGGTGAACACCTTGCCCCAGTGCGGGCGCGCATCGAAGGGGGCGAGTGCCTCCTCGATCCGCCGCACCACGGGCAGCACGGCCGCCGTGTCCGGGACCCAGGTGAAATGGAACGCCACGGTGTCGCGCCCGTACGCGGGGCTCAGCCACTGGCTGTCCGCGGCGACCGTGCGGACCTCGCAGATCTGCAGCACCGGGGCGATCGTCGCGCGGATCGCGTCGAGAGCGTGCAGGGCGTCGAGCGCGTACGGGCGTGGGAGCAGGTACTCCGACTGCAGCTCGGCGCCGCTGCTCGGGGTGAACTCGGCGCGGAAATGCGGCAGTCGCTCATGCCAGGGGCCCGGCACACCGAACTGCTGCGTGCAGTTCCCGGCGGGCATGCCCGGTACGGGGTGCATCGCCTCGGTGAGGGGAGCGGCCCACGGGAAGTCGTGCAGCGGCTGGTCGGTGCGCCGCTTGACCCACGCCTGTACGAAACCGGACTGCCGCCAGTCGGTGAACAGGCTCACGCTGTACGCCGATGCCGACACCGTCTCGAAGTCGAGCCCAGCGAGGGGGAGTTGGCCATACACCTGCTGGGCGACCTCGAAGTCCGGCTCCAGGTCGAGGGTGAGCGCGGTGACCACGCCGAGCGCTCCCAGGGAGGTCACGGCGCCGTCGAAGCGGGCGTCGCCGCGGCCGATCGTCAGCATCGAGCCGTCGGCGGAGACCAGTTCGACCTCGCGTACGGCCGAGGCCAGGGAACCGTTGGAGTTCCCCGAGCCGTGCGTGCCGGTCGCCACCGAGCCCGCCACCGAGATGTGCGGCAGCGAGGCCATGTTGTGCAACGCGAGCCCGTGCTCATGGACGCGCAGGGCGAGCTCCGCGTACCGCACCCCACCGGCCACCCGCACCGTACGGGCCGCCGTGTCCACCTCCACCGACGGCGGCAGCGCGGTCAGCGAGACCAGCACGCCCTCGCTTCCGGGGTCGGCGATCTCGTTGAACGAGTGCCCGCTGCCCAGTACCCGTACCCGGGCACTCTGCGCGACGAGCGCGCGCAGCACGTCGAGCGAGTGCGGGCGGTGCAGCTCCTTGGCGGAGTAGGTGATGTTGCCCGCCCAGTTGGCCACGGGCTCTGTCATCCCTGCCATGTCGTCCCTCCCCAGGAAGCTCTCTGTTGTAGCTGGAAGCTACCTTGACGGGCGGCCGGGCTTCCTCTGCGGGTAGGGCGGCGGCGTTTGCTGTGCCCGTCGCGGAACCCTCCGGAGTTCTCAACCGGCTTCCGGTGCGGCACTTGAGAAGCCGTACCCGGTGAAGTCGGTGAGCGGGATGTATCCGAGTCGTTGGTAGAGCGCGGTGCTGGTGAGGTTGGCAGGGTCCGCGAAGAGCACGACGTCTGTCGCACCCGCGGCCAGCGCGGCCCTGCTCGTCTCGACCGTCACGGCCCCCGCGTAGCCACGGCCCCGGAGGTGAGCCGGCGTGTAGACGGGGTCCACCCGGACCATGCCGCCGACCATCGAGGTCGCGGCCGCCATGGAGACGGGAGTGCCGTCCGGCGTCTCCCAGAACGTGAAGTGTCTGTCGCCGAAGCGCGAGCCGGCCCAGTCACCGGCGTCGATGAGGTCTATGGAGCGGTCCTCTCCGACGTCGACGCAGAACTCACGGCACCAGCGCACGAGTTGCTCACGGTCACTCCCTGGCTCCGGCTGGTCCGGGACTTCGCCGCACACCGCGTCCTCGCGCAGGTCTCGGCCGATGGTTCGGTGTGGCTGACGGTCGGCTCGCTGTTCACGCCTTTCCCGTACGCCGTCCATGCGGGCGTGGTGGCCACGGGTGACGCCGCGTTCGCGAAGGTCGCGGTCGATGTGCTCGCGGCCGGTGCGGTTGTCGTCTCGGTCGAGCGGGATGCCGATACCGCGGTTGTTCGCTGGAACAAGCCGGAGGACGCGGTGGCGTTCACGTTGTCCCGCTCGACGGACGGTACGCAGTGGGAGGTGCTGGAGAGGGGCACCCGCTCGTACACATACAAGGACGAGGGGCTGCGCCACGGAAGGCGCTACTACAAGGTTGCCGCCCAGCTCGTCGGTGGTGGCACGCGTGAGACGACCGACCCCGTGGTCGTCTCTGCCGAGACCTTGGCCCAGGTCATCGCCCGCGCCCGGAAGGCGGACGCCTCCGAGTGGACGAAGAAGTCGTACGCGGCCTTTGTCGCCGAACTCGACCGCATCGAGAAGGCGGCGGGGGAGGACGAGGACACCCGTATCGACCAGGTGTACGCGGCTTACGAGCTCCTCGTCTCCATCGAGACGCTGCTGCGGAAGTTCGAGGTCGCGCCGTCGATGGTGCAGGCGTCGACCGTCGCGTGGCCGGGCACGGGGACGACGGCGGCAAACGGATGGCGGGCCTTCGACGGTGACACGGCCACGTATACCGACACGTTGGCCGCGGAGAGCTGGATCAACATCGATGCGGGGGCCTCCGGGCCGATCACCGTGGACCGTGTCCGCCTGTATCCGCGTGTGGGTCAGCTGAGCCGTGCCAATGGGACCGTGTTCCGGGGCTCGAACGACGACGGGGGCACTTGGACGGACTTCCACACGGTCAGCGGGGTCAACGCTGCCCAGTGGTACGAGTTCAAGCTTCCTGAGCGTGCCTCGTACCAGCGGATTCGCGTGTACGACGGTCACAATGGGCGCTGCAACCTGGCGGAGGTGGAGTTCTGGTACCAGCTGCCGGATGAGGAGTGAGGGCTGCGGGACCCACGAGGGGCCCCGGCCCTCCAGCCCCACTGCCAGAGGCTTACCGTGAGGAGTCGAGCACGCGAGCCAGAAGTGCACGGGAGCGAGGAGGTCGGGATGGGCAGCCGTACCGCACTGGTCGAGGATCTGATGGAGCGGTTCCCGCATGTGCCACGGGAGGCCGTCTTCAAGGAGGACCTGCTGCGTGGGGGAGTGGCCTTCGACGACTCGGCGCTCAGTGACAATGAGGACGGCGACGTCAAGCCGAAGTCGTACTTCATCTTCTCCTTCGACCACGGGACCCTGCCCGAGCTGGGCGAGGCCGCGCTGAGGCGCCCGCCCGAGGAGATCATTCTCACCGGGGGGCCGTACGACCTGCGGCGCACCGTCGTCTCCGTACGCGTCAATCCGTCCTCGCCCTACCGCGTGGCCGCCGGCGAGGACGGTGTGCTCGGGCTCTATCTCGACGGGAAGCGGATCTCGGACGTCGGAGTACCGCCGATGCCCGAGTACTACCGGCACACGCTCGCGAGTGGGAAGTCCGTGATGGAGGTGGCCCCGACGATCCAGTGGGGCTATCTCATCTACCTCACCGTCTTCCGGGTCTGCCAGTACTTCGGCGCCAAGGAGGAGTGCCAGTACTGCGACATCAACCACAACTGGCGCCAGCACAAGGCGGCGGGGCGCCCGTACACCGGTGTGAAGGACGTCGAGGAGGTCCTTGAAGCACTGGAGATCATCGACCGGTACGACACCGCCAAGGCGTCCACCGCGTACACGCTGACCGGCGGTGCGATCACCTCGAAGGTCGCGGGCCGCGACGAGGCCGACTTCTACGGCCACTACGCCAAGGCCATCGAGGAGCGCTTCCCGGGGCGGTGGATCGGCAAGGTCGTCGCGCAGGCGCTGCCGCGTGACGACGTACAGCGCTTCAAGGACTACGGCGTGCAGATCTACCACCCGAACTACGAGGTGTGGGACCGCCGTCTCTTCGAGCTGTACTGCCCCGGCAAGGAGCGTTACGTCGGCCGCGACGAGTGGCACAAGCGCATCCTCGACTCGGCGGAGATCTTCGGCGCACGCAACGTCATCCCCAACTTCGTCGCGGGCGTCGAGATGGCCGAGCCCTTCGGCTTCACGACGGTCGACGAAGCGATCGAGTCGACGACCGAGGGCCTGCGGTTCTTCATGTCGCACGGCATCACGCCGAGGTTCACCACCTGGTGCCCCGAGCCGACGACACCGCTGGGCAAGGCCAATCCGCAGGGTGCGCCGCTGGAATATCACATCCGGCTGCTCGAGGCGTATCGCTCGACCATGGAGGACTTCGGTCTGTCCTCGCCTCCCGGATACGGCCCGCCAGGGCCGGGGAACGCGGTCTTCTCGGTGAGCTCGTTCATGGACAGTCTGCCGGCGAACGAGGAGGCGTCCGCGGTCTGAGGGACGGGCGTGAGGCAGGGGCTTGAGGGATACGTTCGCGCTGGTGGGAGTCGGGGTTTGGGTTGATGGGATGGGGCTTCTGCGGCGTCAGAGGTAGCTGCATATGCATGTGACGCTTGTCAGTTGTGCGGGTCGCGTGAAAAACTCTGGTCCCCCCTGAGATGTCCCCGCTCAACTGTCGTATTCCCCTCTTGAGTTGACTCCCCTCTTTTTCGGATGCAGGTGAAGTCCCCACCCATGCCTGACCTGCCGACCCCTCAAGACGCCGCTGAGGCCACGCTGTTCTCGGAGTGCTGGGACGCGGTGCTGTCGTACGCCGATCTGTGCACCGCTGGTTCCCCCAGTGCCCGCCAGCTGGCCTCCGAGGCGTTCTCCCATGGCATACGTGAGGTGCGCGCCTCCGAGGACAGTGGCCGCAAGAGCTTCGGGCGCCGGTCGCGGACGCCCCGTCTGCCCCGTATCCCGACGTTACTGACCTCCGTACGCCAGACGGCCGCCCGCTGGGAATCGCAGGGCAAAGGGGACCGCCTCGACTCCGAGCTGCGGCTGTGGCTCAACTCCGAGAAGGCGGAACGCTATTCGGGACCGCCACTGCAACGGCCGCTTGCACTGCGCGCGCTCAGGGACATGCAGGAAGCGGACGCGGCGCTGCTCTGGCTGGCCGAGGTCGAGGCGATACCGCTGCCCGCCGTGACCGGCCGACTCGGCCTGGACCCGGAGGGCGCCTCGGAGGAACTCGCCCAGGTGCGCCGCGTGTTCCGCGACCGCTGCCACCGCAACCATCTCGACACCCCGCTCGACGAGGACTGCCGCAGCTACGCCCGGCTCCTCGACGCGGTCACCCGCTCACCCGGCGCCGACACCCCTGAGGACCTCTCCCGTCACCTGGCGCGCTGCGTCGAGTGCGCGGAGGCCGCCGCCTGTCTGCGGCTCGGCGGTGGCGGGGTGCCCGCGGCTCTCGCGGGTGGCGTGCTCGGCTGGGGCGGACTCGCGTATCTGGAACGGCGGCGCAGAGCCGTGGAGTCGGGGATCAGCCGGTCGGGCGCGGACCCGGACGAGGTGGCGGAGCCACCGGATCCCGAGGAGGGCAAGGCCCGGATCGGGCGCGCCGGGCTGCTGGTCGCGGCCGTCATCGTGTCCATGCTCGCGCTCGTGGTCTCGCTGGGGGCCTTCGACTCCGACAGCGACCCCGTCGCGCAGGACCAGTCGGCGTCGGGCCGGCAGTCGGTGGGGGACCAGGTGCCCCCGGCGGACGCCGCGCTGCCGTCCGCAACCACGTCCCCCGCTCCGGAGCCCTCGGACTCCGACGCCTCGGACTCCGGGTCGGGCTCGGATGGCGACGAGAACGACAAGAACGACGAGAACGACGAGAACCCTCAGGACACAGACAAGGGCCAGAAGCCTCAGGGCGAGGCAACGGCCTCCCAAGAACCCGACGACGACCCCGAGCCCACGAAGCCCGCCTACTGCAAGGCCAGTTACGACCTGGTCAACCAGTGGCCGGACGGCTTCCAGGCCACCGTCACGGTCACCCCCGCCAAGGCCCTCGACGGCTGGCGCGTCGGCTGGAAGTTCCGTGACGGCCAGCGGATCACCCAGATGTGGGATGGCAAGGTCGATCAGGACGGCTCACGGGTGACCGCCACCCCTGCCGACTACAACAAGGCCGTACCCGCCGGCGGCAGACTCGCGGTCGGCTTCCTCGCGTCGTGGGAGGGCGAGAACTCGGCGCCGTACGACGTCACGTTGAACGGGCACGACTGCACGCACGCGAGCTGAAGGGCTCGCTCCGGAGACCCAGGGCCCGCTGGGCCGGTCTGGGCATCGACGGGCCCGCCTCCGTGATCGTGCGGCGCGAACGCCGCGGCCCGACCACCGTCGCCGTGTCCGACCCGACCATGCACCGGGACACGGTCACTGTCCTGCTCTGCGGCCGGCCGCAGCGGGAGGTCACGTCGGGCGACGGGGTACGCGTGCGCGCGGTCCACGGCGGAACCCGACTGGACTTCGACACCCGCCACGCGCACGGACGGAGCTTCCTGGCCACGCTGCGCTCCTCCGCATGAAAAGAGAGCCCCGCACAAAAAGAGTTGGCGTCCTGCCGGCGCATCGAGCTAGGGTCTCCGTCGTTCCCCTGGCGGCCGATTGGCCGCTGTCGTCGGCTGAGCAGGATCAGGAGGTGTGACCGATGGCTGTCGTTGAGATGGGCGCTGCCCGCATCCGGAAGTTCATCCATTCCACCTCCGTGGTCTCCGGCTGACCTCTTTCTTCTCCCACGCCACCGCGTGTGCCGGGGCCACCCTTGTGAAGGGTTTCCCTTGACTTCCTCTTCCTCTGCTTCTGCCTCGTCCTCTGCATCCTCGTCTGCTGCTTTCTCGGCGCTGGCTCCCTACGGCTGGGACCAGGCGTGGTCGGACGAGTTCGCCCCGTACGACGCCGAAGGGCTCGTGGCCGGGCGGGTGATCCGCGTCGACCGGGGACAGTGCGACGTGATCACCGCCGACGGGGTCATGCGCGCGGACACCGCGTTCGTGACACCGCACGATCCCCTGCGCGTCGTGTGCACCGGCGACTGGGTCGCCGTCGAGCCTGCAGGCAATCCCCCCTACGTACGGACGTATCTGCCGCGCCGCACCGCCTTCGTACGCTCCACCTCCTCCAAGCGGTCCGAGGGGCAGATCCTCGCGGCCAACGTCGACCACGCCGTCGTCGCCGTGTCGCTCGCCGCGGAGCTCGACCTCGGCCGCGTCGAACGCTTCCTCGCGCTGGCCTGGGAATCCGGTGCGCAGCCGGTGGTCGTGCTGACCAAAGCCGACCTGGTGCCGGACGCGGTGACGCTCGGGCACCTCGTGCAGGACGTGGAGACGAGCGCGCCGGGGGTGCCGGTGCTGCCGGTCAGCGCCACGTTCGGGGATGGACTGGACGTCCTCGCGGCGGTGGTGTCCGGCGGCACGTCCGTACTGCTCGGCCAGTCCGGCGCGGGCAAGTCGACGCTCGCAAACGCGCTGCTCGGCGAGGAGATCATGGAGGTCCGGGCGACGCGTGACGCGGACGGCAAGGGCCGCCACACCACGACGACGCGCAACCTGCTCGCGCTGCCCGGCGGCGGGGTGCTCATCGACACCCCGGGGCTACGCGGCGTCGGCCTCTGGGACGCCGCGACCGGGGTCGGCCAGGTCTTCTCGGAGATCGAGGTACTGGCCGCCGAGTGCCGCTTCCACGACTGCGCGCACATCGCGGAGCCGGGGTGCGCGGTCCTCGCCGCGGTCGAGTCGGGTGCGCTGCCGGAGCGGCGCCTCGACAGCTACCGGAAGTTGCTCCGGGAGAACCAGCGGATGGTGGCCAAGACCGATGCGCGGTTGCGGGCGGAGCTCCGGCGCGAGTGGAAACGGAAGGGGGCGGAAGGGCGCGCGGCCATGGAGGCGAAGAGGGGGCGCCAGCGGTAGGGGGCGTCTGCGGTAGGGGAGCCACCGCAGAGCGTGTTCGAGGCGGCACGGACGCGCGGGCCGCGCCCGAGGGCGCGGCCCGCGTTGTCAGCGGTCCCGTCGCGGGCCGCGCCCGCTGCTCACAGTCCTCCGGTGTACTCGAAGATGTAGAGCCCGTGGTTGGCGTTAACGTGATCTTATTTTCCAGAGACGTCGGACGGGGTGTCAGAGTCCGCTGGGCGCACCGCAGTTCGCGAGGCGCCAGCCGGCCGTGAGGTGGCGCCGGACGAGCCGAGCGCCACGCCCACCGCGACCAGCAGGCTTCCGCCCAGCTGCGCGAAGCCGAAGGCGCCCGTGCCCACCAGGGGCGCGGTGAGCGCCGCGGCCACCGGGGCCACACCGGTGAGCAGCGCCATCCGCTGCGCCCCGATCCGCTGCACGGCGGCGAACCACAGCAGGAAGCACACCGCCGTCACCATGACCGCCTGCCAGGCGAGCGCCGCCGCCTCCACCCCGGTGGGCGTGCGCAGCCAGCCGCTGCCGTCGAGGAGAAGCCCCGCGGCGCCGGCCTCCAGCGCGGCCAGCAGGCACACGCACAGGGAGAGCAGCATCGGGCCCAGCGCCCGCACGGCGGGGCCGATCAGCAGCATCACGGTCACCTCGCCGGCCAGGGCCGCCACCGACCAGAGCACACCGGCCAGGTCCGTACGTCCGAAGCCCTGCACCACCGCCGCGCCCGCCGTCACCACCACGGCAGCGAGAACCGGGCGGGCGGCGGGCCGACGACGCTCCACCAGCGGGGTGAGGGCCGCGACGACCACCGGCGAGCAGGCGACCACCACCCCGGGCACCGTCGGCTCCGCGGTCCGCACGGCCTGGAGTACGGACACGTTCATGCCCACGAGCCCGGTCGCCGCGATCACCGCAAGCCGCAGCCACAGCCGTGCCGTGAGCCGCCGCAGAGGCGACCGGTCGGTGCACGTGGCGAGCAGACACAGCAGCAGGAACCCGGTGGCGTAACGGACGGACTGCCCACCCAGATGCGGGAAGTCCGACATCGTGCTGCTCGCCACGAACGAGATGCCGAGCAGAGCGGTGGACAGCCCGCCGTACAGCACACCGAGCCCCTGTGGCCGCATCCCAGCGCGGCCGCTCAGCCGCCGAGATAGGCGTTGACGATGTCCTCGTCCTCCACCAGTTCGGACGCCGGCCCGTGGAGCTTCAGCGCGCCCGACTCCAGGACGTACGCACGGTCCGCGATCTCCAGCGCGGCCAGCGCGTTCTGCTCCACGAGCAGCACCGTGGTGCCCTGCTCGCGGATCCTGGTGATGGTTTCGAAGATGACGTCCACCAGGACGGGGGCCAGGCCCATGGACGGCTCGTCGAGCAGCAGCAGCTTCGGCTTCGCCATCAGCGCCCGCCCCACGGCGAGCATCTGCTGCTCGCCGCCCGACATGGTGCCCGCTTTCTGGTTGATGCGTTCCCGCAGCCGGGGGAAGAGGTCGAGGACCATCTCCCGGTCCCCCGCGATGTCCTCCTTGTCCTTCCGCAGGAACGCGCCCATGTCGAGGTTCTCGTCCACGGTCATCCGCGGGAAGATGCGCCGGCCCTCCGGGGAGTGGGCGATGCCCCGCTTGACGACCTCGTGGTCCGCCAGCCCGTTCAACTCCTCGCCCTGGAAGGTGATCCGGCCGTGTCGCAGCGGCAGCAGGCCGGAGATGGCCCGCAGGGTGGTGGACTTGCCGGCGCCGTTGGACCCGACGAGGGTGACGATCTCGCCCGGGTGGACGGTCAGCGACAGGCCCTTCACGGCGGCGATGTTGCCGTAGTAGACGTGGATGCCGTCCAGCTCCAGCATCGGCTCGCGGGTGTCGGTCACGTCGCCCTCTGCGCTGGTGCCGCTCATGCGCTCTTGCTCCTTCCGGACTTTCCGAGGTACGCCTCGATGACCCGCTCGTCGTTCCTGATGTCGTCGGGGCCGCCCTCGGCGATCTTCTCGCCCCGGTCGAGCACCGTGATGCGGTCCGACAGCTGCATGACCACGCTCATGTCGTGCTCGATGAGCAGGACCGAGAGATCCTTCTCGTCCCGCAGCCGGTGCACGAAGGAAACGAACCGGGCCGATTCCTGCGGGTTCATACCGGCCGTCGGCTCGTCCAGGAGAAGGATGCTGGGCTGCAGCGCCAGTGCCCGGGCGATCTCCAGCCGCCGCTGGTCGCCGTAGGAAAGGCTGCGGGCGTACTCGTCGGCGAACTTGCCGATGCCGACGAAGTCCAGCAGCTCCCGGGCGATTTCGCGGGCCTCGCGCTCCTCGCGGCGCTGCCGTGGGGTGCGTACGACGGTGTGGAACGGCCCCGACTTCAGCCGGGAGTGCATGGCCACCTTGACGTTCTCCTCGGCCGTCATCAGGCCGAACAGACGGATGTTCTGGAACGTACGGGCCATGCCGAGCGCGGCGATCCGGTGCGGCACCAGGTTGGTGGTGTCCTTGTCGCCGAGGAGCACCCGGCCGCTGGTGGCCCGGTACAGGCCCGTGAGCACGTTGAAGAAGGTCGTCTTGCCCGCGCCGTTGGGCCCGATGAGGCTGACCACCGACCGGTCGGGGATGGTGAAGCTCACGTCGTTGACGGCCACCAGGCCGCCGAACTTCACGGTGATGCGTTCGGCGCGCAGCTTCGGCGGAGCGTCCGCCGCGGCCCCCTGAGGCGTTTCCTGCGAGGCGGTCGTCATATCGTGTTTCCTGCCTTCTCCCCGAGCCCGTCCTCGGTGCCCTCGGTGCCCTCGGCGCCGGTGGCGGCCACCGCGTCAGCGACCATCGCGTCAGCGACCACCACGTCGGCGGCCGGCGCGTTTGCCGCCGCCTCCAGTTCGGCGTCCTCGGCCTCCAGCGCCTCGTCCAGCTCCGGTGCCGCCTCCTCCATGTCGGCACCCAGCGCCTCGCGTTCGGTCCGGCTGGGTTCGCGCAGCACGAGCTTGGTGCGCGCTTCGGGCAGGATGCCCTCGCGCCGGTAGATCATCATCAGCACGAGAATGCCGCCGAAGAGAAGGAAGTTGTACGAGGGGAAGTTGATGTCGGTGCCGAGGTTCTCGTTGATCGTGTTGCCCATCTGCGGCAGCCCCGTGGAGTTGATCCAGGCGAGGACGAGTGCGCCGAGGGTGACACCCCAGACGTTGCCCATGCCGCCGAGCACGACCATCGCGAGCAGCGTGATGGAGATGGAGAAGTTGAACCGGTCGGGCAGCACGCCGCCGACGTGCGTGGCGAAGGCGACACCGGCCAGACCGCCGGCCACCGCGCCGACCGCGTACGCGGCGAGCTTGGTGCGCATCAGCGGTACGCCCATCATGCTGGCGGCGAGCTCGTCCTCACGGATGGCGAGCCAGGCGCGGCCGAGGCGGCCCTCGCGCAGCCGCAGCGAGATGAACATGACGACGGCCGCGATCACGACGAAGACCACGAACTTGTACACCAGGTCGAACGGGCCGAGCGTGAACCCGCCGATGGTGATCGGGTCGACCGGGGTGATGCCCCGGGCGCCATTGGTGAGGTTGAAGCCGCCGATGTCGTCACCGTTGGTGAAGACCTGCGGGATGATCTCGCCGAAGCCCAGTGTCACCAGGGCGAGGTAGTCGCTCTTCAGACGCAGCGTCGGAGCACCGATGATCACGCCCCACAGGGCGCAGAAGGCGCCGCCGATGAGCAGGACGAACCAGAAGTTGACGTGCACGCCGACCGCGGACGACTGCGCGCCGCTGAGAAAGTGGAGGTTGACCTGGTAGAAGTGGCCGGACATCAGCCAGCCCGCGGTGTAGCCGCCGAGCGCCCAGAAAGCGACGAAGCCCAGGTCCAGCAGGCCGGCGTAGCCGACCACGATGTTCAGGCCGAGGGCGCAGATCACCCAGACCAGGGCCTCGTTGACCGAGCTGAGCGGCAGCCAGGTCTGGAAGAACTGCTGGCCTTGCTCGGGGAGGCTCGGCACCATGTAGTAGTAGGCCAGGAACACGAGTAGGGCGGCTGCGGCGTAACCGAGCGGCCAGCGCACGTGGTGCGGCACGGGCAGGACAGGCAGCCGGCCCGTCCTGGCGGAGGTCTTCGCGGAGGCCATGGACTACACCTTCTCCGTGGTCGGCCGGCCCAGCAGGCCCTCGGGCTTGAAGACCATGAGCAGGATGAGGATGCTGAACACGACGCTCTGTGACCACTGCTGGCCGAACCCGTAGGGCGCGCCGTCGTTGATGCCCTGGATGACGCCGATGAGGACGCCGCCGAGCACCGCACCGGTGATGTTGCCGATGCCCCCGAGGACGGCGGAGGTGAAGGCGATCAGGCCCATCTGGTAGCCAAGGTTGTACGCGGTGGTGCCCACCACCTGCTGGTACATCACGCCCGCCGTACCGGCCAGGGCGCCGCCGATCAGGAATGTGAAGGAGATGGTCCGGTTGACGTTGACGCCCATCAGCCGGGCGGCGTCCTGGTCCTGGGCGACGGCCCGCATCGCCTTGCCCTGCCTGGTGCTGGTGACGACCCAGCGGAGCAGCAGCAGGATCGGGACCGTCACGGCGACGACGAGGAGCAGGCTGTAGTCGACCTTGAAGCCGGCGAAGCCGATGGATCCCTCCGGGAAGATCGACGGCCACTGCTTGGGTGTCGAACCGTTCCACTTCAGGCCGATGAACTGCAGGACGAAGCTCATGCCGACGGCTGTGATGAGCGCGGCCAGCTTGGGGGCACGCCGCAGGCGCCGGTAGGCGAGGAATTCGATCGTGACGTTGATGCCGCCGCAGAAGACCATGGTGCCGACCAGGGTCACCAGGAACAGCACCCAGCCCAGGAGGTTGGACTGGTCCTGGCCCATCACGGTGGTCAGCAGGAATCCGCTGCACAGGGCGCCGAGCATGAACAGATCGCCGTGCGCGAAGTTGATCAGCTCGATGATGCCGTAGACCAGGGTGTAGCCCAGCGCGATCAGCGCGTAGAGCATCCCCAGGTTGAATCCGTCCGCGCTCGCGGAGAAGAACTGGGACGGTGACTTGATGAGGTTGGCGCCGAGCCAGATGACGACGCCGAGGAGAATGACGTAGGTGGCGTACCGCTGGATCAGAGCCTTCCGGTCGATCGCGGTCGGAGCCACCAGGCTGGTGGCGGTTGCTGCCATGACGTTCCTCGTGGAGTGGGAGCGAGGCGTACGCGAAGGGGGCGCAAGCGACAGGGGCGTACGCGAAGGACGAGAGCCGGAGCCGTGCCCGCGACGGGTGCCGAAGCCGTGTGGGGCGGGCGCCACGGGACTCCGCGGCGCCCGCCCCGCACTACCGGTTCAGCTGACGGGCCAGGGCTTGAGGTAGGTCTCCGTCTTGCCCTTCAGTTCGAGGACCGAGATGTCGAGGACGTTCACGTCACCGGTCTCCTTGGAGATGGTGATCTCCTTGCCCACCGCCGACTCGGCAGCCGGGATGGTGATCCCCTCACCCTCGAACACCGCGTCCCGGACGCTCTTGCGGGTGCCGTCGGACTTCTCGATCGCCGCCAGGATCACCTGCAGCGCCTCGACGCCGTAGAGCGCGTAGTTGGTGGCCGGGTCCTCGCCGTACTTCTTCTTGTAGGCGTCCAGCAGCTTCGCCGCGGTGCCGCCCTCCTCGCGCAGCACCTCCGTGGACAGGCCCGCGAAGGTGAGGTACGTGCCCTCCGCCTGGGCCAGGCCGTCGAACTCCGGGTAGCCGGTGAAGCCGTCCGGGGTGATGAGCTTGACCTTGTCGTTGTCGCCGAGGACCTTGACCTTGTCCTTGACCAGCTGTCCGCCGTTGTTGTCGAAGATGCCGCCGAGGTAGACGCAGTCCGGCTTCTTGGACTTGATGCTGGTGAACAGGGCAGCGTAGTTGGGCTGCTTGACGTCCCACGCCTGGTTGCCGAGCACGGTGATGCCCTGCTTCTTGGCCTCGTCCTCGAAGGCCTTGGAGACACCCTTGCCGTAGGTCTGGTTGTCGTTGAGGACCATGCATCTCTTGAGGCCGAGGTCCTTGGCGGCGAACTGCGCGCCGGCGGCGCCCTGGTAGTCGTCGGTGGCGATGACGCGCGCGTAGCTCCGCTTGCCGCTCGGGGAGTACTTCTCGGGGTCGCCCGGATCCCAGGACTTCGTCAGACCGGGGTAGGTGTTCGCGTGGGACACCATCAGCATCGGACCTTTCGGGTCCGCGTTCAGCACCGGGGCGATGATCTGCGCGCACCCGGAGTTGTAGGTGCCCATGACGGCGACCTCTTTGGCGTTGGCCACATGGTCCTGCGCGTTCTTCGCACACGTCGCGTCGTCCCAGGCACCCTTGGCGGCCGTGGAGTCGTCGTAGACCTTCAGCTGGACCTTGTACTTGCCGGCCTTGCCGCCGACCTGGTCCAGGTAGAGCTTCATGGCGTTGACGGTCGCCTCGGACGCGTCCTTGGAGGCGCCCTGAAGCGGCAGATCGACACCGACGACCAGGGTGTCGCCGGACGACGACTCCTCAGCTCCCCCGGAGGCGCTGCCGCTACAGGCACTTGCCGCCAGGCCGGCCACAACTGCCATCGCCACGAACTTGGCTGATTTGAACATCCCACTCCTCGGTTGCCGCAGGTACGCGGCAATCTGAGGCCTGTGTGTTACAGCTGAGGTCTTTGAAAGCTAACGGAGATGTTTCGTATTGAGGGGTCATTTGATCGTTATCGATCGTCTATTTTCGGACACGAAGGATTCTGAGGGGCTGGCCCCCGTCCGATGGGTGCGGCGCCTGTCCGACGTCGTGTCCGATTTCCGCCAGCGCCTTCGGGCGCCGGCGCGGAGACTGGGAAGCGTGAACGATGAAGAGACCAGGTACGAGGCCGTACGGAGCAGGGACGCACGGTTCGACGGACTGTTCTACTTCGCCGTCGAGACGACCGGGATCTACTGCCGTCCGAGCTGCCCGGCGGTGACGCCGAAGCGGCGGAACGTGCGGTACTACGCGACGGCTGCGGCGGCACAGAGCTCGGGTTTCCGGGCGTGCAGGCGGTGCCGGCCGGACGCCGTGCCCGGCTCCGCCGAGTGGAACGTACGCGCCGATGTCGTGGGCCGCGCCATGCGCCTGATCGGGGACGGAGTCGTCGACCGCGAGGGTGTCGCGGGCCTGGCTGCGCGGTTGGGGTACCGTGCCCGCCAAGTGCAGCGGCAGCTCACCGCCGAGGTCGGTGCCGGGCCGGTCGCGCCGGCCCGTGCGCAGCGGGCGCACACCGCGCGGGTGCTGCTGCAGACCTCCGATCTGCCGATCACGGAGATCGCGTTCGCGTCCGGGTTCGCCAGTGTGCGTCAGTTCAACGACACGATCCGGGCCGTATACGCCGCCACGCCCACCAACCGCATCGGACGTCGATGGCTGGGCAGCGGAATGATGATCCGGGTCAATCCTCCAAGCCCCAGCTGTGGATCCGTCTCGGGTGGATGCGGATCAGCTCTTCGCTGAAGTGCGGGCCCAACTCGTGTGGCCCTATGAGGAGTTCGGCCTCGCCACGGATGTCCACGCCGCGTACCTTCCAGGGCCGCAGGCTGACGATGTCGTCGACGACGAGCGCGACCTTCGGGTTCTTCCGCAGGTTGCGCCACTTCTTCGTGGTTCCCATGGCTTGACTTGCTCCTCGCCCTGAAGGGCGAGGATTCTGGCCTTCTCGACTTGTTGCTGTGCCGCTACGCGGCACGGGGTTCGGTCGGGAATCCGTGGCTTCCTGTTTCTTCGCGCTGTGCCGGGATTGCTCCTGGTCTTACCGGCGCTCCGCAGGCCGATACCGCCAGTCCGGCGGCCGTTTTCACGTTGATCGCGGCGTTGGTGTCCCGGTCGTGGACGGTACCGCAGGCGGTACAGGTCCATTCCCGGACGTTCAGGGGTTTGGGTCCGTCCTTGACGCCGCAGGTGGAGCAGGTCTGGGAGGTCGGCTCGAACCGGCCGATTTTCACCAGGGTGCGGCCGTACCGTTCCGCTTTGTACGCCAGCATGCTGATGAACGATGCCCATCCGGCATCGTGCACGGACTTGGCCAGTTTCGTGCGCGCCAGTCCCGCCACCGACAAATCCTCCACGGCGATCCCTTGGTTCTCGGCAATCAGTTTCGTGGAGAGCTGGTGGTGGAACTCACGGCGCGCGTCAGCAACTTTGGCGTGGGCGCGGGCGACCTTGAGACGGGCCTTGGCCCGGTTCTTTGATCCCCTCTGCTTGCTGGACAGCTCCTGCTGGGCCTTCTTCAGTTTCTTCTCCGCGCGCCGCAAAAAGCGCGGGGAGTCGATCTTCGTGCCGTCGGAGAGGACCGCGAAGCTGGTCAGGCCGAGATCGATGCCCACGGTGCGGTCGGTGTCGGGCATCCGGGCCGCGTCGGCGGCGGGGTCGGTGTCGAGGACAAAGGAGGCGAAGAACCTGCCCGCGGCGTCCGTGATGACGGTGACGGAGGTGGGAGTGGCGGGCAGCATGCGGGACCACTTCACCTTCACCGCGCCGATCTTCGGCAGGTTCAGACGGCCGCTGCCGGTGATGCTCCAGCGTGCGTTGGCGGTGAACCGGATCGACTGCCGGGCGTCCTTGCGGGACTTGAAGCGGGGCGGGCCCATCCTGGGGCCTTTGCGGGTGCCCTTGAGGGAGGCGAAGAAGTTGCGGTACGCGGTCTCGGCGTCCCGCAGGGACTGCTGGAGCACCACCGCGGAGACCTCACCCAGCCAGGACCGTTCCGCTGTCCGCTTGGCCTCGGTGATCAGGCGCGTGGACAACTGACCGGCCGTCGGGAACGGCTGCTCGGCCTTACGTGCGTCCCCGCGGGCGCGAACCGCGTCGTTGAACACGACGCGGGCGCACCCGAACGCCTTCGCCAACGCCGTCTGCTGGCCGGTGTCCGGGTACAGGCGGAAGCTGTACCTGAGCTGCATGACCGTCACGCTACATACTTGGGTTATGGGTGAGATGCAGGAGATCAGAACTGGTCGGCACTGTGCTTTCATGATGCATGTGCACTTGGTCTTCGTGACCAAGTTCCGGCACAAGGTGTTCACCGATGCCCACTTGAGGCGGATGGAGGAGATCATGCGGTCGGTGTGTACGGACTTCGAGTGCACGCTGGTGGAATTCAACGGCGAGGACAACCACGTCCACCTGCTGGTGAACTTCCCGCCCAAGGTCGCCGTGACCAAGCTGGTCAACTCCCTCAAGGGCGTCTCCTCCCGCCGCCTCCGTCAGGAGTTCCCCGACCTGGTACGCCACTACTGGCGGGCCAACAAGCTCTGGTCCGGGTCCTACTTCGCCGGAACTGTCGGCGGCGCCCCGCTCTCCGTGATCCGGCAGTACATCGAACAGCAGAACCGGCCCGTGTGAGCACCACCCGGCTCCGCCGGGAGAAACCCTCCCTGCGCCCCGCGCCGCAGGCAAAGAACTGCGGTGTCCGGCTCCGCCGGACCTGAATCCGCGACGCTCCGCGTCGCCACCACCAGATTCGCCTCACCATCGGCCTGAAGGCCGATGCACTGCGAATGAATTCCGGTAGCCGCCGATCAGGATCGTCCCGTCGTCCTGCGGAAAGAAGCCGACGGGGTTCGCCTGCGGCTGGCCGTGCTGGTCGACGGTGGCCAGCCGGCCCAGCCGCTGCGACCTGAGATAGGCCCGTTCGGCCTCGCTGAATTCAGTCATGGCAGCAGCCAAACACGGGCTCATGCCGTACGCATCGGATCGTGGTCCTACGGCCGTCGGATCCTGGCCCTACGGCCAGAGGCCTACATCGCGGGGAGCCCCCAACGCGGTGCCTCCTCGTTCGGCTCGACCGGCGCGATCCGCAGGTCCGGACGGTCGTCTTTGGCGGTGATCAGCGCCGACTCACCCTTGCGCAAGGCGACTCGGATGGTGCCGTCGCCTACGGAGTCGTATCGCAGGGGGCGTCCACGGCCGTCCCGTACGTCGACCGGGCCCGTAATGCCATGCCGTACGACGCACGGGGCGCCCGCCTCGCTGACCAGTCGGACCCAGCGGGTCACCCCGCCCTCCCGTACCGCGCTGAGCAGGAACGCGCCCTGTGTACGGAAGTTGTGGACCGTCAGGTCCGCCCATGCGGCGGGGAGCGCGGGGAATACGCGGATGACGCCGTTGATGCCGCCCCAGGACTGGCAGACCATGTCGTGCAGGGACTGGGCGGCCGACAGGGGGGTCTCGATGACCGGGCCGGTCTCCTTGTACATGGTGTTGGGCTGGATGAAGCGGGACATCAGCTGGCCGAGGTACGTGAGCGCGTCCTCGCCCTTGCCGAGCAGGGCCGAGATCGAGGCCGCGCCCGTGAACGTATAGCCCTGGAGTGCGCCCTCGAAGCCGACCCAGTGGGCCAACGACCTCTCGATCAGGGTCTTTTCGTCCGGCGTACGGCCCGTCAGCTCGTACAGCGGGTACACCGCGAGCAGATGCGAGTAGTGGCGGTGCGACTTCGCGAAGGGGATGTCCGCGCCGATCATGAAGCCGTTCTCGTCGGTCGGATACGCCGCCCGTCTGGCCAGCACCTCGCGCCAGCGCGGCGCCAGTTCGTCGTCGATGCCGAGGAGTTCCGCCGACTCCAGCAACGTACGACAGCCCCATGTCAGCAGCATCAGGTCGTAGTTGCAGTCCCGCGAGTTGCCGCCGTACTCCGGTGAGAACGTGGCCGGAAGATGCAACTTGCCGTCCGCGCCCGGCTCCAGGAAGTGCAGGTAGTAGTTGATCGCCTTGCGGAGGAGGGGGAACAGGACGTCGCGGAGGATCGATTCGTCCATGGTGTGGCGGTAGCTGAGCCAGACGTTGTGCAGGGCCCAGGTCAGGTTTCCTACCTCGGGAGTCGGCGGGTCCTGGCCCGGGATGCCGACGCCGTAGCCCAGTACGGGGCCCGTCGCGCCGCCGTTGACCAGCGAGGCGTCGGTGGTGCGCGGGATGCCGAGGGAGTCGGCTCGGTACGCGGGCGCCATCTCGGCGGTGAGGTTGTCCCGGAACTCGCTCAAGGCCCTTGTCACCGCGTCGAGTTCGAGGTGGTTGGAGCCGTGGATCAGCCAGTACTCCAACTGCACGTTCAGGTTCCACCAGGTCGCCGGCCACGGCGTGGACTCGACCCAGGGGCCGCACGTGGCCATCACGGGCGCGTCCCGGCGGGCTGCGGACGCCGTCTTGTAGAGCTGGATCCAGTAGAAGCGCTGGATGCGCGCGTCGGGCAGCGAGAGGAAACTCTTCCGGTAGAAGGCCCGCCACCAGGCGCGATGCGTCACCGCCAGGAGGTCGTACGAGAGGAGCGAGGCGCTGCGGACGGCGGCTGTCGCCCGCCCGAGCGCCGTCGACTTCGGGTACGAGTGCGCGACATGCGCGTACAGCGTCCGCGTACGGCCCCGGGTGCGTTCCCGCCACGCGGTGACATGCTGACCGCCGGACAGCAGCGGCTGTACGGCGGTGGAGATGCCGTCGAGTTGCCCGGTCTCGGCGGGCGGGTTGACCGCGTACCCCTCTGGCAGCGGCCGGAAATCGGCGCGCGGGCTGATCGCCTTCGCCGGGTGGAAGACCCACTTGAAGTCGCGCTCGCCCTCGCTCGGCGTCACCTCGATGGCCAGCACGGAGTGGGAGTTGTGCACCAGGGCGCGGAGGGTGAGCGTGCCCTGGTCGGTGGTGAGCGTGCCGGTCAGCTCGGCGTCACGCAGGCCGAGGCGCCAGTCCAGGCCGGTGATCGTGCCCACCGGTTCGAGTGTGAAGTGGCCGATCGGCAGTCGTGCAAGCCCGAAGAGCGAGCCGAACTCCGGGCGGTGGTCCTGGACTTCGGAGTGCTGCACGTTGAAGCGGACGGCCTCGGTCTCCCTGCCCGGTTCGGCGTAGATGCCGGATCCCAGGAAGCCGTTGCCCAGGAACGGGCCCTCGTACCAGGTCTTCGGCATCCGCTGCCAGACCAGGTCGGCGTCGTCGAGGACGGTACGCCAGGGGTCGGAGGAGTCCGCGCCGGCTGCGCCGGAAGCCGCCGTGGCAGGTGCGGGCAGGCCGCCCGCGAGCAGCGTCCCGCCGAGCGCGGAGCCGGTGGCGAGCACGGTACGTCTGGACGGGCTGGGCATGGCGCCTCCTGGCGGCTCGCACGACACAGGGACGTGACAGATTCATCGGAGCTATCCCCTAGCGCAAGTTAGAGATGGCGCGAGAGCTCGTCAATAAGTCAGGAGAGATCGGATGTGTTGAGTCCGATGTGTTGAGAGCGATGTGTTGGTGCGGTCAGTCCTTGCGCTCCCGGGTGACCCAGCCCCGCTCGTACGCCTGCCAGCCGAGTTGTAGCCGCGTCGTCACGCCCGTCAGTTCCATGAGGCCTTTCACCCGGCGTTGTACGGTCCGCAGGCCCAGGTCCAGTTGCTTGGCGACGCTCGCGTCGGTCAGTCCGGCGAGGAGCAGGGAGAGGATCTCCAGGTCGGCGGTGTCGGGTCCGTCCGGCTCCTGCTCGGCGGGTGCGCCGGCCGCACCGAGGCGCAGCGGGAGCGCGTCCCGCCACACCGACTCGAACAGGGCCGACAGTGAGGCGAGCAGCCCGCTCGCGTGCACCACGAGCGCGGCGGGTTCGAGGGCGCCCGACGCCAACGGCACCATGGCGAGCGCCCGGTCGGCGATCACGAGCTGGGTCGGCACCTTGTCCACGACCCGTATCCGTTCGTCGCGGCCGAGCGCCTCGGACAGTTGGGCAATGCCGGTGGGCCGGTGCAGCACGGCACGCTCGACGACCACTCGGTGACGGGCGGCTTTCTCCTTCGCGTCGTTCTCCGTCCCGGTGACGAGGGACGCGTCAGCGGTGACCAGCGCGCACACGTCCTCGCGAGCCCCGAGCCGGAGTTGCAGAAGCCGCTGCGAGACGGCCGCCGCGCCCGTCACCACCTCGACCAGATCGTGCCCGGCGGGCTCGGCGGCCTGCGCGCGGTACTCCTCGGCGAGCCGCGCCGCCGCCAGCTCCGCCTTCTCCAGCTCCTGGCGCCGCTGGGTGAGCAGCGCGCCGAGGGCGACCCCGGGCGGCGCCGCGACCCAACGCCCGGGCCGGGCAGAGGACTTGGCCGCGAGACCGTGCCGCTCCAGTCGGCGCAGCGCCCGCTCCGTGTCGTACTCGCCGAGGGTGAGCCGCCGCGCGAGGTCCGGCACGTCGGCGGCGCCCACGGACACCAGCGCCCGGTACGCCGATTCATGTGTCTCGTCCAGACCGATCGCTCCCAGCATCCGGCGACGCCCCTCCTCGATGACCGGCCGTGGCGGAAAAGTGCCACGGCGCAAACGTGCCGCCGCACATCATTCCCGTACCACCCGCCTCTCTGCCACGGTTGCGTCACCCTGCCCGGGTTGCGTCACTGTGGCACCAGCTGCCGTTCGTCGTCCGGGCCACCGGGCGGTTTTTCCGGATGCACCGTTTTCATCCGGCCCGTCCAGTGGACAATTGGGGGCATGAGCCAGCAGGGGGAGACGCCCACCGGTCATGAGGACGACTGGTGGCGGCAGTTGTACGACGACTCCACCGAGGACACGGGACCGGCAGCCGCGGCCGACTCCCTCGACGACCGGTTCGCCTCGGCGGCGGGAACGGTCGGAGTTGTTCCGCATCAGGGTCCGCCCGGCGGAGGCGCCCCCGCGAAACCGTCGGCCTCGGAGCCGCCGTCCACGGTGCCTCAGCCCTCGGTGCCGCCGGGCGCCGACACCTTGCGGCGCAGTGGGCTTCAGCGGCAGCGGGCGCCCTGGGAGGCGCCGCCTCCCGAACCGCCGGGGCCGGCCTCCTTTCCGCCGGGCCCCAATCCGTCGCCGCCGTCTCCACCGGGTCCCAAGCCGCCGGGATTCCGTGAGGAGGTGTCCGGCGGCGATACGTCCACGGAGACACCGGGGGCAGCGCCGGTCGCTTCCGCCTCCGCCGCCAGTGAGCGGGCTGATGCGCCCGCGGATGCCTCATACGGCAAGGGAGTTGAACGAGCCGATCGGGCTGATCGGCCCGAGCCCCCGGCCCGCGGCCCCGCCACATTGATCGACGCCCCTTCAGGCGCCCCTTCAGGCGCCCCTTCAGGCGTCCCGTCGGGCGTCTCTGCAGACACCCCGCCGGACGACGACCCGTCAGCAGCCTCCTCGGACACGCCGTACGCCCCCCGCACCCCCGCCGCTCCACCCACCGTCGGCTACGTAGGCTCCGGCCCGCCCACCTACGACCCCGAACCCACCGCTCTTCCGCCCGCGAACCCCGACGATCTCGACGACCTGGTCGCCGACACCGTGCTGGACGGGGCGCACTACGGGACCTGCACGCTGCGGGCCGCTTCCGTGCGCGGGGACTCCGCGCGGTACCGGGGTGAGCCACGACGGGACTCGTTGCTGACCGCGCGGTTCGGGACGGGGGAGCAGGCGCTGGTACTCGTCGCCATGGCGACCGGAGCGCGGGCCACACCCGGCGCGCATCTGGCTGCCGCCGAGGCCTGCCAGTGGATCGGGCGGGCCGTGGGCCGCAGCCACGCGCGGCTCGTCGAGGACATCAGGTCGGCCCGGCGCGGCGACCTCAAGTCTGGGCTGCACCGGCTCACCGACCGCAGCCTCGGCAAACTGCGGGCCACCGCCGCCGAGCAGGGCATCGACCCGGAGGAGTACACGGCGAGTCTGCGCTGTCTGCTGCTTCCGGCAGACCCCGAGTGCCGTACGCGCGTCTTCTTCGGCGTCGGAGAGGGCGGTCTGTTCCGGCTGCGCGAAGGCGAGTTCCAGGACATCGAGCCGCGAGTCGCCGAGACCACCGGCGAGGCCGTGGTCGGCTTCGGCTCGCCGCCCTCCGAGACCCCCGAGGGCGACCGGCTGACCATGGACCTTGGCATCACGACACCCCCGAGCCCGTACGAACCCGCCCCCCGACCGCCTCGCCCACCCTTCCGTTTCCGTGCTTCCGTGGCCCGCCCCGGCGACACACTGCTGTTGTGCACGGGCGGCCTGGCCGAACCGCTGCGCGGCGAATCCGAACTCGCCCACCACCTGACGTCCCGCTGGACGGACAGCGAGCCACCCGGCATGGCGGCCTTCCTCGCCGACGTCCAGGTGAGGGTCAAGGGATACGCCGACGACCGCACGGCGGCCGCGGTCTGGGAGGCGTGACGCGTCCGTTCGACGTCCGCATGGAGCGGCCGAGGGACGGTCGATTCCCACTGGGTTGTCCCTTCCCGTACGGGGAACCCGTGGCCGTATCGCAGGTAGTTGACCATTCGACATGACTGGCGCGTTCCGGGCGGGGCATGCATCCCGTGTAAGTGTTCGAGCAAAGGGGGCGACGTCGACGTGCGGGCGGGGGTCATGAAGAGGCAGGCACGAGGGGGCGGTCCCGTGGTATCCGGGGTCTTCTCGGCAAAGGCTACGAAGACGAAGACGAAGACGGTGAAGCCGGCGGAGGAATCGGCGAACGGCGCAAGGGACCGGCAGGGCGGTCCGCAGCTCAGGCGCAGACTGCGGCGGGCCGATCTGCGGGCCGTGCCCGAAGTGCGCAGAGCACTACGGGAGTTGCTCTCGCGCTGGGGGAAGCCCGGCGGGGCCGAGACGGCGGAACTGCTGACCAGCGAACTCGTCACCAACGCCCTCGTCCACACCGACAGCGACGCGGTGCTCACAGCCACTGTCGGGCCGCGCGGACTCCGGGTGGAGGTACGGGACTTCCTGGGCCGCAAGCCGAGTCTGCGGCCGTCGAACGCCGACGAGGATACGTATCGCGACGACACGCACGGCCGAGGCCTGGTGCTCGTCGAGTCACTCGCGGACGAGTGGGGCGTACGGGCGCACCGCGTGGGCAAGTCGGTGTGGTTCGAACTGAACGGCGGCGCGGCCTAGTTCAGGCCACGCCGCCGCAGAGAGTAAGGCCACTATGTGGGGGAAGCCTCAGGGGGCATCAGCATCAAGCCTCAGCCGAACTGCTGCTCCAGGTCCTTGAGCTTGCGCTCCAGGGAGTCCAGCCGCGGCAGAGCCATCGTGTCGTCCTCGGCCGTGAGGTCGACGGTGACCGGCTCGGTGCCGCTTCTAACGGGCGCGAGGGAGGGACGGGCGGCGCGCATGGGCAGTGGTTCCGGCGTCGATATGGCAGGCTCCGCGGTCACCTGAGCGGGGGCCGCGGGCGCCTGCACGGCCTGCACCTCGACCTGCCTGCCGCCGCGCCCGATCAGTCCGCGGTGGCCGCGGGTGAGTGCCTTGATGCGGGCCCGGTCCAGGCGCTCCTGGTCGCGCCGGCGCTGCCGGTTCGTCTCCTTCTGCCGCTTGTCCTCGCGCACTTCCTCGACCGCTTCGTCCAGACTGCGTACCCCTTCAAGAAGCATCAGCGACCAGGCGCCGTAGGTCTCACGGGGAGCGCGCAGCCAGCGGACGATCCGGATCTGCGGCAGCGGGCGGGGCACCAGGCCCTGCTCGCGCAGCGCCGCCCGGCGGGTCTGCTTGAGGGCCCGGTCGAACAGCACCGCGGCCGACAGCGACATGCCGGCGAAGAAGTGCGGGGCGCCCGCGTGGCCGGCGCCCCGAGGAGCGTGCACCCAGTTGAACCAGGCGGCAGCGGCCGCGAACGTCCACACAAGTATCCGCGAGCCGAGAGCCGCGTCGCCGTGGCTGGCCTCGCGCACCGCGAGCACCGAGCAGAACATCGCGGCGCCGTCCAGGCCGAACGGAACGAGGTACTGCCAGCCGCCGGAGAGATTCAGGTTCTGCTCACCGAAGCCGACCAGTCCGTGGAAGGAGAGCGCTGCGGCGACCGCGGCGCAGCAGAACAGCAGCACATAGGAGGCGGTGCCGTAGATGGCCTCCTTGCGCCGGCGTCGCTCCTCGCTGCGTTCCCAAGAGTCGTCCGCTTCCGCTTTCTCCCCGGCGCGCTTGCCGCGCGCGAGCACCGCAACCGCCGCCAGCATGCCCAGGAGCAGTACGGCGCCCGGAAGCAGCCAGTTAAGCGATATGTCGGTCAGTCTCATCTGGGGTCCCTTGCATTGGGATAGGGCGTAACGCCCGCCATAGTGGCCCAATCCCGTCGGCCCTCAGGGGTTTTCGGCGCAAGAGGCCGCCAAGGGAGTGCAAGGGGATGCGCAGGGCGACGTTCTGCTCGAACTGCCGGTCGAGGGACAGGAGTTGAGTGCGAATAAGATTACCCGTATCGGTGGTTCCACGGATAGTTCCTGCGACAAGTGAGGAAACTGTGAATCACTCGTAACCTGTGGGGTCGCTCGCGGTTCGCAGTGCCTCTCAACTGGCCCTGAGGGCAGCCCGCTTGCTGCGCAGGGCTCTCAACCGGCCGCTGGCGCCGTCAGCTTCTCGATGCGGACCGCCTCGCTGTTGCGGGGGCAGTTGGCGCAGGTGTCCTCTGGTTCCAGGGTGTAGAAGAAGCAGCAGCTGGCCCGGTCGCGGGTGGGCAGCGACTCGCCGCCGGGGCCGGTCAGTTGGCGGAAGGAGGGGGTGCCGACGTACGGGCGGATCGTGCCCGGGAGCAGCCGCTCCAGTTCGGCCATCACGCGCGGCTCCTCGCCGAGTTGCCCGCCGATGTAGTGGAGGCTCTCGACCAGGTCGTCGGTCACCGTGCCCCACAGGGCACGGCCCCGGCGGCGCATCCGGGGACCGAAGCCGCCGAGCACCGGTTCGAGATGCTCGGCGACGGCTGCCCGTACCTCTTCGCGCAGAGCCTCCTCGTCCGGTACGACGCGGGCGCCGGGCAGCGTGGCCGCCGGGTCGTCCGGCAGGCAGGCGAATCCGTCGACCCGCACCGCCATGCGGCCGAGATCGCGCTGGTAGGAGACGTTCTCCACGGGGATACGGGGCACGCGGCGCAGCAGGAACCACGGCACCGTGAACAGCAGGCAGGCCGGCCAGGTGTACCGGTGCAGGCCGAAGCTGGCGATGACGTCGGGGCGGGCCTGCTGTTTGTAGTCCTTGAGTACCTGTGCGTCGTCCCACGCGAGGAACGCGTCGAGGTCTTCTCCGCCCGCTGCGAGCCGGTCGACGGCTACCCAGCCGCCACCCCGTGGAGCCTCCTCCTCGGGGCCGAGTTCCGTAATGCCCAGGTAGGGATACGCCTCGGTCAGACGGTCATACGCCTCCGTGACGACCATGTACGGACCACCCATCACGCTCGTCTGCCAGGTAAGGCTTACCTTATCCGATGTGGTCGAGGTTTGAACTGCCGCCCGCTGCGCATATCGTGCAGGCTTACGAACACATCACCCGCAATAGCCACAAGTACCGCCAACTCCGGAGGAGGCCCCCGTGAACCAGGCAGGCCCGCGCAACGGCTCCGCCGGGGAGACGGGGGACACGTCGGCCGAGGCCCGCCCCGCCCCTGACGTCCGCCCGAGGACGGGGGGAGCCAGGGTGCCCCCGCAGCAGGGGGCGGCGGATGCGGACCGGGAGCGTACGCGCGGTGCCGCCGGCAATCGCGTAGAGGCGGGCCCCGGGAGCGGCTCGCCGCAGGGCGCTGCCGCGCACTCGGACCCCGCCCGGGGCGAGCACACCCACAGCGAGACCCCGATTCCGCAACCACGCGCGGCACGCGGGGGCCCGCAGGCCGGTGCGGCGGGCGGGCCCGCCCCGTCCACCCGACCGGCAGCCCCGCGCCCCGTCGTCCAGCGATCCTCCGTCCGAGGCCAGATCCTCGACGCCCTCCGCGTCGCCCTCGTGGGCGGAGAGCTCGAGCCCGGCGAGGTCTACTCCGCCCCTGTGCTCGGTGAGCAGTTCGGGGTCTCCGCGACTCCCGTGCGTGAAGCGATGCAGCAGCTCGCGGTCGAGGGGGCCGTGGAGGTGGTGCCGAACCGCGGGTTCCGGGTTGTCGCGCGGGGGGCGCGGGAGCTGGCCGAGCTTGCCGAGATCCGCGTGCTGCTCGAGGTGCCCGTCATGCAGCGGCTGGCCCGTAGTGTGCCCGCCGAGCGGTGGGCGGAGCTGCGCCCTCTCGCCGAGGGGACGGCGCGGGCCGCGGCCACCGGCTGTCGGGCCACCTACGTCGAGTCCGACCGTGCCTTCCACCGCGCGGTGCTGGCCCTCTCGGGCAACGAGCAGCTGGTACGGATCGCCGACGACCTGCACCGCCGCGCCCAGTGGCCGTCCGTCACCGGCCCCGCCTCCCGCCGCCGCGCTGCCCTGACCGCGAACGCCGCCGAACACGTCGCGCTCCTCGACGCGTTGATCAACAAGGACCTGCCGAAGTCGCAGTCCCTCGTGCGCGATCACTTCACCGGCGCGTAAGCGCTCCGCTGGGAGAACGGTGATGAACCTGCGGGCCGGTGGGGGCTGGTCGCGCAGTTCCCCGCGCCCCTTAAGAGGCCTGCGGCCTCCTTCGGGGGCGGTAATGTCACCAAAGCCGCCCCAGCCCGGCACCATCACGCCGTAGCCGCCGGCGGAGCCAACCGCGGTGCCAGCCACGTCGGTACGCCCCCGAGGAGACGGAACAGCCTTGCCGCCTCGGCCCGTAGCCGGGATGCTTCCGGCTCGGTCTCGGCGTCGGCGAGGGAGGCCAGGGCGGGGGCCGTACCGACCAGGTAGCCCAACTCCTCGCGGATCCGCAGCGATTCGGTGAAGCCGTGCCGGGCCTCCGCCAACTCCCCTTCGCGCAAGGCGAGTCCGGCGAGGTGACGCCAGGTGAAGGAGAGCAGCAGCGCATCGCCCTGGGCGGTCGCGCCGGCGTGGGCGCGACGGTACGCGGCGCGGGCCGCCTGCGGGGATTGCGCGAGGTTCTCGGCGAGCAGCCCGCGCCGGAAGTCGAGCAGGGCCCGGCCCGGAGCGCTCGGCGCGATCAGCGCCGCCGCCCGGCCGAGCGCGGCCCGCGCCTCGTCCGCCCGGTCCCGCACCCCGAGCAGCGTGGCCGCGTACGCCAGCTGCCCGCGCTCGCAGGCCGCCGCACCCCGCTGCTCGTCACTCCGTGCCAGCGCCTCCGCCGTGCGCAGCGCGTCCTCGGCCTCCGCCCAGCCCTGCTCGGTGTAGAGGCACCGCTCGACGAGGAGCGAGGCCCGCTGCAGCGCGGCGGGAGCCGTGACGGGTTCGAGGAGCGCGGCTGCGTCGGCCCAGCAGGCACGCGAGCGCAGCCGCCATACCGCGGTCTGGAGTGGATCGTCCCCTGCAGCCGTTCCGTAACCAGACATGGCGGGATACGCCACGTTGCCCTCCCCGAGCACGCCATTGAGCTGTTGAGTGGTGGCGGCATCTCAGCACGAATGGACGCGCCTGGCCAAGGGGGTGGGTGAAAGATTTCACAAAGCTATGGGACAACGAACGGCACTTCATGCCACCTTCCACCACTCTCGGCTTCTCGCGAGCGCCGCGCCCTCGTGATCTCAACTCATCCGCAACGCCAGAAAGAAGTCCAGCTTGTCCTCGAGCCGTGACAGGTCGCGGCTCGTCAACTGCTCGATACGGCCCACCCGGTAACGCAACGTGTTGACGTGCAGATGCAGGCGGCCCGCGCACCGTGTCCAGGAGCCGTCGCAGTCGAGAAACGCCTCGAGCGTGGGGATCAGCTCGGCGCGATGACGGCGGTCGTAGTCCCGTAGCGGATCGAGGAGCCGAGCCGTAAAGGCACGGCGCACGTCGTCCGGCACGAACGGCAGGAGCAGCACATGCGAGGCCAGCTCCTGATGCCCCGCCGCGCACACCCGGCCGGGACGGGCGGCGGCGACCCGGCGGGCATGCCGGGCCTCCTCCAGCGCGCCCCGCAGTCCCTCCGCCGAGTGCACGGCCGCGCTGACGCCGAGCGTGAGCCGGCCGTCGTCGTTGAGGCCCGCCGACAGCGGGCCGCGGACGGCCTCCAGCAGCGCGTCGGCGAGCAGCCCGGACCCCGGCCCGTCGTGCTCGGAGGACACCGCCGGCAGAGGTACGAGCGCGATCGCCTCCTCGCCCGTATGGGCCACCGCGATCCGGTCGGACGGCTCCGGCCCGGACGACACCGGATCGACGAGGATCTCCTCCAGCAGTGACTGGGCCACAGGCCCGCCCTCGATCTCCCCGCCGTCCCACTCGACACGGGCCACCACGACCTGCCAGTGCGGGGCCGCGCCGAGCCCCGGCAGCAGCACGGGCGCGGCAACCCGCAGCCGCGCCGCGATCTCGGCGGGCGCCGCCCCGCTCTGCACCAACTCCAGCACTTCCTGGGCGAGTCTGCGCCGTACCGTACGCGCCGCGTCCCGTCGGTCCCGCTCCACCGCGATCAGCTGCGTCACCCCGTGAAGCAGGTCGAGCCGCTCCTCCGGCCAGTCCCCGGCGTCCGCCTCCACCGCGAGCAGCCAGTCCGACAGCACCGTCTCCCGTACGTCACGCGAAGCCGCCGCCCCTCTGCCTCCCCCGGCTACCGCTGGGCGGTGCCCCCCGCTGAGGATCGGGAACAGGGAGTACGTCGCGCCGCCCACCCACACGCGATACGGCCCGCGCCGTCCCGTGCGCACCGCCGCCAGGTGCTCGGCGGCCAGTTCGGCGCGCACCTCGGCGGGCGGCCGGGGCCCCGAGAGGTTCGAGCCCGCGATCGCGCGCCCGGCCGGGGACAGCACCCAGGCCCGTAGATCCAGATCCGAGCCGAGCAGATCCAGGACCACGTCCGGGCCGCCGCCCGCCGGGCCCGAGGTCATCATCCGCCGGTGCCGGTCCACCACGGCCGCCAGATCCCCGGCCCGCTCGCCCGAGACCTGCCGTACGACATGCTCGGTGATCGTCGCGAAGGCCACCGATTCGTCGACGGCGAACAGCGGCAGCCGGTGCCGGGCGCAGGCCAGCACCAGATCGTCGGGGATGTCGCCCAGCTCGGCCTCACCGGCGGCCAGGGCCGAGACCCCGGCGGCCACGAGGATCCGTACGAAAGGCTCGGAGTCCACCGCACCGCGCCGCCACGCGAGACCCGTGAGGACCAGTTCACCGCCGGAGAGATAGCGGCTGGGGTCCCGTAGATCCGTGGTCATCACCCCGCGCACGGTGCGGTCCAGCTCTGCCTCGCCGCCGAGCAGCCTGAGGCCCAGCGCGTCGGTGTCCAGCAGTGCGCGCAGCCGCATTCTCGTCGCCGCCGTTCCTTGTCTGGAAATCTCTGGTTCCCGGGGGACCGTGTCCGGTGTTTCCCGAGGAAAACGATGACGTTGCAGGCGTCCCCCGTTCAGACGAATCTACAAGACGATCGCTCTGGCCAGCCGACTCCTTCATGGTTTCCGTGACTGACCCAGGTGAGGGACCCCGAGGTGTACTTGCCTCAATCCCTGTGAACAGCTCCTGATCGAGCCGATCCCGCGGCCGTCCCCGGTCTGGCTCAAACGGAACGCCCCACGATACGAAGAGAGAGCCCCTCATGGACTTCCTTCGCCCCGGCAGCTGGGAGGAGGCGCTCGCCGCGAAGGCCGAGCACCCCACCGCTGTGCCGATTGCGGGCGGCACCGATGTGATGGTCGAGATCAACTTCGATCACCGCCGGCCCGAGTACCTCCTGGACCTGAACCGCATCGGCGAGCTGAGCGACTGGGAGGTCGGCGAGGACAGCGTGCGACTCGGTGCCTCGGTCCCGTACACGAGCATCATGGAGAACCTGCGGGCCGAACTCCCGGGTCTCGCCCTCGCCTCCCACACGGTGGCCTCCCCACAGATCCGCAACCGCGGAGGCGTTGGCGGCAACCTCGGCACCGCCTCCCCGGCCGGCGACGCCCACCCCGCGCTCCTCGCGGCGTGCGCCGAGGTCGAGGCCGAGTCCGTACGAGGCTCCCGCCGCATCCCGATCGACGACTTCTACACCGGCGTGAAGCGCAACGCTCTCGCCGCCGACGAACTGATCAGGGCCGTCCACATCAAGAAGGCCGACGGCCCGCAGCAGTTCTCCAAGGTCGGCACGCGGAACGCGATGGTGATCGCGGTCTGCGCCTTCGGGCTCGCGCTGCACCCGTCGTCGCGCACGGTCCGCACCGGCATCGGCTCGGCCGCGCCCACGCCCGTGCGAGCCGAGGCCGCCGAGGAGTTCCTGAACGCCGCGCTCGACGAGGGCGGCTTCTGGGACAACGGCAAGATCATCACCCCGTCGGTCGCCAAGCAGTTCGCGGACCTGTGCGCCGCCGCCTGCAACCCGATCGACGACGTCCGGGGCACCGCGAACTACCGCCGCCACGCGGTGGGCATCATGGCCCGCCGGACGCTGACCTGGACCTGGGAGTCGTACCGCGGCACCGCCGCAACGGAGGGAGTCGCGTAATGCGCGTCAATTTCACGGTCAACGGCCGCCCCCAGGAAGCCGACGACGTCTGGGAGGGCGAGTCCCTGCTGTACGTGCTGAGGGAGCGCCTGGGGCTGCCGGGTTCCAAGAACGCCTGCGAGCAGGGCGAGTGCGGCTCGTGCACGGTCCGGCTCGACGGCGTACCGGTGTGTTCGTGTCTGGTCGCGGCGGGCCAGGTGGAAGGCCGCGAGGTCGTCACGGTGGAGGGGCTGGCGGAGTACGCACGGCAGCGCACCTGTGGGTCCGGAGAGTGTGACCCTTCTGCGAAAGGTGTCACATCTTTGGATCATGCCCAGCGGTGGTCGGCGCACCGTACCGACTCCCAGACCGGGGAGGGCGCTGAACTCTCCCCGGTCCAGCAGGCGTTCATCGACGCGGGCGCCGTGCAGTGCGGCTTCTGCACCCCCGGCCTGCTGGTCGCGGCCGACGAGATGCTGGAGCGCAACCCGACGCCGACCGACGAGGACATCCGCGAGGCGCTGTCCGGCAACCTCTGCCGCTGTACCGGCTACGAGACGATCATGAACGCGGTCCGCCTGGCGGCCGCCCGGCAGGGAGAGGCGGTCTGAGCATGGCAGGCAACAACGCTCCGCTCGGCACTCCCACCAAGGTCACCCAGGGCTCGCGGACCAAGGGCGGCATCGGCGAGTCCACGCTCCGCCCGGACGGCACACTCAAGGTCACCGGAGAGTTCGCGTACTCCTCCGACATGTGGCACGAGGACATGCTGTGGGGCCAGATCCTGCGCTCTCCGGTGGCCCACGCGGAGATCGTGTCGATCGACACCTCCGAAGCCCTCGCGCAGGCCGGCGTGTACGCCGTCATGACGTACGACGACCTGCCGACCGACGTGCGGCACTACGGACTGGAGTTCCCGGACACCCCCGTACTGGCCCAGGGCCGCGTACGCCACCATGGCGAGCCCGTCGCGATCGTCGCCGCCGACCACCCGGAGACCGCACGCCGCGCCGCCGCCAAGATCAGGGTGGATTACCGCGAACTCCCGGTTGTCACCGACGAGTTGACCGCGACCGCCCCCGACGCGCCGCTGATCCACGAGAACCGCACGGATCACCACGCCGCCCACGTCACTCACCCCAACATCCTGCACCGCCAGCCGATCATCCGCGGAGACGTGACGGAGGCCCGCCGCAGCGCCGACTTCATCGTCACGGGCGAGTACACCTTCGGCATGCAGGACCAGGCGTTCCTCGGCCCGGAGTCCGGTCTGGCGGTCCCCGCGGAGGACGGCGGCGTCGACCTCTACATCGCCACCCAGTGGCTGCACTCCGACCTCCGCCAGATCGCCCCGGTCCTCGGCCTGCCCGAGGAGAAGGTGCGGATGACGCTGTCCGGCGTCGGCGGCGCCTTCGGCGGGCGCGAGGATCTGTCGATGCAGATCCACGCCTGTCTGCTGGCGCTGCGCACGGGCAAGCCGGTGAAGATCGTCTACAACCGGTTCGAGTCCTTCTTCGGCCACGTCCACCGCCACCCCGCGAAGCTCTTCTACGAGCACGGGGCAACGAAGGACGGCAAGCTGACGCATCTCAAAGCCCGCATCGTCCTGGACGGCGGCGCGTACGCCTCGGCCTCACCGGCCGTCGTCGGCAACGCGGCCTCGCTCGGCGCGGGCCCGTACGCCATCGACAACGTCGACATCGAAGCCCTCGCCCTTTACACCAACAACCCGCCCTGCGGCGCCATGCGCGGCTTCGGCGCGGTGCAGGCCTGCTTCGCGTACGAGGCGCAGATGGACAAGCTCGCCGACAAGGCGGGCATGGACCGGGTCGAGTTCCGGCGGCTCAACGCCATGGAGCAGGGCACGATCATGCCCACCGGCCAGCCCGTCGACTCGCCCGCCCCGGTCGCCGAACTCCTGCGCCGCGTCAAGGCGATGCCCCTGCCACCGGAGCGCCAGTGGGAGAGCTCCGAGGGCGCCGACGTACGCCAGCTGCCGGGCGGTCTGTCCAACACCACGCACGGCGAAGGCGTCGTACGGGGTGTCGGGTATGCGGTCGGCATCAAGAACGTCGGCTTCTCCGAGGGCTTCGACGACTACTCAACTGCCCGCGTCCGCATGGAGGTTGTCGGCGGAGAGCCCGTCGTCACCGTCCACACGGCGATGGCGGAGGTCGGCCAGGGCGGCGTCACCGTCCACGCGCAGATCGCCCGCACCGAGCTCGGCGTCACGCAGGTGACGATCCAGCCGGCCGACACGCAGGTGGGTTCCGCGGGCTCGACTTCGGCGTCGCGTCAGACGTACGTCACGGGCGGCGCCGTCAAGAACGCCTGCGAACTGGTCCGCGAGCGGGTCCTGGAGATCGGGCGCCGCAAGTTCGCTACGTACCACCCCGCTTGGGCCACCGCCGAACTGCTGCTGGAGGGCGGCAAGGTCGTCACCGACGCCGGTGAGGTGCTGGCCGACCTGGCGGACGTACTCGAGGACGAGGCGGTCGAGGTCGAGGAGGAGTGGCGGCACCGGCCGACCCAGCCGTTCGACCGGCATACCGGTCAGGGCTTCGGACACGTCCAGTACAGCTTTGCCGCACACCGGGCCGTGGTCGAGGTCGACACCGAACTGGGCCTGGTGAAGGTCATCGAACTGGCCTGCGCCCAGGACGTCGGCAAGGCCCTCAACCCCCTCTCCGTCGTCGGCCAGATCCAGGGCGGCACGACCCAGGGCCTGGGCATGGCCGTCATGGAGGAGATCCTCGTCGACCCGAAGACGGCGAAGGTCAGGAATCCTTCCTTCACGGACTATCTGATCCCCACGATCCTGGACACGCCGACCATGCCTGTTGACGTGCTCGAACTCGCCGACGCGCATGCGCCTTACGGGCTGCGGGGTGTCGGCGAGGCCCCGACACTTTCGTCAACTCCGGCCATTCTGGCGGCGATTCGGAACGCGACGGGGTTGGAGCTGAACAGGACGCCGGTACGGCCGGAGCACCTCACCGGCATGTAGCCCTCCGGAGTGCCGGAGTGGAGGACCTGCCCCGTACCCGTAAGGAGACCGAGATGCTGGACATCGCCGAAGAGTTGCACCGGTGGGTCGAGCAGGGCCGCGACTTCGCCGTGGCCACCGTGGTGGCCGTCGGCGGCAGCGCGCCGCGCGGGCCCGGCGCGGCCCTCGCGGTGGACTCCGAGGGTGCGGCGATCGGCTCGGTCTCCGGGGGCTGTGTGGAGGGTGCGGTGTACGAACTGTGCCAACAGGCGTTGGCGGACGGGGAGTCGGTCCCGGTTCTGGAGCGCTTCGGGTACAGCGACGAGGACGCTTTCGCGGTGGGCCTGACGTGCGGCGGCGTCATCGACATCCTGGTGACGCCGGTACGCGCCTCGGCCTCCGACCGGGAGGTGTTCGCGTCGGCGCTGTCCGCCGCCGCGCGCGGGGAGACGGCGGCGGTCGCGCGCATCGTCTCCGGGCCGGGGGAGTTGCTGGGCCGCGCCCTGCTCGTGCGTCCGAGCGAAGCGAGATGGGGGTCCCCCCGGATGGAGTCTGGGGGAGGCTCATACGGCTCGTACGAGGGCGGATTCGGCGCCCATCCCGAGCTGGACCGCACGGTGGTGGCCGAGGCGGGTGCCTTCCTGGACGCGGGCCGCACCGGCACCCTGGAGATCGGAGAGCAGGGCTCTCGCTGCGGAGCGCCGCTCACGGTCTTGGTTGAGTCGTCGGTGCCGCCGCCGCGGATGCTCGTCTTCGGCGCGATCGACTTCGCGTCGGCGCTGGTCCGCATCGGCAAGTTCCTCGGCTACCACGTGACGGTGTGCGACGCCCGCCCCGTCTTCGCGACGGCGGCCCGCTTCCCGGAGGCGGACGAGGTCGTGGTCGAGTGGCCGCACCGGTACCTGGAGCGGACGTCGGTGGACGCCCGTACGGTGCTGTGCGTCCTGACGCACGACGCCAAGTTCGACGTACCCCTGCTGCGGTTGGCGCTGCGGCTGCCGGTGGCGTACGTCGGCGCGATGGGTTCCCGCCGCACGCACCTGAACCGGAACGAGAGGCTGCGCGAAGTCGGTGTGACCGAGCTGGAGTTGGCGCGGCTGCACTCGCCGATCGGCCTCGACCTCGGGGCCCGTACGCCGGAGGAGACGGCGCTGTCGATCGCGTCGGAGATCGTCGCCAACCGGCGTGGAGGCAGCGGGGTTTCACTGACCGGGGCGCATACGCCGATCCATCATGACGCGACGTCGGCGACGGCCCCGGCGGGGCGGATCGGGTCGGTGGCCTGACGCCTGACGCCCGGACGCGATCATCGTTGCATATGCTGCCGGGCATGTTGAGGCTCGAGAGGCTCCGGGACGACCACGCGCCTGCCCTGCTGGCTTTCGAGCAGGAGAACCGGGAGTACTTCGCGCGGTCCGTGCCGGATCGGGGTGACGCGTTCTTCGCCGAGTTCGCCTCCCGCCACCTCGCCCGCCTCGCCGAGCAGGGCGCCGGTGAATGCCACTTCCATGTCGTCCTCGACGAGCAGGGGGACCTGATCGGCCGCGTCAACCTCGTCGACGTCGACGAGGACGGCGCCGAACTCGGCTACAGGATCGCCGAGCGCGCCACGGGCCGGGGCGTCGCGACCGCCGCGGTCGCGGAGGCGTGCCGCCTCGCCGCCACGACCTACCGGCTCTCCGCACTCAGGGCGCGCACCACCCTCGACAACCCGGCGTCCATGACCGTACTCGCACGGAACGGGTTCACCCCGGTGGGGGACATCACGCTCAGTGGGCGCCCTGGCGTCCGGTACCGGCGTCGGCTTGCCGCCATTGGCTGATCGCCCGCATCGGGGTCGGGGTCGGGATACGTCAAGTGTGAGCCTGCCAGTGCGGCTCCGGCCTGAAGGCTTTCTCGCTTCACCCGGGCTGACGCGTCAGCGGGTGTCAGACGTTGAGGGTCCGGCGCGCGGCACTGATGGTCCGGTGCGCGTCGGCCCCGTACACGGCGGATTCCTTCAGCGTGTTCCACGTACGGAGGTACGTGCTCACGCTGGCCTCGTCCTCGATCCACAGCTCGGAGTGCCAGGTCTCGACGATCACGCGGCTGTCGTCGTACATCCAGAACGCCGTGGCGGGCGGAATCTTGAGCGAGGCGCTGAACGGGATGATCCCCAGCTCGACCGTGTCCAGGCCGACCACCCCGGACAGTCGGTCGAGCTGTGCGGCCAGGACGGACGGCGGGCAGATAAGCGCCCGGAGCGCGGCCTCCCACATGATGATGTGGAAACGCTTCGCGGGGTCGTACAGCGCGTCCTGCCGCTTGATGCGGGAGCGCACGGCTTCCTCTGTGTCTCGGGGCGACTGCTGGAGTTCGGCGTACCGGGTGAAGATGTGCCGGGCGTAGTCCGGCGTCTGGAGGATGCCCATGATCATGGAGGACTCCCAGCCCCGGAACACGGAAGCGTCGGAGTGCGCGGCCAGGTGGGTGTCCTGGACGGGCTTGTGCCCCGAGGCGAGCTGCCGCCGCCACGACCGGATGTGCGACTCGAACCCCCTGAGCCTGGCGATCAGTTCGTCATACGCGTCCGGCTGCCCGGTCCCCTCCGCCCACGCCCGCAGGTCCTCGGGCGTGGCGGTCTGCTTGCCGTTCTCCAGCTTGCTGATCTTCGGCTGCGGCCAGCCGAGCCGCCGGGCCAGCCCGGAACCGGTGAGTCGTCCATCAGGGGCAGACAGCCGCAGCTCGCGCAGCCGTACCCCGAGCGCTTCGCGCGCCTGCTGGTAGTCGGTCGTCACCGGTTCCGCTCACCTGCTTGCTTCTGCTTACTTCGCGGCCAGACCCGCCGCGAACTCCTTGTACGGAACGGCGTAGTGCCAGGCGCCGTCGCGCGCCTGGGCGTACCGGTTGACCTCGACCGGCTCCGTGATCAGCTCCACGTTGACGAGGTTGTCGGCCTCATCGAAGTTGAGCCGGGCCACCAAGCGCGAGTCGAAGATCCAGAAGTCCTCGTCGGGGAGTTGGAGTCGTTCGGCGTCGGCGCGCGCCACAGGCTTCGGATCTCCTCGCCGACGGCGCTGTTCCGCCGGGCGTTGTCGAGCAGGTAGAGCTGCCCGGGGGTGGGCGGGTTGTCGACGATGCGCACACGCTCGAACCGCTTGCCCAGCGCGGTCTGTTCGCGGCGCTCCGCGCACCATTCGGCGTCGACTCCCTCCCAGTTCACGGGCTCGCCCCGGGTGAACTGCGCGTAGGTGTCGGTCACCTCGTCGGACGAGTACCGGCGGCGCGTCTCCAACCGCCAGGCCGTGTGCTCGAACTGGGTGAACAGCCGGTCGAACTCATCCAGGCCGATGATGGTCGGCACGCGGGTTACCTCCTTGGGGCCGAAGTCGACGAGCAGTTCGCGAGGTACCACGATGGGTACCTCGCCTTCCCCGAGGTGCCGCAGGCGGGCGATGTCGTCAGGGTCGGTGAGCGCCGGTCCATGGATGATCACTTCGCCGGTGTCGAGGTCTTCGTGCACGGCGGGGCAACCGTTCACGCCACTTCCCGTGCCGTTGAAGCGCAATCGTCGGGCCATGATCAGGTCCTTCATCGGGGACTGATCCATTCATGATCACCGTGCTCGAGACCGGGCGGTACGGGTACGCCGTGCCCTCGTGGATATAAACGGCTATAGGTAACTCGGTATTGCGAATAATTGAGTATAGATGCTAGCCCTCTCAACAGGGCCTCACCGAAGCTGAATTCATGGCAACAGCACGGCAAGAGCCGAACACCACTGATGTCACAGCGACGGTCGAAACTCTGCGGAAAGCACTGACGGCGGCGGGGATCGTGCTGCCGTCGCTGGGGGCGGACGTGGCGTCGCCCTCACTGAACCTGATCACCCTCGGCCGGGTGCGCGCGGATGTCGCGCTGCGGCTGGCCGACGTGATCCAGCGGGGGTGCGCATGAACGGATACACGCCGGAGATCGGTGATTTCGTATGGGACGAGGCGACTGGCAAGGTCGGCCGGGTCATGGACCGCGTCGGCCCGTACTGGCAGCTCAAGCCGCCTGGTGGCGGGCGGGAATGGGATGCGTGTGGCCCGCTGAGGCCCGCCACGGCGGCCGAGAGGCTGTCGGCAGGGGTGGCCCTGGCCAACGCACGGAGCCGGGGAGAGCTGCCGTGAGCGGAGTGGAGTGGTAACGGCGCGACGGCGGCGGTGGCGCGGGCCACCTACAGGCCGTGGTCAGCGACGGCGAATACGTCCGGCACCAAACGGCGTACCGCGCGTACGTCGAGCATGCCTCGACGTGCCCCGACTGCGTGGAGGGCGTCTGTCCCACGGCGCGGAATCTGTGGCGCGTAGTGAAGGGACGCGCGGAGCCCGACGCGTAGGGCGCCGGACAGCGGACGGAGCGGGCGGATCGGGTCGGTGGCCTGAACTCGCGTTGTCTCGCGGGGATCTCACCGAACAGCGCCCGCCGGTAGTCGACCACGAATTTGTGGAAGAGGAGTGGTCGGCTGCTGGCAGGCATAGGGGCTTGAGTCTCCAGTAGGGGGAGACGCCAAGGTGGGGGCATGGACAGCGACACGCTCTACTCGATCGGCGAGCTCGCTCGGCGGACCGGTCTCACGATCAAGACGATTCGGTTCTACTCCGATCGCGGAATCGTGGCGCCGACGGACCGCAGCCCGGCCGGCTACCGCCTCTACAACATCGACGCCGTCGCACGCCTGGACCTCGTGAGGACCCTGCGCGAGCTGGGACTAGACCTTCCCACGATCCGCAAGATCGTGGACCGGGAACTCTCGCTTCCCGAGGTCGCGAGGGCACACGCCGAAGCACTGGCAGTGCAGATCCGCATCCTGCGCCTGCGGCACGCGGTGCTGACGGCGGTGGCCGAGCGCGGGTCCACCCCTGAGGAGACAGAACTCATGCACCGGCTGGCCCAGCTCTCCGAGGACGAACGCCGACGCGTGATCGGGGATTTCCTCGACGCCGTCTTCGGCGGTCTTGACGCCGCCCCCGCATTCGCGGGAGTCATGCGCTCGATGACCCCCGAGCTGCCCGACAACCCCGAAGCGGAACAAGTCCAGGCATGGGTGGAGTTGGCCGAACTTTCCCTGGACCCGGATTTCCGCGCCGGCGTGCGGCGGATGGTCGAGGACCAGGCAGCCGAGCAGGCCCAAAGCGACATCATGGGCCCGCGCCGCGACATTGCCGCAGTCGTCCGTGACCAGGTCGGCCCGGCCCTGACGGCCGGCATTGACCCGGCCTCACCCGAGGCGGATCCGATCGTCGCGACGTTCACGGCGCACTGCGCGCACCTCCTGGGCCGCCCCGACGATGTCGAACTCCGCCGTCGGCTGGCGACTCGGCTGGAGAGCGTGAACGACCCCCGCAGGGAGCGGTACCTTCAGCTGCTCGCAGTGGTCAACGGCTGGCCGGCCCCGGAGAGTCTGGCGCCGGTGCTCGACTGGTCCGTCCAGGCTCTGCGCGTCCGGACACAGCGATGACGGGGCGGTCGCAAGGCGGCATGGGCCGGACGCGGCTGGCGTCGGGTGAAAACGCCGCCGCATATGATCGGTTGATGAGTACCCCCGTCGTCCTTCAGGTGACCGCGACGCCTGCCTCTCCCGCTCTTGTTCTTCGCCCCTGGCGTATGGAGGACGTTGCCGCATTGGTCGAGGTGAGCCGGGATCCCGCATTGCGCCAGTGGGCGAGCTCTGTCGTGGACGACGATGCTGACGGGGCACGGTGGGTGCAGGCCCAGCAGCGGGGCTGGGCAGCGGGGGACCGGTTCGGCTTCGCCGTCCTTGAGGCACAACCCGGTTCAGTTCGCGAACAGCTGGTGGGCAACGTGGTCCTCAAGGAAGTCACCTCCGGCAAACCGGCGGCCGAGGTGGGCTACTGGACCGCGGCGCACGCTCGCGGGAGGGGAGTGGCTCCCCGCGCTCTGGCGGCGCTCACCGGCTGGGCCTTCGACACCTTCGAAGCCGACGGGCTGGAGCGTCTCGAACTGCTGCACCAGGTGGACAACCTGGCATCGTGCCGGGTTGCGCAGAAGAGCCGCTACGACTTCGACAGCGTCCTGCCCGCGGCGCCGCCCTCCTTCCCCCGCGATGGCCACCTGCACATACGGTGCGCAAATGCCTGAGATTCCCCGGGCTTCTGCGGATCAGCCGAGGCTGCTACGCCGTGAGGGTCTCGGGGCGTTCGACGAGGTGGCCGCGTTCGAAGCAGGCTCCGGCGCGCACGAGGGCAACGAGGTGGGGTGGCCGCCTGGCACCTCGGTGTGCACGGCAATCCAGTGGGTGAGCCGCAACGCTTCTTCTGCGACCTCTCGGGCAGCACAGACTTGAGACGGTTCCTGAGCCGCCCGGTGCAGCCACCTTGACGGGTCGCCCCGTGCGCGACGAGGCTCGTGGGAGCGCTCCCGTAAGTCCACAAGTCCCCGGTGACCGTTGCGAACCAAGGAGTGACCCATGAGACGTATCTCAACAGGCTTGGCCGCCTTACTGGTTGGCCTGGCCTCTCTGCTGAGTGCGCCGACGGCAGGCGCTGGCTAGGGTGGGCCAACTCCGGTACGCGGCAGGCATCCTGACCATGGCGCGCACGCCGCAGGCGGTCTGGTACGGCGATCAGACGCCGCCCCAGGTCGAGCGGCAGATCCGCGAGGTGGCGCGCGACGCGGACCGGCACAACGCGCTGCCCGTCTTCGCGCTCTACAACGTGCCCGGCCGCGACTGCTCCAACTACTCCGGCGGCGGCGCCTCCAACACGGCCGAGTACAAGGCGTGGATCGACGCGATCGCGCGCGGCATCGGCGGCCGCGACGCGCTCGTCGTCCTCGAACCCGACTCGCTCGCCCTCGTCCCCGCCGACTGCGGCCAGGACGACGCCCAGGGCACGCTGACCGCCGCCCGCTACACCGAGGTCAACTACGCGGTGGACAAGCTGGAACCGCTGCGCGGCACGCGGGTGTACCTGGACACCGGCCACCCTGGCTGGCACACCGTCAACTCGATCGTCCCCCGCCTCCTCAAGGGCGGCACCGCCACGGGCTTCTACACCAACACCTCCAACTACCAGACCGACGACGCCAACTCCTGGTACGGCAAGCTGATTTCGTCCTGCCTCGCGTACGTGGACGGAGGCGGCGACCCGGCCGCCTGCCCCAACCAGAACTGGCCACGTGCCGACGCCCGGGCCTGGCTGGAGGAGAACGTACGCGTACCACCCTCCCGTATGAAGCACTTCGTCACCGACTCCAGCCGCAACGGCCGGGGCCCGTGGACCCCGCCCCCGGGCAAGTACACGGACCCCCAGGACTGGTGCAACCCACCCGACCGCGGCCTCGGAACCCGCCCCACCCTCCGCACGGGCGACCCGCTCCACGACGCCCGCCTGTGGATCAAGATCCCCGGCGAATCGTTGCGGGGCGAGGCCCTGGCCACGGTCGTCGGCCTTGTCGGCGCGTTCGAGGGCTTCGGTGGGACCGAGTCGTTCGTCCGAAACATCGGCGATCACACAGTCGTCGACATCCCGCTGCACTACGAGGCCGCTGACATGAAGGCCCGCATTGCGTTCGACGCAGACGAGAAGGTTGCCGGAATCTTCTTCCTTACACCCGAGACTCCGTGAGTGGCTGTTTCTGCTTCCTGAAGCGGCACCACCAGCCACCTGCCCCGCAGAAAGCGTGAACAGGCAGGGAGAGTTTGTCCTTCAGGTGCTCAAACGAGTGCTGCGTGAACATGAGGGGATGAAGTGCTCCCGCTGTGGACTCAACACCCCCGTGCCGACCGCCACGCCCAGGGCTCAGACCACGTCGTCGCCACCAGCCCGCCGTACGCCACGGCCATGGACGCGATCGGACCCCCAATGTGAGCGGCGACCAGCCACCCTCACCCCGCACGCACCCACCCGCGACCCCACCCCCTCAAACGTCCAGCAGATCCCGAGCCCGAACCACCGCCCCCGTCTCGAACGACCGATTCGCCGCCAGCCCCGTCACCAGCGACCGCGCCCCGTCCACCGCGTCCGCCGCGCGGCCCAGGTCATCCGGGTCGCCCGTCCGCGAGCCGAACAGGTCCGCCAGCATGCGGACGTCACCGCCCCCGTGCCCGCCCTCGCCGGTCGCGACCTTCACTTCACGCGGCGGCTCCCAGAAGCGCCGCAGCAGCAGCTCCGTACGGCCCGCCTCCTCGCCGACCGCCGAGCCGTGCATGACGGGGTCCGAGCCCTCCGACCCGACAGCGTCCGGACGGATCCACGTCGTCTCCTCCACCAGCAGCTCCAGCCGTCCCGCACTCCCGTTGAACGAAACCCGGTAGCCCTCCCAAGGCGCGTACGCCGTCAGGTGGTACGTCAGGGTCGCGCCCGAGGCGTATCGCACGAGTACCGCCATGTCGTCCTCGATGGTCACGCCGGGCCCGAAGACGTTCTGGTCGCGGTGGTAGCCGTCCTCCCCCTCGGCGTCGAGATACAGCGAGCGAAGCACGGGTGAGTCCGCGAGGCGTACGGCGAAGGGGTCACCGTCGGCGGCGGGGTCGCCATGAGCCCGCGTATACGAACGCGCAAGTCCTCGCCGCCGCCCCGCACTCTCCCCGTAGAAGAAGAGGCCGCCCTGCGCGAAGACCGTCTCGGGCGACGTCCCCAACCACCAGTTCACCAGGTCGAAATGGTGCGTCGCCTTATGGACCATCAGGCCACCGGAGTTGGCCTTGTCCCGATGCCACCGCCGGAAGTAGTCCGCGCCGTGCCGCAGATCGAGCAGCCACTCGAAGTGCACCGAGCCGACCTCGCCGATCTCGCCGGACGCAAGGCACTGCCGTACGGCCGAATGCACCGGGTTGTAGCGGTAGTTGAAGGCGACCCGCACCTCGCGGCCCGTATGCCGCTGGGCATCCAGGATGCGCCGGGCCCGCGAGGCATCCGTCGTCATCGGCTTCTCGGTGACCACGTCGCAGCCGGCTTCCAGTGCCCGCACGATGTACTGATCGTGCGTGCGATCCACGCTGCACACCACGACCAGGTCGACGCGCTCGTCACGCAGCATGAGCTCGAAGTCCTCGGCCGCGTACGCCGGTACGGGCTCCCGGCCGGGATGGTCGGCGGCCAGCCACTCGTTGTGGACGGCCATGCGGTGCGCGTTGACATCGCAGAAGCCCACCAGGTCGATCCGGTCCGCGTAGGGACCGGCCAGCGCCTCGGTGAAGAGCCGGGCCCGCGCGCCCAGCCCCACCACCGCACAGCGGCGGCGGCGACGTACGGTCTCAAGGCGTACGTTCTCAAGGGGCATGAAGGTCTCCGTTCGCTGGGTGTCGATGACGCCGGTGAAGGTCCGTGGCTCTGCCGCCGGTGAAGATCCGTGGCAGTTCCAGGAAAGTGCTGCCCGGGGGCTTGTACGGACATCCGGACGATCCCTAGGGTCGTTCTCCTCGCAAGCGCTTTCTGCCCGAGAGAGGTGACCCCACACATGCCCGGAAACAGGACAACGAGGTCCTGCGTGACGGCGACGGCCGCGGTGCTGGCACTCTGTGCGGCGCTCGCCGGCTGTTCGGGATCCGGCGACTCGGTCGGCGGCGGCAAGGTCGTGCTCCGCTACACCTGGTGGGGCAACCCGGACCGGGCGGCCCGTACCGAGGAGGCCGTCGCGCTGTTCGAGGAACGGAACCCCGGCGTCGACATCCAGACGTCGTTCTCGGGATACGACGCGTACAAGCAGAAGCTGGCCACGCAGGCGGCCGGCGGCGACGCCCCCGACGTGATGCAGCTCGACTACCGCATGATCGACCAGTACGCGTCCGGTGGCGTCCTGTTGGACCTCGCGAAGCAGAAGTCCGCGCTCAGCACCGCGGACATCGACAAGGGCCTGCTGGCCACGGGCGTCGTGGACGGCAAGCAGTACGCGATTCCCCAGGCGCGCGGCACCGAGACGACCGCGTACGACGCGAAGCAGTGGAAGGCCTCGGGCGTCGAACTGCCGCGTGAGGGCTGGACGTGGAGCGACTGGGCCGACGCGATGCGCGCCCTCGCGAAGGAGACCGGCAAGCCCGGCGGTACCGACCCCGGCCAGAGCGAGGACTGCTTCGAGGTGTGGCTGCGCGGCCAGGGCAAGGACCTCTACACCAAGGACCGTCAACTCGGCTTCACCGCAGACGACTTGGCCGAGTGGTGGACCTTCACCGACAAGTTGCGCCGTGAGGGTGCGGTCTCGCCGGCCGGGGAGACCACCCAGCTCGACGGTACGGTCGAGAACACCCCGCTGGGCCGCGGCAAGGCCATCTCCGACATGAACTGGGACGCCCCCGCCAGCGGCTTCCTCGCCCTCGTCCCCGGCGGAGTCACCCTTGCGCCCATGCCGTCGGGCGAGGACGGCACGCCCGGCCAGTACTTCAAGCCGTCGATGTTCATGGGCGTCGCCGAAGACTCCGAACACCCCAAGGAGTCCGCCGAGTTCATCGACTTCATGCTGAACGACATGGACGCGGCGAAGATCCTCGGCGCGACCCGCGGCATCCCCATCAACGCGAAGATCCGCGAGGCGATCGGCCCCGAACTGAAGGACTTCGACAAGACGATCGACGACTACCAGGCCTCGCTGGACGGCGACCTCAACGCCCCGCCCCAGGCGCCCCCTTCGGGCGACAGCGCCCTGCAGACCACCTTCATGCGCGACTACGACCAGGTGTCGTACGAGCGGATGTCGCCCCGCGAGGCGGCCGAGAACTACATCACCGAGGCGAAGGCGGAGCTGCGGTCATGACCACCACCACCGAGACGCCGACGACCGTACGAACCCGGCAGACCGCCGCCGGAAAGAAGCCGCCGCGGCGCCAACGCGAAGGCGCCGCCTGGGTGTTCCTCTCCCCGTGGGTCCTCGGCGCGGCCGTGCTGACGCTGCTCCCGATGGCCGTCTCGCTCTATCTCTCCTTCACCGACTACGACTTGTTCAACCCGCCGCAGTGGGTGGGCCTGCGCAACTACACGCAGATGTTCACCGAGGACCCGCGCTACTGGCGCTCGGTCGTCGCGACCCTCACATACGTCGTGATCGCCGTGCCGCTCCAACTTGGCCTGGCCCTCGTCGTCGCACTCGCCCTGAAGTCCATGCGACGCGGCCGCGCCTTCTATCGCTCGGCCTTCTACGCTCCCTCCCTGCTCGGCGCCTCCATGTCCATCGCCCTCGTATGGCGGGCCATCTTCAACGACGGCGGCACGGTCGACAACCTGCTCGGCACCGGCGGCTGGGTCAACCAGCCGGGCTGGGCGCTGTTCGCCGTCGCGCTGCTGACGGTGTGGCAGTTCGGCGCGCCGATGGTCATCTTCCTGGCCGGACTCCAGCAGATCCCGGGGGAGTTGTACGAGGCGGCCGCCGTGGACGGGGCGAGCCGGTGGCGGCAGTTCCTGTCCATCACCGTGCCCATGCTGTCCCCGGTGATCTTCTTCAACCTCGTACTCCAGACCATCCAGGCCTTCCAGGTCTTCACACCCGCCTTCGCGATCAGCGCGGGCAAGGGCGGCCCGGCCGACTCGACGCTCTTCTACACCCTCTACCTCTACGACCGCGGCTTCGTCGCCTCCCACATGGGCTACGCCTCCGCGATGGCCTGGGTCCTGCTCCTCGTGATCGGCGCCGTCACCGCCGTACTGTTCCGGACCTCGCGCTCCTGGGTCTTCTACGCTTCCGAGGGGGACCGATGACCACCTCAACCGCCGCAACTCCCGCCGTCCGCAAGCCCATTGCCTGGCGGCGCGTCGCCCTGCACACCGGCTGCCTGGCCGCGCTGCTGGTGATGCTGTATCCGCTGGCGTGGCTGCTCGCGACCTCCGTCAAGCCCGCCGACGAGGTGATCGCCAGCCTCAACCTGCTGCCCAGCAGCCTGGAATGGTCCAACTACTCGACTGCCCTGGAGGGCGTCAACGAGGTCTCCGTGTGGCGGCTGCTCGGAAACTCCCTGTTCATCGCGGGCGGCGCCGTCATCGGCAACGTACTGAGCTGTTCCCTCGCCGCGTACGCCTTCGCGCGGCTGCGCTTCCGCTTCCGCGGGCCGCTGTTCGCGTTCATGATCGCGACGATCATGCTGCCGCACCACGCCGTGCTGATCCCGCAGTACATCATCTTCAACCAGCTCGGCATGGTGAACACCTACTGGCCGCTGATCCTGCCCAAGTTCCTCGCCACGGAGGCGTTCTTCGTCTTCCTCATCGTGCAGTTCATGCGGGGGCTGCCTCGTGAACTGGAGGAGGCGGCGCGGATCGACGGCGCGGGGCCCTTCCGCAGCTTCTTCAGCGTCATCCTGCCGCTGACCCGGCCCGCGCTGATCACCACCGCGATCTTCACCTTCATCTGGACCTGGAATGACTTCTTCACGCAGCTGATCTATCTCTTCTCGCCGGAGAAGTTCACGCTCACGCTCGCACTCAGGCAGTTCGTGGACGCCTCCAGCCAGTCGGCCTTCGGCCCGATGTTCGCGATGTCGGTGATCGCGCTGCTGCCGATCGTGCTGTTCTTCCTCGCCTTCCAGCGCTTCCTGGTCGAGGGCATGGCGAACTCCGGGATCAAGGGATGAGCGCCGGGCAGGCCCGCGAGCCGGGCGAGATCTTCGGACCGCGGATGACTCTGTTCGCGGACGTGCTGAGTGTGGGCGTGTGTACGGCGCTGGTGTCGCTGCCGGTCGTCACGCTGCCGGCGGCGCTGTCCACGGCATGCGCGGTGCTGCACGGCGCGCGCGAGGACCAACCCGCCACAGCAGGACGGTACTTGGCGGTGCTGCGGCAACGGCTGCGGGCCGGGGACCTCGCGGCCGGCGCGCTGTCCGCGGCCGGCGTGCTGCTGGTGCTGGCCGACCTGGCGCTGGCCCGGGCTGGCCTGCCCGGCGCGCCGCTCTTCGCCGCCGTCGCCGCGCTCATCGGTACGTACGCCACTGTCGTCGGCCTGCGCGCCTGCGCCCGCCCCGAGTCCCTCACCGACTGGCGCGCGGCGGTGCGCGAGGCGGCCCGGGACTCCGTACGGGACGTGGGTGGCAGCGGTCTCGTACTCCTGGCCGTGGCGGCGGCAGCGCTCTGCGCGTGGATGCTGCTGCCGCTGGCGTTCCTGGCACCGGGACCGCTGGCGCTGGCGCTGACGGCGGTCGACGTACGGCTGTCTTCCGGGGTCTCCCGAACGGAGTCTGCATGATGGGCCGTAGAACCTTCCTCGCCTCCACCACGGGCGCCGCCACTGCCGCGAGTGCGGCCATGGGGCAGGGAACTGCCTTTGCAAATACGGGAGTTGAGGGGGATGAGGACGTGGACTTCCTGGCCTTTCTCACCACGGCCGCGGACACCCGCGCCAGGTCGGTTCTCGACGGGTACGCCACCCACCTCACCGAGCTGCGCGACAGAGGCAAGGCCCGCGCCTCCGCTCGCGCGCTCCGCACTCTCACCTCGGTCTACGTGCACGCACCTTCGGCGTACCACCACGACGAGGCGTTGCTCGGCCCGCTGGAAACGCTCGCGGACGCACTGGCAGAGGAGCAGTTCGACGACGGGCTCTGGGACCAGGGTGCGGCCCACTCGCCGCCGGACACCGCGTTCTCGATCGTCGACCTGAATCTGGCGTACAGCCTGCTCGACGAGGACGGTCACCGGCCGACCGTGAAGCTGCGGGCGACCGTCGAGCGGATTCTGCGCGCGGCGGGCCCGGGGCTCGCCACCGGCGGGCTGCACACGGCGAACCACCGCTGGCTGGTGTGCGCGGCGCTCGCCGCATCCACCGCCGTTGGCCCGACCCGGCATACCCGCGCCGCATCGACGCCTGGCTCGCCGAAGGCATCGACCAGCTGGCGGGCGGCGAGTACAGCGAGCGCAGTCCCACCTACTCGGCTGTGGTGACCAATCCGGCTCTCCTGACCCTCGCCCACCACCATGGGCGGCGGGACCTCTACGCGGTGGTACGCAAGAACCTCGCCGCCACCTTGTACGTCATCGAGCCGAACGGCGAGGTGGAGTCGGTCCATTCGCGTCGCCAGGACCAGACGGTCCTGCGGTACCTTCCCGAGTTCTGGCTCCAGTACCGGGAGCTGGCGATCCGGGACGGCGACGGGCGGTTCGCGGCGGTGGCCGCGCTGCTGGAGGAGCGGGGAGCCGGCCAGACCTTCGGCGAGACCCCGCCGGGAGACCGTCTCGCCGAGGTCCTCGACCGGCCCGAGCTGGCCCGCAAGCTGCCCCAAGTCGTCGAGTCGCCCACGGACTTCGAGCACCACGACGAGAGCTGCGTCCTGGTGCGCGTACGGCGGGGCGACGCCACCGCGAGCATCTTCGGCGGCACCGACTTCCCCGATGTGCACGCCATTTCGTCGGGCCTGTCCACCAACCCCACGTTCTTCAAGATGCGCAAGGGCAGCGCCATCCTCGACTCCCTCCGCCTGGCCCCGCAGTTCTTCTCGCTCGGCCACTTCCGGGCGGAGAACCTGGAGCGCACGGACGGCGGTTGGCGCCTCACCGCCGAGGTCCGCGGCGCCTACCACCAGCCACTGCCCCCACAGCACCGTCGCCGCGACGGCCTCTACCCGCTCACCAATGACGGCCGCTTCTGGTCGGCCATGGACTTCCCGCACCGGCCGAAGGAGTACCGCACGCTCCGTACCGAAGTGGTGGTGAAGGAGGCGGCGGACGGGTCCTGGACGCTGGACGTCGAACTGGCCGGTTCCGAGGTGCCGTTCGCCCTGGAACTCTGCTTCCGCCGCGGCGGCACCCTGACCGGCGACGGCCTGGAATCCGTCACCGACTCCCCGGACACGTACCAACTCATCCGCGGAGAAGCCACGTACACCGTCGGTGACGACCACATCACCTTCGGCCCCGGCAACGGCAAGGGCGGCAAACAGCCGCCGGTGGTGGACGCGGGGGAGCGCTACTCCTGGATGAGCGGTTCGCTCACACCGGACGGGGTGCGGGTGCTGATCACCGGGAGGTCTCCGCTGACGTACCGGCTGAATCTGCGCTGAAGGCCAAGCCGTACTTCTCGCTGACCCGGTGGATCTCCTCCGCCGGGTACGGGGTCTCCCTGCTCTCCTCATGGAACGTGCGGTTGAAGCCCGAGACCACCGCGGCCAGCGGTGCCCAGCGGGCGATGATCGCCGCCGCCGCGCCGGGGATTCCCGTGAGGCGTTCGCCCCGGGCGGATGCGCGCACCGCCGCTTCGCGCTCCTCCCGCTCGTAGTCGTACAGATCCTTGAGTAGCCAGTTCACCAGCCAGGTCATCGTGTGGGCGCGGTCGTAGACGCGATGCCGGTCGTAGAAATCGGCGTGGCTCTGCGACAGTTCGAAGCGGGAGGAGAGCGCGAGGCCGAAGTCCGTGAAGTACAGGCGCCGGCCGTCGGTGAGGATGTTCTGGAAGTGGGCGTCGAAGTGCAGGAGCCCGCGCGCGTTCATGAAGGAGACGCCCGCCTCCAGTTCCCGCTCCACCAGGGAGCAGGCCGCGTTCGCGTCGTCTGTCCGCATCCGTTCGGCCAGCCAGGTGTGCAGGTTCTGCGGGATGTACTCCAGGAACAGCGCCACGCTCGCCGATGACCGGCCGAGCGCCTCGATCCGGTGGCGTATCCCCGGCCCGCTTCCCCAGTAGGCGACGGCCCGGTCCACATCGGCCAGTTCCTCGGGCAGGGACTGCGACATGTCCGGCAGCACGCGCCAGTGGTACAGCAACGGGAAGCCCTGGTAAGCGTCCCCGAGCACCCAGTTGGTGGTCATGATGTGCGCGGCGAGCTCCCGCCAGACCCCGAAGCCCGGATGGCCGATGGCGCCGATGCCGTACTGACAGAAGGCGGGCAGGCCGAACAGGTTCGCCGTGGACCGGACGTTCTCCGGCAGTGCCTCCAGGTCGGTGAGCGGCACCCGCTTCACGAACACCGGGCGTTCGGCAACCTCCATCAGCACCGACTGCCCGCCGATGCCGGAGCCCAACGGCACGGCGGCATCCACCAGTTCACGCAGTCGGTGATCACTGCACAGGGCGAGTGTCGTGGAGACGGCGCTGTGGACGGCCAGCCGGGCACCGCGTGACCTGTCAGGGGACTCTGTCTCCGCCACTACCGCGCCCACTCGTCTCCCGGCATGGCCGCCACCTTACGTTCCCCCTTTCGGGCGGCCAGATGGCTCCCTCCCTCGTGCCGCGCTGCGCCCCTGCAAGGCGTGCGCTAATTTGTCCGCGTTTGATACTTTTTCCTATTTTCGGACCGGATTCAGGCCGGGTCTCTTCGGACCGGGTCTCTTCAAGCCGGGGTGAAGGGTGGACATGCCCAAGACCTTGCACGTCCCGCTCGTCGACGCCGAGCGGCGCCGCCCGTCAGCACGGGCCCGCACCGCTCGGCGCTTCGGCGGTCAGAGCGGGCTCGCCCTCGTGGCGGGCGCATTCACGCTCGCTCAACTGACGCTCGTACGCCCCGGAATGGGCCTCGGCTGGGACGAGGTGGTGTACGTCAGTCAGGTCAGCCCGCAGGCCCCGGCGGCGTTCTTCAGCGCGCCGCGTGCCCGCGGCGTCTCACTGCTGGCCGCGCCCATCGCCTCGTGGTCGACGTCCACTGAACTGCTGCGGGTCTATCTGGCGCTGCTGTCCGGATTCGGCCTGTTCCTCGCGCTGCGCGCCTGGCGGGGACTGGTCCCCACGCGGGTGCTCGCCCTGGCCGGCGCGCTGTTCGCGACGCTGTGGGTGACCCTGTTCTACGGCCCGCAGGTCATGCCCAACTACTGGGTCGCGATCGGTGCCCTGGCACTCGTCGGATACTTCCTGCGCGCCCAGGCGAACCGTTTCGACCGGGCGGCGCTGTGGGGCGTGGGTCTGAGCGCGGCGCTGATGGCGTGGATGCGGCCCACCGACGCGGTCTGGGTGACCCTGCCGCTGCTCGCCGTGCTGGTGTGCGTGCGCCGCTGGCGGCGATGGCCACTGCTGGCGTCGCTGGTCGTGGGGCTGGCGGCCGGGGCGGTCGAGTGGGTCGTCGAGGCGTACGTCGCCTATGGCGGCCTGAGGCAGCGGCTGGCCGACGCCTCCGGGGTCCAGGGCGGCCTCGGCTGGAACCTCGCCGTCGACGACCAGTTGCGTTCCCTGGTCGGCCGTGCGCTGTGCCGCCCGTGCACCGCGCCGTGGCCGCACCCGGCGGTGATGATCTGGTGGTTCGTCCTGCCCCTGCTGGCCGCCCTGGGCCTCGCGATCGCCGTCCGTTCGGGCCGCACGGCCGTCACGCTCCTGCCCCTGTCCTGCGCCGCGACGGCCGCCTTCCCCTACCTGTTCCTGATCGGATACGCGGCACCACGCTTCCTGCTGCCCGCCTACGCACTGCTGGCGCTCCCGGTCGCAGTCGCGCTCGTCCGCCTGGTCACCCCGCGGAACCGAAGGCGGCGGAAAGTGGCCGTGACCTTGGTGGCACTCGGTCTCGCCGGGCACCTCGCGGTCCAGTACGCGGTGCTGAACCACATCGTGGACCGCACCCACGCCGCCCGCCGCGACTGGGCCCACACGGCAGCTGAGCTGCACCGGCTCGGCCTACGCCCGCCGTGCCTGCTGACCGAGTACGAGGCCATCCCGATCGCCTTCTACACCGGCTGCTCCTCCGCCAACATCGACGGCAACAACGCCAACGCCACCCCTCAGAACATCGAACGAACCGCCCGGCGGCTGCCGGTCGCCGCGCTGGTCACGCCGGAGAGACGGCCGCCCGCGTACGCCCGCACATGGCCGCACCACCGGATCGGTGAGTTGCGGATCTATGTGGCACCCGCCTCCACCGCGGGGCGGGGCCCGGGCACATGACCGCGTCGGCGTGCGCATACCTGGTCTCACCTTGGGGTACGCGGAGAAACGCCCAGTCCGAAACGCAACGCACTGACAGGACGAAGGCCATGATCGCCATCCCCGAGGCAGTGCTCACGGCCGCGGCGCAGGATGCTCTGCGCGATCTCAAGCGCCACCGTTACGACCCGTCGGCCCTGGACACCTTGATCGCCTCCGATGTCCTCGTGCCCTTGCCGGCCGAGATCGCCGCCCGCGATGCCGAGGACACGGACATGATGACGCTGCCCGTACTCGAGTACCCGCCGGGCACTCAGGCCGTCGTGGTCTTCACCTGCGAGGAACGGCTCTCGGACGCCTTCCCCGAGATCCACTGCTACCGGCAGGTGCAGCTCGAGGTCCTGGCAGCCAACTGGCCCACCGAAGCCGACCTCACCCTGGCCATCGACCTGGGCCACCCTGACGCGGTCACCTTCACCTCCGCGGCCGTACGCAGCGTGCTCTCCCACTGTCAGCGGTGACCGGGCGGCGCCCCGGGCCCGTACGAGAGTGACCGACGGGCGATTGTCAGTGGCGGGTGTCACGCTGATGAGACACAGGACCTGCGAAAGGGAATCGCCGTGATCACCACTGACCTCACTCCCGGCTCCCCCTGCTGGCTCGACCTCGGTGCCCCCGACGTCCCGGCCGCCGCGGCCTTCTACGGTGCGGTGCTCGGCTGGGAGTACGAATCCATGGGCGAGGGGGGCGACATGGAAGGCGGGATGTTCAAGAAGAACGGCAAGACCGTCGCCGGGCTCGGCAAGCTCAGCGAGGAAGGTGCCCGCTCGGCCTGGATGATCTACTACACCGTCACAGACGCGGACGCCACGACCCGGGCCGTTCAGAGCGCGGGCGGCACGGTGCGGGTGGCGCCCCGGGACCTGGACGACTGGGGGCGGATGGCGCAGTACAGCGATCCGCTCGGCGGCCAGTTCGCCGTCTGGCAGCCGGGGAAGAACGCGGGCTTCGAGCTGGCGGACGAGCCGGGCTCCCTGTCCTGGACGGAGCTGTACACCAGCGACGCCGCTTCCGCGAAGGAATTCTACGGCGGTGTCTTCGGCTGGCAGTTCGGTGACATGGAACTGCCGGGCGGAGGGGGCTCGTACTCCCTCATCACCCCCTCCGGACTTCCCGAGGAGCGCATGTTCGGCGGCGTCATGGAGCTCAGCAAGGAGGATCTCGCGCTGGCGAACGGGCGGCCGTACTGGCACCCGGTGTTCGCCGTGACCGACTGCGACGCCGCGGTCGCCAAGGTCACCGAGAACGGCGGCAGTGTCCAGATGGGCCCCATGGACGCGGAAGGCGTGGGCCGCCTGGCAGTCTGCCTCGACCCGTCGAACGCGGACTTCGTCGTGCTCACGCCGGAGACTCCGGCGCCCCCGGCACAGGGCTGAGCCGCGCGGGGATCCATCAGAAGCAATCCGCGAACGGTCCGGGCGGTCCTGGGCACTGCCCGGACCACCGCCCGCACGAGATGCTGTCCGCACCAAGGGCGCTCAAGCCCCCGTACCCGTCCGTGTGCCCACCCCGGGGCAGCGGGCGCTCAGCGAACAGGAACGCTCGTGATCTCCGCCGTCGTCATGCCCGAACCCGGTGCACCGCTCGAAGTCCGCTCGTTCGCCCGGCCCGAGCCGGAGCCGGGTGCGAGCCTGCTGCGGACCCTGGGAAGCGAGGTGTGCGGTACGGACGCGCATTTGTGGAAGGGGCAGCTCGCGAGTGTGCCGTACCCGATCATTCCCGGCCACGTCAGTGTGGGGCGGATCAGCGCGCTGGGGCCGGGCGAGGTGCCCCGGGATGTGAACGGAGCTCCGCTGCGGGTCGGGCAGACCGTGACGTTCCTCGACGTGTACGGGACCTGCGGGCGCTGCTGGTACTGCACCGTCGCCCATGCGACCACGCGCTGCCCGGAGCGGAAGGTCTACGGCGTCACCCTTTCGGCCGACGACGGACTGCTGGGCGGCTGGGGGGAGTACATCCATCTGAAACCGGGCGTCCACGTGATCCCGCTGCCCGACGAACTGGACTGGCGCGCGTTCCTCTCCGGAGGCTGCGGCATGCCCACCGCGCTGCACGCCGTGACGCTCGGCGAGATCGCCTTCGGTGACACGGTCGTGGTCCAGGGCGCGGGCCCCGTCGGCCTGTGTGCCGCCGTCCTCGCCCAACTGCGCGGCGCCGGCCGGGTGATCGTCATCGGAGGGCCGGAGGCGAGACTGGCCGCGGCCACCCGTTTCGGCGCCGACACCGTCATCGACATCGGCAGCACCACGCCCGACGAGCGGATCGCGGCCGTCCGGGATGCGACCGCGGGACGCGGCGCGGACGTCACGATCGAGGCGACCGGCGTGCCCTCGGCGGTACCCGAAGGCATGCGGCTCACCCGGGACGCCGGGCGATACGTGATCGTGGGCCAGTACACCGACACCGGTGAGGCCGCCTTCAACCCCCATCTCGACCTGAACCAGAAGCACCTGGACATCCGCGGCTGCTGGGGCAGCGATGTGGGGCACGTCTGGCGGGCGGTTCAGGTCATGGCACGTTACGGGCGGATCTTCCCCTGGGCCGACCTCATCACCAGGGAGTACGGCCTCGCCGAAGCGCAGGCCGCGCTGGAGGACGTCGCGGCCCAGCGGGTGGTGAAGGCGCTCATCGTGCCGCGGCAGGAATGAGCGGGAATGAGAATGAGTCTGTGAGTCACAGGCTCGCCGCGTGATCGGGGACGTAGGTCTGCAGATCGCGCGGCGGGCGCTCGTAGCCGGTCGACGCGGGCCGCTCCGGCAGCTCAAGGACCGGAGGCGGCACCTCGTGGTACGGCACGGAGTCCAGCAGGTGGGCGATCATGTTCAGCCGGGCACGGCGCTTGTCGTCGCTCTCGACGACGTGCCAGGGCGCCTCGGAGATGTCGGTGTGCACCATCATCTCGTCCTTGGCCCGGGAGTACGCCTCCCAGCGGGTGATCGACTCCAGATCCATCGGCGACAGCTTCCAGCGCCGCAGCGGATCCTCCAGCCGGCGCCGGAAGCGCTCCTGCTGCTCGGTGTCACTCACCGAGAACCAGTACTTGCGCAGCAGGATCCCGTCCTCCACCAGCATCCGCTCGAAGATCGGGCACTGGCGCAGGAACAGCTGGTACTCCTCCTTGGTGCAGAAGCCCATCACATGCTCGACTCCGGCGCGGTTGTACCAGGACCGGTCGAACAGCACGATCTCCCCGGCGGCCGGCAGATGCTCGACGTACCGCTGGAAGTACCACTGGGTGCGCTGGCGCTCGGTCGGCGTCGGCAGCGCCGCGATCCGCGCGACGCGTGGGTTGAGGTGTTCGGCGACCCGCTTGATGGTGCCGCCCTTGCCCGCCGCGTCCCGGCCCTCGAAGACGACGACCAGGCGGGCGCCCTCGGCGCGCACCCACTCCTGCACTTTCACCAACTCGGTCTGCAGGCGCAGCAGTTCCCGTTCGTATGCCGCGCGCGGCACCTTCGCCGCCTTCTTGCCGGTCATGCCGCCTCCAGTGCCCGGTGGCCCACGTCAATGACCTCAACGTAGTCGCTCCGCTGGAAGGGCGGTTCGAAGGTGCGGGCCCGTCGTGGCTGGTCGTGCCCGCGCGGCCGAGCCGCACATGTCACCGCCCCGCGCCCCTGAAGGGCGCGGTCGTCCGCGCGGGCGGGTCACGAGTGTGGGGCGTTCTCGCTGTGACTCGACGGGGCGCCGGTCGTCTCCGAGGAACGGGCCTGCTCGGAGACGTCGAACTGCACGTCCACGACTCCCTCCACGGCTCGGATCAGCCGTGCGGCCACGGGGATCAGGGACGTGTCCTTGATGCGGCCGCTGAGCGTCACGACCCCGTCCCGTACCGCCACGCGTGCGGCCGACGTCGGCGCGGGGAAGAGGTACGACACCACTTCCCGGCGTACCTCCTCCGCGATGTCATCGTCGTCGCGCAGGAACACCTTCAGCAGGTCGGCGCGGCTGACGATGCCCTGCAGCATGCCCAACTCGTCGACGACCGGCAGCCGTTTGACCTTCGCGTGCGCCATGGTCCGCGCGGCCTGGGCGAGCGTCGCGTCGGCTTGGACGGTGAGGGCCGGAGAGGTCATCAGCTCCCCGGCGGTCACCGCGCCGGCCTTGGCGAGGTCGGACAGGCGCTTCAGCTGGGTGGCCCGGTCGGGGTCGCTGTCGCGGAACTCCTCCTTGTGCAGCAGGTCGGCCTCGGAGACGACCCCGACCACCCGGCCCTCGCCCTCCAGGACGGGAAGGGCGCTGACCCTCCACTCCTGCATCATCCGCACGATCTCCTTGAAGGAGGCGCCACGGCCGATGGCGGCCACGGTGTGGGTCATCACGTCGCTGACGATGTGCGGGGAGCCGTACATGGTCTCTCCTTGTGTGCGGTCGCTGTCGCTCCGATGCGTCGGCGCGGTCACAGCAGGCTCCCGCTGCCGTACGGGGCGTACAGGTCGAGCAGCCGGGTGCGGGCCGAGCGCAGGCGGTGGGCGAGGACGTCGCCCACCCAGTGGGCGACAGCCTGGCCGAACGCGGGGTCGTCCTTGCACATCGAGCGGATCGCGGTGGCGTCGAACTCGTAGGCGCGCACCGGGCTGGTCGCCGTCGCGCCCAGGTGCCAGGCGTGCGGGGCGAACAGCCAGGACCAGCCGATGAGTTCGTTGTGCCGGAGGGTCTCGATGACGGCCGCGCGGCGGCCGGGAACGTGCATGTCGAGGTCGACGCTGCCGGTACGGATGATCCAGAACCGGTCGGCGCGGCCCCCTTCCTCGAAGAGGCGCGCGCCCTCGGGGAACGACACCTCCCGGGCAAAGCGCATCAACCGCTGCCGGTGCTCGGCAGGCAGCGCCTGCAGCATGCCGGCCGTGGCGGGAGCGTTCATGACGTACCTCCAGTCAGGGGCGTACGGAACCTGCCACTTCCAGCGTGCTCCCGTGCCCCGCGGCGGGCGAGGGGCCACTCGGCCCCATGGATGGGCCGCCCGGTACCGCGTCCGGGATTTTCGGGGTCTTCGGGGTTTCAGCCTGCGGCGACGGCCTCGGGCGTACGGGCCAGGGCCTCACGTGGAGCGCAGGTCCAGCAGCAGATCGGGGCGCGGGCCTGCGGTCGGTACCTCGAGCCGGGCCGCGAGGGGCGGCGCAGTGCGGAAGGGACAACGGGTCCTTCTCCGACCGGCCGGGACTCATGGCCCCTCACCCCTGCGGCCTCGTCCGGCTCAGGGTGGGTGGAAGAACGTAGTACGGCTGTACCAGGCGAAGGACGGGCCGACCGATGAACCCCAATGACGGATTCCGCGAACTCGAGCGGCAGGAGTGCCTGCGGCTGATGGCCACGGTGCACGTCGGCCGCATCGTCTACACGCGCCGGGCCCTGCCCGCCGTGCTGCCGGTGAACTTCGGCCTGGACGGCGACGGCGCGGTCCTGCTGCGTACCTCCGCAAGCTCGGAACTGGTCCGCGCGATCGACGGCGCCGTGGTCGCCTTCGAGACCGACGACGTCGACGCGGACCGGCACTCCGGCTGGAGCGTCGTCGTCACCGGCACGGCCACGGTCGTGACCGATCCCGCCGAGCACGAACGCCTGGCCCGCACCGGCCCGGACTCCTGGGTACCCGCGCAGCGGGAGGCCTTCGTCCGTATCGAGCCCGAGCTGGTCACCGGGCGTGAGCTCGTCGGTGGACGCACCCTGTACGGAGTGGGCCTCACCGCCGGAACGTCTCGCGTCTTGTGAACGGTTCCTTCCTCACCCGTGACCGGGGTGGGCCGGTCGGCCCTGTCGGGTACTCGGCGCAACGGGGGACGGTGGGGACGTACGCACGGACCCGCATGCACCTTCAACCGAACCCGATCCGGAAGGGACCCCATGATGTCCGTCGACACCCAGCAGGCGCCGACGCCTCTCACCGACGACGAGCTGAGGACGCTGGACGCCCACTGGCGCGCCGCGAATTACCTGTCCGTCGGCCAGATCTACCTCATGGCCAACCCCCTGCTGACCGAACCGCTTCGTCCCGAGCACGTCAAGCCGCGTCTCCTCGGCCACTGGGGCACCTCGCCCGGGCTGAACCTCGTGTACACCCACCTCAACCGCGTCATCCGGGCCCGTGACCTGGACGCCCTGTGCATCTGGGGCCCCGGTCACGGCGGGCCCGCGGTGGTCGCGGGCTCCTGGCTGGAGGGCTCGTACACCCAGACCTATCCCGACGTCACGCGGGACGCCGCCGGGATGGCGCGGCTGTTCAAGCAGTTCTCGTTCCCCGGCGGTGTGCCGAGCCACGTCGCACCCGAGACGCCCGGCTCCATCCATGAGGGCGGCGAACTCGGCTATTCCCTCTCGCACGCCTACGGGGCCGCCCTGGACAACCCGGACCTGGTGGTCGCCTGCGTGATCGGCGACGGCGAGGCGGAGACCGGCCCGCTGGCCGCGTCCTGGCATTCCAACAAGTTCCTCGATCCCGTGCACGACGGGGCCGTCCTGCCGATCCTCCACCTCAACGGCTACAAGATCGCCAACCCGACGGTGCTCGCCCGGATCCCGGAGCCGGAGCTCGACGAGCTGCTGCGCGGCTGCGGCCACGACCCCCTCCACGTCACAGGCGACGACCCGGCCGCCGTCCACCAGGCCATGGCGCAGGCCATGGACACCGCGCTGGACCGCATCGGCGAATTCCAGCACGCCGCACGCGAGGGCGGCGCGACCGAGCGCCCTCGCTGGCCGGTGATCGTGCTGCGCACCCCCAAGGGCTGGACCGGCCCGGCTCAGGTCGACGGACTTCCGGTGGAAGGCACCTGGCGCTCCCACCAGGTCCCGCTGTCCGCCGTCCGCGACAACGCGGAACACCTGCGGCAGTTGGAGGCGTGGCTGCGTTCGTACCGCCCCGAGGAGCTGTTCGACGCGCAGGGCCGCCCCGTACCCGACGTCCTGGCCTGCGTCCCGGACGGCGCCCGACGACTGGGCGCCACGCCGCACGCCAACGGCGGACTGCTGCTGCGCGAACTGCCCCTGCCCCCGCTGGAGCGGTACGCCGTCCCCGTCGACAAACCCGGCGCGACCCTGCACGAGCCCACCCGCGTCCTCGGCGACCTGCTGGAAGACGTCATGCGGAACACCGCCGACCGCCGCGACTTCCGCCTCGTCGGCCCCGACGAGACCGCCTCCAACCGCCTCCAGGCCGTCTACGCCGCCAGCGGCAAGGCGTGGCAGGCCGGCACCCTCGACGTGGACGAACACCTCGACCGGCACGGCCGGGTGATGGAGATCCTCTCCGAACACACCTGCCAGGGCTGGCTGGAGGGCTACCTCCTGACCGGCCGGCACGGACTGTTCTCCTGCTACGAGGCGTTCGTGCACATCGTCGACTCGATGGTCAACCAGCACATCAAATGGCTGCGCGTGACCCGCCGCCTGCCCTGGCGCGCCCCCATCGCCTCCCTCAACTACCTGCTGACCTCGCACGTCTGGCGCCAGGACCACAACGGTTTCTCGCACCAGGACCCCGGTTTCGTCGACCACATCATGAACAAGAGTCCCGAGGCCGTACGGGTCTATCTGCCGCCGGACGCCAACACGCTGCTGTCCGTGGCGGATCACGCACTGCGCAGCCGCGACTACGTCAACGTGATCGTGGCCGGCAAGCAGCCCTGCTACGACTGGCTGTCGATGGACCAGGCCGTCGCGCACTGCGCGCGGGGCGCCGGGGTGTGGGAGTGGGCCGGCACCGAGAACGGCACCCGCGAGCCGGACGCGGTACTGGCCTGCGCGGGGGACGTGCCCACCCAGGAGGTACTGGCCGCAGCCCAGCTGCTGCGCCGTCACCTGCCCGAGCTGTCGGTACGGGTCGTCAACGTCGTCGACATCGCCCGGCTGATGCCGGGCGAGGAGCACCCGCACGGCATGACCGACTTCGAGTACGACGGGCTCTTCACGCCGGACAAGCCCGTGATCTTCGCCTACCACGGCTACCCGTGGCTGATCCACCGCCTGGCCTACCGCCGTACCGGCCACAAGAACCTGCACGTGCGCGGTTACAAGGAGATCGGCACCACGACCACGCCGTTCGACATGGTGGTCCGCAACGACATGGACCGCTACCGCCTGGTCATGGACGTCATCGACCGCGTGCCCGGCCTCGCGGTACGCACCGCAGCCGTACGCCAGCAGATGCAGGACGCGCGCCAACGCCACCACGACTGGATCCGCGAGCACGGCACCGACCTGCCGGAGGTCGCCGACTGGTCGTGGGACGGCTGACCGATGCCGACAGGGCCCTGACCGGGGGCCTTTCGGCCCGCCCTTCCGGGCCCTGTGGCCCCTCCGACGGGCATCGACGACGCGGCACATTGAAAGCACAACAGACGCAACGAGAGCACGAGAGCACGAGAGCCGCCCGCATCCGGCGCGTCGCACCCCTCGAAAGGGATGAGCATCATGGCAGTGCACGACCACCCCCACCGGCATCCGGGATTCCGCTTCCCGTCCCTGCGCGGGACCGGGGCGGCTCACGCCTCCGCCGGCGAGACGACCGCCGCCGCGACGGCGACCCGTGCGTACGTGTTCGCCGGGCTCCGCCTGCTGACCGGCTTCGTCTTCCTGTGGGCCTTCCTCGACAAGACCTTCGGCTTCGGCTACGCCACCCCGTCCGGCAAGGGCTGGATCGACGGCGGCTCGCCGACCATGGGATTCCTCGGCGGCGTCTCCGTCGGCCCGATGGAGTCCACGTTCCATGACTGGGCCGGGGCGGCCTGGGCGGACTGGCTGTTCATGCTCGGTCTGCTCGGCATCGGCCTCGCCCTGATCGCGGGCATCGGCCTGCGGCTCGCGGCCGTCGCGGGCACCGTGATGATGGCGCTGATGTGGATCGCCGAGTGGCCGCCGGCCAAGCACATGTCCGACGGGTCGCCGAGCATGTCGACCAACCCGTTCGCCGACTACCACCTCATTTACGCCATCGTCCTCATCGCCCTCGCGGCAGCGGGCGCCGGCGCCACCTGGGGCTTGGGCAGGGCCTGGGCGCGGCTGCCCTTCGTCAGCCGCAACCGCTGGCTCCTCTGAGGGCCGCGGGCTCGTCGGACCGGGGCACCTCCGCTCGTCGGCGGGGGTGCCCCGGTCGTCTTGTGCCACCGGCGGCGGGCTCGGCCCGACGGGCCCAACGGCCCGGCCACAGCAGGGACGTATGGCGCGCTCCGGGTACGCCGACAGGCCCTCCCAGCAGGCATCGCGGGCGACGAGTATCGGAAGCGCAGAGATCCTGCGGGCAGAAGTTCCACATGCGGAGTGAGGGAGAGACCGGCCATGACGGTAACGGTGACAGCTGGACCCCGGGTGGCAACCGAGGCATGGCGGGGCTTCGCCGGTACGCACTGGCGGGACCAGGTCGAGGTACGCGACTTCATCCAGGCCAACTACACGCCCTACGAAGGCGATTCGACGTTCCTGACCGGGCCGACCGAGCGCACGCTCGCGGTCTGGGGCAAGGTCGCGCGGCTGTTTCCCGAGGAGCGGCGCCGGGGCATCCTCGACGTCGACACGGGCCTCCCGTCAACCATCACCTCGCACCGGCCGGGCTTCATCGACCGCGAACGCGAATTGATCGTCGGCCTGCAGACGGATGCCCCGCTGCGGCGGGCGATCATGCCCAACGGTGGGCTGCGGATGGTGGAGAACGGGCTGAAGGCGTACGGCTACCAGGCCGACCCCTTCGTCAAGCGCGTCTTCAGCTCGTACCGCAAGACCCACAACGACGGTGTGTTCGACGCCTACACCCCCGAGATGCGCGCCGCCCGCAAGGCCGGAATCATCACCGGGCTGCCGGACGCGTACGGCCGCGGCCGGATCATCGGCGACTACCGGCGCGTCGCGCTGTACGGGACCGCCCGGTTGGCCGAGGCCAAGCGGGCCGAGCTGGCCCGGCTGGACGCGCAGCCCTCCACCCCGGACGTCATCCGCGACCGTGAGGAACTGGCCGAGCAGGTAAGGGCGTTGGGAGAGCTGACCCAGATGTCGGCCTCGTACGGCTGCGACGTCTCCCGCCCCGCTGCCACCGCGCACGAGGCCGTTCAGTGGCTCTACCTGGGCTTCCTGGCGGCGGTGAAGGAGCAGAACGGCGCCGCGATGTCGCTCGGCCGCACCTCCACCTTCCTGGACGTCTACCTCCAGCGCGACCTGGACGAGGGCACCCTCGACGAGACCCGGGCCCAGGAGCTGATCGACGACTTCGTGATCAAGCTGCGGATCGTACGGTTCCTGCGCACCCCCGAGTACGACGCCCTGTTCTCCGGTGACCCGACCTGGGTGACCGAGTCCATCGGCGGCATCGGCACCGACGGCCGCCCGCTGGTCACCCGCACCTCGTTCCGCTTCCTGCAGACGCTCTACAACCTGGGCCCCGCCCCGGAGCCCAACCTGACCGTGCTGTGGTCGCCGGGGCTGCCCTCCGGCTTCAAGGAGTTCTGCGCCCAGGTCTCCATCGACACCAGCGCCATCCAGTACGAGTCGGACGACCTGATGCGCCCGCGCACCGGCGACGACACCGCGATCGCCTGCTGCGTCTCGGCGATGGCGGTGGGCAGGCAGATGCAGTTCTTCGGCGCGCGCGTCAACCTCGCCAAGGCTCTGCTGTACGCGATCAACGGCGGCCGGGACGAGATGACCGGCGAGCAGATCGCCCCCGCGATGCCTGCCCTGACCGGCGAGTACCTGGACTACGAGGAGCTGTCGGCGGCGTACGACCGCATGCTGGGCTGGCTGGCGGCCACGTACGTCAACGCTCTCAACGTCATCCACTACATGCACGACAAATACGCGTACGAGCGCATCGAGATGGCGCTGCACGACCACCCCGTGCACCGCTTCATGGCGTGCGGCATCGCCGGCCTGTCGGTGGCGGCAGACAGCCTCTCGGCCGTCAAGCACGCGCGCGTGAAGGTCATCCGGGACGCGACCGGGCTGGCCGTCGACTACCGGATCGAGGGCGAGTACCCGGCGTACGGCAACAACGACGACCGCGCGGACGCGCTGGCCGCCAATCTGGTGCGGTCGTTCATGGCGAAGGTGCGCCGGCATCCGACGTACCGGAACGCCGAGCACACGCAGTCGGTGCTGACCATCACGTCGAATGTGGTGTACGGCAAGCACACCGGCAACACCCCCGACGGCCGGCGCGCGGGCGCCCCGTTCGCACCGGGCGCCAACCCGATGAACGGCCGGGACCGGCACGGCGTGGCCGCCTCCGCGCTGTCGGTGGCCAAGCTCCCGTACGAGCAGGCCCGCGACGGTATCTCGCTGACCACCACGATCACGCCCGAGGGGCTGGGCCACGACCCGGACGAGCGCGCCGCACACCTGGCCGGGATCCTCGACGCGTACATGGCCTCCGGCGGCTTCCACATGAACGTGAACGTCCTGGACCGGGCGACCCTCGAGGACGCCATGGAACACCCGGAGAAGTACCCGGAGTTGACGGTCCGCGTCTCCGGTTACGCGGTCAACTTCGTCCGCCTGACGCGCGAGCAGCAGCTCGACGTGATCAGCCGTACCTTCCACGGATCGCTGTGAGCACCACGGTCGAGCCGGTGACGGGCCGGGTCCACTCCTGGGACCTGTCCACGGGAGTGGACGGTCCGGGGACCCGGTTCGTCCTGTTCGTCAGCGGCTGCCCGCTGCGCTGCCTGTACTGCGCCAACCCGGACACCTGGCACATGCGCGACGGCAAGCAGAAGACGGTGGACGAGGTGATGGCCGAGATCGAGAAGTACCGCGCCTTCATCACCACCGCGGGCGGAGGAGTAACCCTCACCGGCGGCGAGGCCCTGCTCCAGCCCGCCTTCACAGCCGAGATCTTCCGCCGCTGCAAGGAACTCGGCCTGCACACGGCGCTCGACACCTCCGGCTTCCTGGGCGCCCGCGCCACCGACGAACTCCTCGCCGACACCGACCTGGTCCTGCTCGACATCAAGTCCTTCGACATCCGCACCTACCGCAAACTGACCGGCGGCGACCTCGCCCCCACCCTCAACTTCGCCACCCGCCTGGACCGACTCGCCGTCCCGGTCTGGATCCGCTACGTCCTGGTCCCCGGCTGGACCGACGACCCGGCTGCCGTCGACGGCCTTGGCGCATTCCTCGCCGGCCTGTCCAACGTCGACCGCGTGGACGTCTTGCCGTTCCACAAGCTCGGCGCCCACAAGTACGAGGGGCTGGGGATTCCGTTTCCGCTGCGGGACACGCCGACGCCGGATACGCAGTTGACGGAACGGGTGCGGGAGCAGTTCCGGGGGCACGGGTTGAGGGCGCTCTGAACCAGGAACCGATCTCAGTCCAGGTGGGCGATGAATGTGCGCCAGGCGTGAGTGCGGGCGCCCGGTGACGACGAGACCGGCGGGCGCGGGCTGTTGCTCGTGGAGGCGCTGGCTCACCGCTGGGGAGTTGAGCAGCGCGCGGGCGGGATCGGGAAAACCGTATGGGCGGAACTCAAAGCGCCGGACATCGTGGCGGAGCCTGTTGAGCGACAGGTCGCCGCCGTCATGGTCCGGTCCGGACAGCGCGTGTGGGTGCGGGGCGAGTGGCGCGCGGTCCGTACCGTACGAAGTGAGCGGTACGCGACCGGTGGACTCGCCGTCGCCCTGGGGCTGGACGAGGGCCCGGCGCTGCGCGTGCCCGCGGCCGAGCCGCTGGCCGTACGGGGCGAGCGGGATGTGTCACCGCCGGCGTAAGGAGGTCGTGATCAGTGGGGCGGGGGAGCCGCCTGCGCGAGTGCCTCGTGCGGCAGGCGTGCGCGAGCGTCTCGGGATGACGGTCCGCCGGGGCGAGTAGGGCCGACCGGCCCTGGCTCTTCGGTCCGGAATCGCGCAGGATCTGGGGTAGACAGGAACAGTGCCGCCCATGGGGGCGAACAGGCATGGCAAGCAGAACAAGGAGTTTCCGATGGCGGACGGCGAGCAGCCCGGACCCGACAATCCGATCCGGGTCTTCCTGCTGGACGATCACGAGGTGGTACGGCGCGGGGTGCACGACCTGCTGAACGACGAGCCGGACATCACCGTGGTCGGCGAGGCCGCCAATGTCGAGCAGGCCCTGGTCCGCGTGCCCGCGCTGCGCCCCCAGGTCGCGGTGCTCGATGTGCGGCTGCCGGACGGGGACGGGGTGACCGTGTGCAGGGAGCTGCGCTCGCGGATGCCGGAGCTGGCCTGTCTGATGCTGACCTCGTTCGACGACGAGGAGGCGCTGCTGGACTCGATCATGGCGGGGGCGTCCGGGTACGTGCTGAAGCAGATCCAGGGCTCGGACCTGGTGTCGGCCGTCCGTACGGTGGCCAAGGGCCAGTCCCTGCTCGACCCCAGTGCCACCGCCAAGCTGATGGCCCGGCTGCGCCAGGGCCAGGAGCCGGAGCCCGAGCCCGACGCCCTGCCGGGACTGACCGAGCGGGAGCGGGAGATCCTGGCCCTCATCGGCGAGGGACTGACCAACCGGCAGATCGGCCAGCGGCTCTACCTCGCCGAGAAGACGGTCAAGAACCACATCTCCCGGCTGCTGGCCAAGCTCGGCGTGGAGCGGCGTATCCAGGCCGCCGTCATCGCCACCCAGGCCCAGGACCGGCTGAAGCAGCAAGGCCGCTGACGCCACACGGCGATCTGGTGGCCTGACGTGCCCCGGCTCGCCCCGTACCCCGTACGGCCCGAGCCCGATCGCATCCCCGGTCACCAGGCCGGCGCAGCGGCACGTCCACACCTGGCTCATCGGGGTACACGTGGATGCAGACCCGCTGCGCGCCGGTGGCGTGTGAGGAGGATGTCATGGCTTCGCGACAGGGACAGCTGGACGAGAAGGCCGTGACGGGGCTGGTGGCCGAGGCTGCCGCTGCTCCGTCCATGCACAACGCGCAGCCGTGGCGCTTCCGCTACCTGACCGGCGAGCGCGTCCTGATGTTGCGGGGCGACCCTGAGCGGGCCATACCCCACTCCGATCCGGACAACCGGGCGCTGCACATCGGCTGCGGGGCGGCACTGTTCAACCTGCGCGTCGCCGCCGCGCACGCGGACTTCGTTGCTCAGACCCGGCTGCTGCCCGAGCCCGGCGACCCGCTGGCCCTCGCCGCCGTCCAGCTGGCCGACGCCGACGCCGACGCCGACGCCGACGCCGAAGGCGTGCGGGACCAGGACCTGGCGCGGTTGCACCCGGCGATCCGCCAGCGGCACACCAGCCGCCATCCCTTCGCCGAGAAGGACGTCCCCGAGGACGTACGGGCCACTCTGCGGGACGCCGCCGAGCGTGAGGGTGCCGTACTGCTCTTCCCCGGCCCCTGGCACGCCGAGACCGTGCTCGACCTGATCCGCGACGCCGAGAGCCGGGACACCTTGGAGCCGGACGCGAACGAGGACCTGGCCCGCTGGACCCGGCTCGGGCCGGAGGCGGACACGGCCGTCGACGGCGTCCCCGAGTACGCGTTCGGGCCGCGCAAGCGAGACGGCAAAGCCCCCGTACGGGATTTCGCCGGGCGCCGCCCCGTCGCGGACCGCGGAACCACCACCTTCGAGTACACCCCGCACCTGGCCCTTCTGAGCACTCCCGGTGATGGACCGGCCGACTGGCTGCGGGCAGGGCAGGCGCTGGAGCGCGTCCTGCTAGAAGCGACCCTGGCCGACCTGGCGACGTCCCTGACCTCGCACGCGCTGGAGGACCGCGCACTGCGGCTGCTGGCCCGCGACCCGGGGTCGGGCGCGGGCCAGGTGCAGATGGTGCTGCGGCTCGGTTACGGACCGAGGGGTCCGGCCACGCCCCGACGCCCGGTGCGGGACGTACTGGAGATCGTGTAGTCGATACACAACCTCAGGCGGGGCAGGGCACGGGACCGGGCGTCGTTCATGCCGCGGTAGGCGCCTCGGATCCGTGCGACTCCGGGCCGGGCAGCATGGTCAGAAGCATGACGCTCGGCTCGGTGGCGTACACCGAGTGCGGCAGTCGCGCGGGCAGGTGGATCCAACTCCCCGGCGTCGCCTCGGTCTTCTCGTCGCCCAGGACCAGGTCGAGGCGGCCCTGGACGACCTGGATGACCACGGGCTGGGCGGACGTGTGCTCGGTCAGTTCCTGGCCGGCGGCGAATGCGAAGCCGGCCACGCGCAGGCGGTCGTCGCGGTACACGACGCGGCTGAGGGTGCCGTCCTCGGGCACGGTCAGTTCGGCGGCCAGGTCGTTGATCACGGTGGCGGACATGGGGGCGTACCTCCTCAAGGCTGGGACTCAGGTTTGGGGCTCAGATTTTTGGGGTTCAGGGAGAGGACGGGGTGGGGACGGCGAGCAGGCTGATCGCCCCCAGGTGGGCGCTGTGGCGTCGGAAGACGCGGCGCATGCGCAGCACACGGCGCAGGGCGGCCGGTTTCCGTAGCGCCCGGCCGGCGATGCGCAGGGCGGGCATCAGCCCTTCGTCGTCGACGAGCCGGCGCGGTTCGAGCAGCGCCATCGGTGCGGTCCTGTGGGCGGTGACGGTGAAGCCCTCGCCGGCGAGGAGTTCCGTCCAGGCGGTCGGCGTCAGGGGGCGGGCGCCGACGTGGATGGCCTCGTGCAGGTCATGGGTGATGCGTTCGGCCAGGGCCGGGTCCAAGTCGTCGGGCAGCAGGCACAGTTCGTGGATGGCGTACCGGCCGGTGGAGTCGTCGAGGAGGCGGCGGGCCTCCCGTACGATGCGCCGCTTGGCGGGTTCGGGCTGCATCGTCAGCATCGCCTCCCCGTATACGACGCTGGCGTCGCCGTCCGGCAACCGGGTGTCCGCGGCGTCCGACCGTACGGCACGCACCTCGGTCGGGCCGGGCGCGGTGAGGACGCTGAGCGCGGCCACTGCGGCCGGGTCGCGGTCGACGGCGGTGTAGGCGGCCGGCTGGCGGGCGAGGGTCAGCCGGGCGGTGGCCCCGAGGCCGGCGGCCAGCTCCACGACCCGGTCCTGCGGGTCCACGTCCAGGGCGTCCAGCATCCACCGGGTCAGCTCCACACCGCCGGGGCGCAGCGCCCGCTTGCCCAGGCGGGCCAGCAGCCAGTGGCCGGGCATACGGGCGGCGTCCAGTCCGTCGCCGGGAACGGGGAAGCCGTGCCGCAGGGCCGAAGGTTCTGTCGATGCCATGTTGGTGCCTCGCTCTCTGCCTGCACCGGTATCACTTAGGCGAACCTAATCCGGGATGACGGCCGGGCGCGGGGGCCGAACGTCCCGATCGAAGGGCCCAGTGGGGCACGTCCGCGCCGGTTGCGCGATTCGCGCGTGCGCACCGCCTGGAGAACCCGTTTCAGTACGCTCCGAGCACGGCTGGCGTGCGGCGTCGGCCGTGTACGGCCGTACACGGCCGTGCATCGAACAGCGGCCGCGCATCGAAAAGGGGGCCCGATGGATCCTGACTGGCACAGCTGCACCGAGGAAGCGATCTCCTGGGCCGGGAAAGGGTTCCGGCCAAGGACTGGTCGGCGTCGGGCGATCCGGCCGCCACCGCAATGGCGCAGCAGGCGAGTCGATTCGGTGGCGGTGCGGCCGGGGTCGCAGAGCCCGCAGAGCCCGCATAGGCCCGACGGCCCCATGGCAGCCTCCATCGCAGCCCCTGGGCCGGTCGCCTACAGCAGGCTGCTCCAGTACGGCCAGAAGCGGGTGAGGACGAGCATCGCGATCACCCCGTACCAGGCGCCGAGCAGCATCCAGTGCGTGTCCCGGACGACGTACAGCACACCCCGGGGAACGGGAACGATTCCCCGTTCCAGGCAGTGCAAGGTGACGTACCAGAACAGGGCGATGGTCACGATCCAGATGGCGGCGCAGTAAGGGCAGAGCTTGTTGAGCTCGTACAGCGACTCCCCGATCAGCCAGTGGACGAACACCACCCCCACCAGCGCTCCGGCGTCCAACGCGAGCCACAGCCGCCGGTGCAGTCGTGCTCCGGAGAGCACGGCGATGCCCAGCGCGGTCACGGCGGCGAAGGCGCCGAGGCCGAGCAGCATGTTGGGGAAGCCGAACAGGCTGCCCTGCGGGCTGGACATCACGCTGCCGCAGCTCACAACAGGGCTGATGTTGCAGGGCGGTTGGTAGGCGGGGTCGCGCAGCAGCCGCCAGTCGTCCACGGTGAGCTGGAAGGAGGCGAGCCAGCCGACGGTCCCGGTGAGGGTCATCACCCATCCCGTTCGGCGGCTCGCGCCAACTCCCCCAGTGCGACGGGTGGTCGTGACGTCCGTCGCCTGCGCGGGCTCTGGACTCATGCGGCTCGCCGCGAGCCGGAGCCGGAGGCCGACCGCGTCCGGCCCGCGGCCGTCGGGACTGCCGCCGGTGTGGCCCGCCGCCGGTAGACCAGGTACGGCCGGGCCAGGTAGCCGATCGGGGCGCTCCACACATGCACCAGCCGGGTGAACGGCCAGGCCGCGAAGAGCAGGAAGGCGGTCAGGGCGTGCATTTGGAACAGCAGCGGGGCTCCGGCGATGGCCTCCGGCTGCGGCTGGAGTACGAACAGGCCGCGGAACCATACGGAGACGGTGGAGCGGTAGTCGTAGCCGGCGCCGAAGACGTTGTGCGCGGCGGTGGCGGTGATGCCCAGCAGCACGGTGGCGGACAGCAGAGGGAAGAGCAACTTGTCGCTGCGGTCGGTGCCCAGGCGGATCTGGCGGGTCAGCAGCCGGCGGGCGCACAGCATGCCGAGTCCTGCGACCATGGCGACGCCCGCAACCGATCCCGCCCATACGGCAGTTGTGTGGTAGGTGTGCTCGCTGATGCCGACGGCCTCGGTCCACGAGTCGGGAATGGCGAGCCCCACGACATGCCCGGCGATCACCATGAACGCGCCCAGGTGGAACAGCGGGCTGCCCCAGCGCAGCCAGCGGTGTTCGAGGAGCTGGCTGGTGCGGGAGGTCCAGCCGAACTGGTCCTGCCGGTAGCGCCACACGTGCCCGACGGCGAACACGGCGAGGCAGATGTAGGGGACGGCGACCCACAGGAGCAGATCGGCGCCGCTCGCCGAGGCGGAGAGCGAGGTGTTCATCGGTGTCCTTCCGTACGGCTGGTCGGGGCGGGCGGCGGCACTCGGGTCGGTGGAGCCGGCATCGGCGGCACGAAGGTGCCCGGCGGGGCGAACTCCCCGTCCCCGTACGTCCCGTAGGGGTCGAGGCCGACTTCCTCGTTCGGCGGGCCCTCCGCGACGAGCTGGGCCACCGCCGCACGGTCCGCCTCGGTGGGCGGCGGCAGCAGGGTGAGCAGCGCGGCCAGGACGTGCCGGTACGGGGAGTCGGCGTCGGTCAGGGCGCGGTGGATCAGCTCAAGACCGCGCCGGTGCTGGCGCAGCGGTGCCTCGCCGCCACCGGGGCCCGCCAGGGCGGCGAACTCGAGGACGACCGGCAAGTGGTCGGGCAGTTCGCCGCCGTCGGTGTCCCAACCCGCCGCCCGGAAGCGCTGGTTGAGGGTGAGAAGGGCCATGCCACGGCGGCGGGTGTCGCCGTGCAGGTAGTAGGTGAGGTAGAGGCTGCTCTTGCGGCGCAGGTCGAACATTTCGACGTAGTGCCGCTCCAGAGCCTCCGGTTCCTGGTCGGTGAACCAGGAGGTGAAGGCGGCCAGGTGCTCGGCGGCGGGCGAGGGCGGCAGCGCCTCGACCGTCGTGGTCAACACCGGGCGGGCGGTGGCCAGTTCGGTGTCCGGGTACTGCAGGAGCAGCGAGCACAGGCGCAGGAGCAGGGTGCGTGCCTCGGCCTCCTCGGGGGTGAGGCGGGCGGGGCGGCGTATGGCCGCGCGGACGCGGGTGCGGACTATGGAGGGCACAGTGGAGGGCAGGGGGCTCACGACCGGCCTCCGGTGGTGCTGCGGCGCAGGGTCGGGATGCCGAGCATGACCTTGCGGGGTTCGGCGGTGTCGGACGACTCCACCGGGCAGCGGTTCTCCATCGCGGTCAGCGCGGCGGCGTCCTCCTTGTGCGCGGCCGGGACGACGTACCGGTCCTGGTACTTGGCGACGGCGAGGAGCCGGTGCAGATCCTCCGCCTCACGTGCAGTGAGACCCACGGCCTTGAGCGTGGCCTCGTCGCCGTCCTCACCGAGGGTGCGTTCGCGCATGTACGAGCGCAGCGCGGTGAGCTTCATCAGCACCCCGGCGACCACGTCCGCGTCGCCGGCGGTGAACAGTTCCGCCAGGTACTCCAGCGGGATGCGCAGCCGGGTGACGGCGGCGAAGACGTGGTCGGGGTCGTCCTGGTTTCCGCCCGCCGCGTCGACGGCGTCCAGGACGGGGGAGAGCGGGGGCACGTACCAGACCATCGGCATCGTGCGGTACTCCGGGTGCAGCGGCAGCGCGACCTTGTAGCGCATGACCAGGTCGTACACGGGGGAGCGGCGGGCCGCCTCCAGCCAGTCCTCGGGGATGCCCGACTCCCGTGCAGCCGCGATCACTTCGGGGTCGTGCGGGTCGAGGAAGACACCGCGCTGGGCGTCGAGGAGGTCCTGCTCGTTGGGGGTGGCCGCCGCCTCGCCGACGCGGTCGGCGTCGTACAGCAGCAGACCCAGGTAGCGCAGCCGCCCGACGCAGGTCTCGGAGCAGACGGTGGGCTGGCCGGCCTCGATGCGCGGGAAGCAGAAGGTGCACTTCTCCGCCTTGCCGGTGGCGTGGTTGACGTACACCTTCTTGTACGGGCATGCCGTCACGCACATCCGCCAGCCCCGGCAACGATCCTGGTCGACCAGGACGATGCCGTCCTCGACCCGCTTGTACATCGCACCCGACGGACAGGCCGACACACAGGCCGGGTTGAGGCAGTGCTCGCACAGGCGGGGGAGGTGGAAGAGGAAGGTCTGCTCGAACTCGAACTTGACCTTCTCCGCCCACTCGCCCGTCAGGTTCGGGTCGCCGCCGGCGTTCTCGGGGGCGCCGCCCAGGCCGTCCTCCCAGTTGGCGCCCCAGGTGATGGCGGTGGGTTTGCCGGTGAGGACGGAGCGCGGGCGGGCGACCGGGATGTCCTTGCCGGCCGGGGCGTTGACGAGGTTGTCGTAGTCGTAGGTGACCGGCTCGTAGTAGTCCTCGATGCTCGGCAGGTCGGGATTGGAGAACAGAGACAGGAGCCGCTTGATCCGGCCGCCGGAGCGCAGGACGAGGCGTCCGCGCTTGTCGAGCATCCAGCCGCCCTTCCAGTGCTCCTGGTCCTCGTAGCGGCGGGGGTAGCCGACGCCGGGCTTGGTCTCGACGTTGTTGAACCAGGCGTACTCGACGCCGGTGCGGTTGGTCCACGTCTGCTTGCAGGTGACCGAGCAGGTGTGGCAGCCGATGCACTTGTCGAGGTTCATGACCATCGCGACCTGGGCCATCACGCGTCCGATAGTGGCTTCGCCACGGGGCATGTCAGTACTCCACATCCTGCGAGCGACGGCGGATGACAGTAACCTCGTCACGCTGGTTGCCGGTCGGGCCGTAGTAGTTGAAGGCGTAGGTGAACTGGGCGTAGCCGCCCGCGAGATGGGTGGGCTTGAGCAGCAGCCGGGTCAGGGAGTTGTGGATGCCGCCGCGCTTGCCGCTGACCTCGGTCTTCGGGACGTTCACGTTGCGGTCCTGGGCGTGGTACATGTACACGGTTCCCTCGGGCATGCGGTGGGTGACCACGGCCCGGGCGGCGACGACGCCGTTGCGGTTGTACGCCTCGATCCACTCGTTGTCCTTGACGCCGATCTTCTCGGCGTCGGCGGTGGACATCCAGATCACCGGGCCGCCGCGGGACAGATCGAGCATGTACTTGTTGTCCTGGTAGTTCGAGTGGATGGACCACTTGGAGTGCGGGGTCAGATAGCGGACCGTGACCTCTGCGCGGTCGCCGCCGAGTTCCTCGTTCCCGTAGTGCCGGGGTGTGTTCAACGGCGGTCGGTAGACGGGGAGTTGCTCACCCAGCTCGCTGATCCAGTCGTGCTGGACGAAGAAGTGCTGGCGGCCGGTGAGGGTGTGCCAGGGCTTCTTGTGCTCGGTGTTGATGACGAAGGGGGAGTAGCGGCGGCCGCCGGTCTCGCTGCCCGACCACTCGTACGACGTCATCACGGCGCGGGGCTGGGTGCGGGTGTCGGCGAAGGTGATCCGCTCCGCCTCGCGCTCGGAGGCCAGTTCCACCAGGCCCTCGCTGCCGGTCTGCCGCTGAAGCTCCCGGAAGCCCTCGGTCGCCAGCCGCCCGTTGGTGGTGCCGGACAGGGCGAGGACGGCCTCGCACATGTCGGTGGCGGTGGCGAGGGAGGGGCGCCCGGCGGCGATTCCGTCCCGGACGGTTCCGTTGCGCCGGCGCAGCTCGTCCAGCTCCTGGTTCGGGTGGACGGTGATGCCCTTGGTGGTGGTGCCCAAGGTGTCCAGCAGTGGACCGACCGCGCGCATCTTCTGCGCCACGGCGGCGTAGTCCCGTTCGATGACGACTAGCTTCGGCATCGTCCGGCCCGGGATCGGTGCGCACTGGCCGGTCTTCCAGTCCCGTACCACCCCGCCCGGCTGGGCGAGTTCGTCCGGGGTGTCGTGCAGCAGCGGCACCGCGAGGACGTCGGTACGGGTGCCCAGGTGCTCGGCGGCCAGGTCGCTGAACTTGTCGGCGATGGTCAGGAAGGTGTCGTAGTCGGTGCGGGCCTGCCACGGAGGGGCGATGGCCGGGGTGAAGGCGTGCACGAAGGGGTGCATGTCCGTGCTGGACAGGTCGTCCTTCTCGTACCAGGTGGCCGCCGGGAGGACGACGTCGGCGAGCAGACCGGTGGAGGTCATCCGGAAGTCCACGGTGACCAGCAGGTCGAGCTTCCCCTCGGGTGCCTCCTCCCGCCACACCACGTCCTTCGGGCGCCCCTCGGGCGGGGTCTCCTCGGAGCGGACGGCGGCGTCGGTGCCCAGCAGGTGCCGCAGGAAGTACTCGTTGCCCTTGCCGGAGGAGCCCAGCAGGTTGGCCCGCCAAACGGTCAGTACGCGGGGGAAGTTGGCGGGATCGTCCGGGTCCTCGGCAGCGAACTTCAGGCTCCCGGCCTTGAGTTCCTCGACGATGTGCTCGGCGACCTCACGCCCTTGAGCCGCCGCCTCGTCGGTCAGGTCGAGCGGGTTGCGGTTGAAGCCGGGGTGGCCGGGAGTCCAGCCCAGCCGCACGGCCTGCGCCAGGCAGTCGGCGAACGCCTTGCCCTTGAACCGCCCGTCGCCGAGCGGGGAGGCCAACTCGTCGGGCCCGAAGGCCTCGTAGCGCCACTGGCCGGAGTTCAGGTACCAGTACGAGGTGCCCGCCATGTGCCGGGTGGGCCGCTGCCAGTCGAAGGCGAAGGCCAGGTGCTGCAGGCCGGTGATGGGGCGGATCTTCTCCTGGCCGACGTAGTGCGCCCAGCCGCCGCCGTTCACGCCCTGGCAGCCGGTCATCGTCACCAGCGCCAGGAACGCCCGGTAGATGGTGTCGGAGTGGAACCAGTGGTTCGTGCCCGCTCCCAGAGCGATCATCGACCGGCCGTTCGTCCGTTCCGCGTTGCGGGCGAACTCCCGGGCGATACGGGCCGCCTGCTCGGCCGGGACGGAGGTGATGGTCTCCTGCCAGGCGGGGGTGTACGGCTCCGACGCGTCCTCGTACGACGACGGCCAGCTGCCCGGCAGACCCGGCCGCTGCACCCCGTACTGGGCGAGCATCAGGTCGAAGACCGTGGTGACGAGCCGGCCGCCGATCCTGCGGACCGGAACGCCCCGGACCATGAACGAACCGCCCTCGGTGCTGCCCTCGTCGAACCGGGGCAGCGCGATCTCGGCGGTGTCCTCGGCGCGGTCGATGAGACTCAACTCCGGGACGACATCGCCCAGTTCGAGATTCCAGCGGCCTCGCCCGGCTTCCCCCCACCGGAAGCCGAGCGAGCCGCCGGGGACCACCGGTTCGCCGGTGGCCCCGTCCAGGAGGACCGTCTTGAACTCGGCGTGCTCGTCCTCATGGCCGAGATCGGCTGCGGTCAGGAACCCGTCGGGGACGAGTCCGTGGTCGTGCTCGCGCAGGGTCACCAGGAACGGCGCGTCGGTGAACTTGCGCATGTAGTCCTGGAAGTACGGCACTTCGCGGTCGACGAGGAACTCGCGCAGGATGACGTGACCCATGGCCATCGCCAGCGCGCCGTCCGTGCCGGGGTGCGGGGCGAGCCATTCGTCGGCGTGCTTGACGTTGTCGGCGTAGTCGGGGCTGACGGCGACGACCTTGGTGCCGTTGTAGCGGGTCTCGGTGAGGAAGTGCGCGTCGGGCGTGCGGGTGACGGGGATGTTGGAGCCCCACATGATCAGATAGCCCGCGTTCCACCAGTCAGCCGCCTCAGGGACGTCCGTCTGGTCGCCGAAGACCTGCGGGGAAGCGATCGGCAGGTCGGCGTACCAGTCGTAGAAGGACAGCAGCGTGCCGCCGATCAGCGACATGAAGCGGGCGCCGGCCGCGAAGGAGGCCATCGACATGGCGGGGATGGGGGAGAAGCCGGCGACGCGGTCGGGGCCGTACTGCTTGATGGTGTGTACGTGCGCGGCGGCGATCAGCTCGCTGACCTCGTCCCAGTCGGCGCGCACGAGGCCGCCCTTGCCGCGCGCCCGCTTGTAGGCGCGGGCCTTCGCAGGGTCGCCGGTGATCTCGGCCCAGGCGGCCACCGGGTCCCCGAGGCGCTTGCGGGCCTCGCGCCACATCTTCAGCAGCGCGCCCCGCACGTACGGGTAGCGGACGCGGCTGGGCGAGTACGTGTACCAGGAGAACGACGCCCCCCGCGGGCAGCCGCGCGGCTCGTACTCGGGGCAGTCCGTGCCGATGGACGGGTAGTCGGTGGCCTGGTGCTCCCAGGTGATGATGCCGTCCTTGACGTACACCATCCACGAGCACGAACCGGTGCAGTTCACCCCGTGCGTGGAGCGCACCACCTTGTCGTGCGCCCAGCGGTCCCGGTAGAAGCCCTCCCACTGCGGGTCGCCCGTGCCGAACACGGCGCGTCCGTCGGCCGACACCTCGCGGCGGGTGAGGAGTCGCCGGGCGGCCAGCGGCCAGCCTTCATCGGCGCGCGACTCCGGGCGTCGTGCGTTCTGATCGTTCTCCATGGCCCGGAACGCTATGTGCCGCGCGCCGCGTCGCACCTGGGTCCTGCGGTCCCTGCCGCGCGACCTTCCGGCCCCGTCTGAGGGGCCCGAACAGGGCCCAATGGCCCCGGTGTTGGGGTCCGGTCGGCCGGGGAGCCAGGACGGGCCGGCGTTGCATGCTGAGCCTTGATCGAACCGCAGATGCCCAGCTGTCTGTACGACCGCATTCCGTGCCTGCCAGGCGGCCGATTCCCCCGTCCCTGGCTGCCGCAGGTGTAGCGCGTACAGCGGGCGCGCGGCGCCCGGTTCGGTCACGCGCCCGGCCGTTCCTTGCGGCCGGGCGTGGCATCCCTCCAAGCATCTAGGAACGGCATGACCAGCATCGCCAGTGGACCTCCCGGCAACGGCAACGCCAGTGGGCCCGCCGGGAACGGCCACGCGAGCGGGCCCCGCGCGTACCAGAGCGGGTCCAGAGCGTCCGGCGTGAAGGCCCGGCATCTGCGCGCCCACGTTCTGGTCGTGGGGTGGCTGGGCCTGGCCCTGCTGGCGGTCGCGGCGCAGGAGTCGCTGCCGGTGGCCCGCTGGCTTGCTGTGCACATGTTCCTGCTCGGTGCCGTCACCACCGCCATCCTGATCTGGAGCGAGCACTTCGCCGTCGCCCTGCTGCACGCGAAGATCCCCGACGAGCGCTGGAGCACCGCCCGGCTCGCGACCGCCAACCTCGCCGTGGCCGGGCTGCTCATCGGCGTGTGGACCGCAACTCCCGTGCTGACCGCCGTCTGTGCCGCACTCCTGGTGGCCGCGGCCACCGCGCACCTGGTGGTGCTGGTCCGCCTCGGGCGGGGCGCGCTGGGCGGGCGGCTGAAGCCGGTCGTCTCCTACTACCGAGCCGCCACACTGGCCCTGATCGCCGGTGCCGTCCTCGGCTGGCTGCTGGCCACCGGTGGCGCCGGCGGACCCGACCGGTACGCCGGGCTGCGCCTGGCGCACATCCACGTCACGCTGCTCGGCTGGATCGGTCTGCCCGTCCTGGGCACGCTGTTCATGCTGTGGCCGACCGTGCTGGGCGTACGGATGAAGGACCGCACCACGAAGGTGTCCCGGTGGGTGCTGTGGTTCACCGGCAGCGGACTGCTGGTCGCGGTCGCCGCTCTGGCACTGGGCCGGCGCTGGCCGGCCGCGGCGGGCCTCGCCCTGTACGTGGAGGGAGCGGCCCTCGCCGTCAACCTCCTCTTCCGCACCGTACGCGGCAACCGTCCCGTCTCCGCCGCGGCGGCCTGGATGCTCGCCGCGGCCACCGGCTGGCTGCTGACCGCGGTGGCGGCGGATCTGGCGTGGCTGGTCACCCGGCCGCTCGCGGCGGCACAGAACGGAATCGACGCCCTGCTCCCGGTGCTGCTCATCGGCTTCGTCGCCCAGATCCTCATCGGCGCGCTCACGTATCTGCTGCCGGTCGTCCTCAGCAGTGGCCCGAAGGACCGGGAGGCGGTACGGGCGCTGCTCGAACGGGGCTGGCTGACGCGGCTGGTGGCGCTCAACACCGGTGTCGCGCTGGCGGCACTCCCGCTGCCCGGCCCGGCCGCGACGACCGGTGTGCTGCTGGCCGCGCTGTCCGGGGCCGCGTTTCTCGCCCTCGCGGTGCCGGTGCTCGTCCGCAGCGGCCGGGGACTGCCGTCGGAGGCAGGTGCAGCCGGTGCGTCACGGCGCCCCGTGCTGTGGGGCACCGTCGCGGGCGCCGTACTGACCGTGCTGGCCGTGCTCGTGGCCAACAGCGGAGGGGACACCGGCGACCCGGCCGTCGCCTCCGCGGCGGGAGGCGGCGCCGCCACCGCGACTCGTACCGTCAACGTCACCCTGGCCGACATGCGCATACGCCCGGCCCGCATCGAGGTCGCCGAAGGCACCGCGCTGCGGCTGAAGGTCACCAACACCGACGCCCGGCGCCACGACCTCAAGGTCGAGGACGGTCCCGCCACTCCGATGCTCGCCAAGGGTGACACCCGCGTACTCGACCTGGGACAGGTCACCGAGAACCGCGAGGCGTGGTGCACGCTGCCGGGCCACAAGGCGGCCGGGATGACCCTGGACATCGTCGTCAAGGGTCGCGATACGGCAGGTGACACGGCAACGGACAGCGGCGGACGTGAGGGACACGCATCGGCCGCCGACAACGGCGACGCCGGTCTGGACCTCGCCGCCGACTACTCCACCGGCTGGCAGTCGCGCGACGCCGGCCTGGCCCCCGCGCCCGGCGGGACGGTCCACAAGGTCGAACTGCACGCCGCCCACACGACGGTGGAGGTCGCCCCCGGAGTGAAGCAGCAGATGTGGACCTTCGGCGGCAGCGCACCCGGCCCCACCCTGCACGGCAAGGTCGGCGACGTCTTCGAGATCACCCTCGTCAACGACGACCACGGCATGGGCCACGGCATCGACTTCCACGCCGGCTCGCTCGCCCCCGACCGGCCCATGCGTACGATCCAGCCCGGCGAGCGCCTGGTCTACCGCTTCCGCGCCGAGAAGGCCGGAGCATGGCTGTATCACTGCAGCACTTCCCCGATGCTCCAGCACATGGGCAACGGCATGTACGGCGCCGTCGTCATCGACCCACCCGGCCTCGCGAAGGTGGACCACGAGTACGTACTGGTCTCCTCCGAGCTGTACCTCGGCACCCCGGGCAGCACCGCCCAGGTGACGAAGATGCGTCAGAACACCCCGGACGCCTGGGTGTTCAACGGCATGGCCAACCAGTACGCCAAGGAGCCGCTGAAGGTGAAGGCCGGTGAGCGGGCCCGCTTCTGGGTGGTCGCCGCAGGTCCCAGCGACGGCATCGCCTTCCATCTCGTGGGAACCGTCTTCGACACCGTCTACAAGGAGGGCGCCTACCTGCTCAAGCCCGGTGATCCGGGCGGCGCGCAGGTGCTGGACCTGGCCCCGGCCCAGGGCGGCTTCGTCGAGACGACGTTCCCCGAGGCCGGCCACTACGCCTTCGTCGACCACGACATGCGCCACGCCGAGGCGGGAGCGCACGGCATGGTGGAGGTGAGTGACTGATGGACACCGTCGGCCTGTGGTCCCTGGTGCGGTTCGCGCATGTGGCCGGCGCCGCCCTGTGGGTCGGTGGGCAGTTGGCCCTCTCCCTGGTGATCCTGCCGCTGGCCCGCCATCTGCTCGCCCCGGAGGCCAAGGCCGGCTTCACGGCCGCGGCGGGCCGCCGGTTCGGGATGCTGACCGGGGCGGTGTTCCTGCCCGTGCAGCTGGCCACCGGCTGGGCCATGGCCTGGCACAAGGGCGTCACCTGGGCCTCCCTCGCCGAACCCGGCTACGGCCGCACCCTCGCCACCAAACTCGCCCTGTTCGTGGTGGTGATGCTCGCAGCGGCAGGTCACGGCATCGCCCATGCCAAGGGCCGCGCCGAGCTGGCCCGCGCGCTGGCGGTCGTCTCCCTCGTCGGCTCACTCGGCGTCGTCCTACTGGCCACCGCTCTCCCGGCCACGTGACCCATGGCCGGGACAAAGAAAAGACCCATGGCCGGGACAAAGAAAAAAGAGGAGGCATCTCATGCGCACCGAAGCCCCGCTGGACGCAGCCACCGTGGAGTCGCTCCTGGCGGCGGCCGTGGCGGCCCCGTCGATCCACAACACACAGCCCTGGCGCTTCCGCCTGGACCCCGACCGCCAGGTGCTGGAGGTCCATTCGGCGCCGGAGCGCACCCTGCCGCTCACCGACCCGATGCACCGCGCCCAGTATCTGTCCGTGGGCGCCGCGGTCTTCAACCTGCGCCTCGCCGCAGTCCACTTGGGCCGGCGACCCGAGGTGCGGCTGCTGCCGGACCGTCACACCCCCGGCCTGCTCGCCGCCGTACGACTGACCGGTCCCCTCGGAGCGGACGACCAGCCCTCCGACCCGGGTCTCTACGAGGCCATCGCACGACGGCACACCAGCCGGATGCCGTTCACCGGCCGCCCGGTGCCCGAGCCGATCGTCGCGGAGATGACGAGGGCCGCGCAGGCCGCCGACACCCGCCTGCACATACCGGACATCGCCGGAACCCGGCAGCTGCTGCGCCTGACCGCCGCAGCCGAAGCCCGCAACCGCGCACACCCGGAACGCTCCGCCGAAACCCTCACCTGGCTCACCGCCCCCGGCTCCGATGCCTCGTACGGCATTCCCGTCACCGCCCTGGGCCCGCCCGACGCGGCCGGGCGGATGCCGATGCGGGACTTCACCAGCGCACGGCCCGCCTTCCGGCTGCCCGCCCGTTTTTTCGAACGCCACATCCAGCTGGGCCTGTTGTGGACGCCCCGCGACCAGCGGGAGGACTGGCTGTGCGCCGGCCAGGCACTCCAGTACGTACTCCTCACGGCGACCGCGCGCGGACTGCGCACCTCACTCCTGCACCAGGCCATGGAATGGTCCGACCTGCGGGCCGCGACGGCCCTCCCGCGAGACAAGCGATGCCATCCGCAGGTGCTGATCCGCTTCGGCTACGGCCCGGACGGCGCGAGCACACCGCGAGGCCACTGATGGGGGCTCAGCTGTCGTAGTCGACCGTGAGGGTGTCGGAGGCCGCGTAGGTCTGGCACGTGAGGACGTAGCCAGCCGACGCGCAGCCCAGCCAGGCCGTACGCCTTCGAGAAGGTCCGAAGCACCGCCACGTTCGGCCGGTCGCCGAGAAGGGCGAGGCCGGGTCCGGGCGGTGATCGCCGCCGCCATGGCGTCGAGGTCGAGGGCGTGGTCGCGCAGGGGCACCCGCACCGCCGTACCGCCCGCGACGGTGGTGAGGATCGGGTATGCCTCGAACGACCGCCAGCCTAAGACGACCTCGTCACCTGGCCCTACGACGGTGTGCAGCAACTGCCCGCACATCTCGGAGGAACCGCGCCCACCGCGATCCGCGGAGCGGATCGGCGCACACCGGTTGCTCCCGCCGCAGGACCCACCGCATGCAGCACGGCCCGGCCGACGGCCGGCCCCTCACCCGCCAGGTCGACGACCTGGGACATCTATCATCCGTGACGCGGTCACGGGCCGGGTGGCCGGCCGCAATCCAGCGGCCCGCTGCGGGCTGCGCCTCACTGCGTGCCGCGCGTTCCCCTGAGTTCGCGTCCGGTGACCATCTCGGACTCGATCCGTACGAACACCGGGTCCTGCAAGGGCATCCAGGACGTGGGACCGGTCTGCGACAGCCGCTCGTGCTCGGCCGGATCGGTCACCAAGGTTGCCCGGCCGGTGACGACCACGCTCCAGCCGGACCGGGTCGCCGCGTCGAACTCGTCCACCTCGAAGGCGACCACGACGCCGTCGATGGCGCGTACGAGGTCCGAGTCCGGTGAGGTGCGCAGCAGGACGGAGGCGTCCGTGTGCAGGGAGAAGTTGACGGGGAGGACCGCGGGCAGAGCCTGCCGGGTGTAGACCACGCGGCCGACCGGCACCTTGGCGAGCAGGCGCAGGCTCTCTTGCCGGTCGAGTGCGCGAAAGGCGTCGTTCTGGAACATCCGTCCATGGTCTCCGCGGTCGCGGTGAGGGGGGTAGGGCCGACCGGCCCTACCCCGTCGGCCCCCTTGGGACGCGAGGACGGCCGATCGCGGCCGTTGATCCGCGTGAGCCGTGGGGGCAACGCGGCACCCGGGGCGTACGGAGGAGGCACGCAGGGACTGCCGGGTCCGGATCAGGGGACCGTCCGTTCGTCGGCAGGGACTCATGGCCCATGCCTCGGGTGAGTCCTGATGCGGACAGTGGGGACGTGACGCCGTTCCGCAGGCAAAGGGCCCGCGGAACGCGTGCGATCCCGGTGGCGCCGTACCACCATCACGAGGAAAGGGACGGACAACATGGTCCAGCCGTCGAAGTCGAAGAGCGGCAGTTCACCGTCGGGTGTGCCGACGCCGGGTGCGCCGGTGTCGCGTCAGGCGTGGAAGATGCTGGCCCTGGCCACAGTCGGTTTCGCCGTGAACTTCTGGGCGTGGGCGCTGCTCAGCCCGCTCGGCCCGCGGTTCAAGGACGGGCTCGACCTGTCGTCGTTCGAGCAGTCACTGCTCGTGGCGGTGCCGGTCGTGGTCGGCTCGCTGGGGCGTATCCCGGTGGGCGCGCTGACCGACCGGTTCGGCGGACGCGTCATGTTCCCGATCGTGTCGGCGGCCACCATCGTGCCGGTGCTCTACCTCGGCCTGGCCGGCCACTCCTCGCTGGCTGCCCTGCTGATCGGCGGGTTCTTCCTCGGCATCGGCGGCACCGCGTTCGCCGTCGGCGTGCCGTTGGTCAACGCGTGGTTCCCGCCCGAGCGGCGCGGTCTCGCCATCGGCGTCTTCGGCGTCGGCATGGGCGGCACCGCCGTCAGCGCCCTGACCACGGTGAAGCTGGTCGACGCGGGCAGCATGTCCACCCCGTTCCTGATCACCGCCGGGGTCCTGGCCGTGTACGCGGTGGCCGCCGCGCTGCTGCTGCGCGACGCACCCGGCCGCACCGTGCCCACCGAGCCGCTGGCCCGCCGGCTGGCCGCCACCGCGCGGCTGCCCATCACCTGGCAGGCGTCCGCGCTGTACGCGGTCGCGTTCGGCGGTTACGTGGCGTTCTCCGTCTACCTGCCCACCTACCTCAAGACCGGCTACGGCCTCACCCAGGCCGACGCCGCGAACCGCATGGCCGGGTTCGTGCTCCTCGCCGTGGCGATGCGCCCGATGGGCGGCTGGCTGTCGGACCGGCTGGGCCCGGTGCGGGTGCTGGCCGGCTCGCTCGCCGTGGTCGTGGCCGGGGCGCTCGTGCAGTCGTTCAGTCCGTCGCTGGCACCGCTGGGCACCATCGCCTTCCTGGCCATGGCCGCCGCGCTCGGCGCGGGCAGCGGAGCGACGTTCGCTCTGGTGGCCCTGCTGACCCCGGCCAACCAGGTCGGCTCCGTCACCGGCGTCGTCGGCGCCGCGGGGGGACTGGGCGGCTTCCTGCCGCCGCTGGTCATGGGCTCGCTGTACGGGGCGTACGAGTCGTACGCGATCGGGCTGGGGCTGCTCGCGATCGTGGCCGCCGCGGCGTTGGCGTACACCCTCACCGGTGTGCGCGCCGCGGCCGAGGGCGGCGAGCGGAAGCAGCGGACCGGGCGCCCGCGTGGGCAGCGGACGGCGGGCACCACTGCGTAAGCGCTCCGCTGGGGGTGCGGGTTTCGGCTGCGGCTCCGCCGCGGGGCGCGACAAGCCACGACGGACCCGCAGCCGCCCATGAACCGTACCCACCCTTGCGGTAGGCGCCCCGCTCAACCGCCGGAGGTCGTTCGTGGTGTGGCTGTTGACCCTCCGGGGGACGGCGGTCGTAGAGTCGTGTTCGGCCGGAACCGATCACAATTCGAACGAGCGTCCGGTGTGCCCGGGGCGGAGCGGCACGGTGAGCACGGAGACCAGCGGCGAACAGGCACAGGCGGGCTTGGACGGCGATCTGGCGGAGGCGCTGGTGCGCAGCCGCCGGACCGATCACCGCGCCGGCCTGGAACTCCTGCGCCTCGCCCTGCGTGACGCCGCCTCGCCCTGGGCGCACGTCCTGGACTCCGTGTCCGCCACCCTGCCCGCCCTCGCCGGTGACGAACGCACAGCCGTCATGCGCCTCGCCGCCCAGGGCCCTCCCGAGGAACAGGTCGGCCTCGACCCGTACGCGCCCCCCACGTCATCCCCTGTGTTCCTGCCCGATCCCGTCGTAGGAGGTCCCCGATGACCGCACCCGCGCAGCCCGTCACCCTGGCGGTCGAGGCCGGCACCGGCGGCATCCTGCTGTGGGTCGTGCTGCCGTACGTGGCGCTCGCGGTGTTCGTGCTCGGGCATGTCTGGCGGTACCGCTACGACAAGTTCGGCTGGACCACGCGCTCCTCCCAGCTCTACGAGAGCCGGCTGCTGCGCATCGGCAGCCCGCTGTTCCACTTCGGCATCCTCGTCGTCCTGGTCGGCCACGTCGGCGGACTGGTCATCCCCAAGAGCTGGACCGAGGCGGCCGGGATCAGCGAGCACACGTACCACATCGGCGCGGTCGTCCTCGGCACCATCGCCGGCGTCGCAACGCTGGGCGGCCTGGCCATCCTGATCTACCGCCGTCGCACCGTCGGCCCGGTGTTCTCGGCCACCACCCGCAACGACAAGGCCATGTACGTCTCCCTGACCGTCACCATCGTGCTCGGCCTGGCCGCCACCGTGGCCGCGAACGTCGTCGGCGGGGGATACGACTACCGCGAGACCATCTCCCCCTGGTTCCGCTCCATCTTCTACTTCCAGCCCGACCCGGACCTGATGACCGGCGCCCCGGTGCTCTTCCAACTGCACGCGATCAGCGCCCTGTTGCTGTTTGCGGCCTGGCCCTTCACCCGGCTCGTCCACATGGTCACCGCACCGCTCGGCTATCTGACCCGCCCCTACATCGTCTACCGCAGCCGCGACACCCAGCTCGGCGCCCGCGCTCCGCGCCCCGCGCCGTGGCTGGGACCGCGTGGGGTCCTGAACAGCCAGGCCTGGCACGCGAGTTACGCATCCGCCTCCGCGGCGGGGAGGGGCACCGTCCATTCCACGACGGTGCCGGTGGGCTCGTTCGGTGTGAGCGTGAGGGTGCCGCCCAGATCGGTGGCGCGGCGACGGAGGTTGTCGAGGCCGCTGCGGCGGGTGACGGCAGGGTCGATCCCCCGTCCGTTGTCGGACACGCGCAGGCGCAGCCGGCTGCCGTCCGTCTCGGCGGTGACCTCGACGACGGTGGCGTGCGCATGCCGGGCGGCGTTCGACAGGGTCTCGCGCAGCACCGCCAGCAGGTGATCGGCGTGGCCCGCGGGTACGCCGGTGTCCAGCAGGCCGGTCATACGCAGGGCGGGGCTGAAGCCGAGTGCCTCGGCGGCCTGGTCGGTCTCGGACAGCAGCTTCGCGCGCAGACCAGCACGTCCCTCGGAGCGGTCGCGCTCGCGCAGTGCGTAGATCGTCGTCCGCACCGTCTTGATGGTGTCGTCGAGGTCGTCGACCACACGCTGGATGCGCTCGGCCGCCTCGGGCCGGTCGGAGATCCGTCCGAGTACGGAGTTCAGCGTCAGCCCGGAGGCGAACAGCCGCTGGATGGCCAGGTCGTGAAGGTCGCGTGCGATGCGGTCCCGGTCGGTCAGGACCAGGAGATGATCCGCCTCGCGCCGGTGCTCGGCGATCTCCAGGGCGAGCGCGGCCTGGTCGGCGAAGCCGCTGATCATGGTCATCGCGGCGTCGGAGAACTCCTCGCCGCCGGGCAGATTGGCGACCTGCAGAACCGCACGGGCGTGCTCGCGCCCGACCAGCGGGAGGAGAAACCCTGGCCCCAGCTCGACGTGAGCCGCGGAGCCGGCCCCGCCCTGCGGCTCCTGGGACAGCGCCTTGCTGGTGATCCGCTCGTTGGAGCGGTGCACCTTCGCGGCCAGCGTGGTGGCCGGCAGTACCAGCCCGCGCACCCGCTCGGCGCCCTCCCCGTCGGCGGCCTCGATCACCAGCTCGTCGCCGTCGTCGATCGGCACCGCCATCGTCACCAGATCGGCCCCTGCCAGTGACCTCACGGTGGTGGCGACCTGGTGCAGCACCTGGTCCGGGTCGGTGCCCGACAACAGGCTGCGGGTCAGCTCGCTGCTCGCCGCCAGCCATCGCTCCCGGCGGCGCGTGCCCTCGTACAGCCGGGCGTTGTCGATGGCCACGCCGGCCGCCGCCGCCAGTGTGCGCAGCACCGCCTCGTCCTCGTCGTCGAACTGCGCCCCGCCGCGCTTGTCGGTCAGGTACAGATTGCCGAAGACCCGGTCGCGTACGCGCACCGGGGTCCCCAGGAACGTGGTCATCGGTGGATGCCCCTCGGGGAAGCCCACCGACTCGGGATGTGTGCCGAGGTCGGCAAGGCGCAGTGGCTCCGGCTCCCTGATCAGCAGCCCCAGGATGCCCTCGCCCTCGGGATAGTGACCGATCGTCTTGATGGTCTCCTCGTCCACGCCGACCGTGATGAACTGCTTGATCCGGCCTTCCTCGCCCAGCACCCCCAGCGCCCCGTACTCGGCATCCACCACGGCCACCGCTGACTCGGTGATCCGCCGCAGCACCACATCGAGATCCAGGTCGGAGCCGATCGCCAGTACCGCGTCCAGCAGCGTGTGCACCCGGTCCCGGGTCGCGCGTACCTGGGCGACCTGCGCCTGCAGGCCCTCCAGCAGCTCGTCCAGCCGCAACTGGGGTGCCGCCGGACCGCCCCTCCGCTCTTCGGCCGGACTCTCCGCCATTCCCGCTCCCTCCGGAAAAAATGCACCGCTGGCACCTTCCCAGCTTGCCGGAACGGCCCTGCCCACACGCGAACCCATGTGTTGGTGCGGCCGTCACGGCAGCTCAGATCCTATTGGTTTCCTGCTGTCCGCGGCCGCGGCGTCCCGGACCAGAGCCCCGGACATGACGAACCGACCGGACGCCACCTCAGCCTTCGGCCACTCACTCACACTCACCAAAAGGCACTATTGCCGAGTGCACCGGCAACAGCTCCCAACCCCTTCCCGCACGGTTGCACCCTGGGCGAGCTGTGGGGCGAGCAGAGCTCCACTCCCGAAACGCAATCGGAGATGTGACTGATGGAGACCACCGGACAGCAGTTCATCGCGGGCAAGCGCCGCTCCGGCACGTCCGGCGAGCAGTACCAGGTGACCAATCCGGCCACCGGCGAGGTCCTGGCCACCGACACCCTGGCAGGCGCTGAGGACGTCGACGAGGCGGTCGCCGCCGCCCGCGCCGCGTTCGCCGAGTGGTCGCGCACCACCCCCGCCGAACGCTCCGAGGCCATGCTGCGCTGGGCAGATCAACTCCAGGCCCGCAGCGAGGAGTTCGCCGCCACCGAGAGCCGTATCGGCGGCAAGCCGATCAGGCTGGCCGGCGGATTCGACATCCCCGGCAGCATCGACAACGTACGGTTCTTCGCCGGCGCGGCCCGTAACCTGGAAGGCCGCGCCTCGGCGGAGTACTCCGGCGAGCACACCTCCACCATCCGCCGCGAACCCATCGGCGTGATCGGCTCCATCGCCCCCTGGAACTACCCCCTCCAGATGGCCGCCTGGAAGGTGCTGCCCGCCGTCGCCGCAGGCAACACCGTGGTGCTCAAGCCGTCCGAACTCACCCCGCTCACCTCGGTGATGTTCGCCGAGGCGGCGCAGGAGGCCGGCATTCCCGACGGCGTGATCAACATCGTCACCGGAAGTGGCCCCGTCGCCGGGCAGGCCCTGGTCACCCACCCCGACATCGCCATGGTCTCGTTCACCGGCTCCACCGGGGTCGGTCGCCAAGTCGCCGCGCAGGCAGCCGGGTTGGTGAAGCGCGTCCACCTCGAACTCGGCGGCAAAGCACCCTTCCTCGTCTTCGACGACGCCGACCTGGAGGCCACCGCCCGCGGCGCCGTGGCCGGTGCCCTCATCAACGCCGGCCAGGACTGCACGGCCGCCACCCGCGCGTACGTCCAACGCCCCCTGTACGAGGCGTTCGTGGCCCGCGTCGCCGAGCTGATGGACGGCGTACGGCTGGGCCCGGTCGACGACCCCGCCACCGACATGGGCTCCCTGATTTCGTTGAAGCAGCGCGACAAGGTCGCCGCCATGGTGGAGAACGCGCGTGAGGCCGGAGCCACGATCGTGCGTGGCGGGCGGATCCTTGACGGGCCGCTGGGCCAGGGCGCCTACTACGAGCCCACCCTCATCACCGGCGCGGCACAGGACTCCGCCATCGTCCAGCAGGAGATCTTCGGCCCGGTCCTCGTCTGCCTGCCCTTCGACAGCGACGACGACGCCATCCGCCTGGCCAACGACACCCCGTACGGCCTTGCCGCCTCGGCCTGGACGAGCAACGTCTTCCGCGCCGGACGCGCCGGCCGCGAGATCCAGGCGGGCTGCGTCTGGATCAACGACCACATCCCGATCATCAGCGAGATGCCGCACGGCGGCTACAAGGCCTCCGGCTTCGGCAAGGACATGTCGGCGTACTCCTTCGACGAGTACACCAACGTCAAGCACGTCATGTCGGAGAACACCGGCGCCCCGCACAAGTCCTGGCACGACACGGTCTTCACCAGCCGCTGACCGCTCCGCCGCGGAGCGTTCACTCCGACAGGGCGCCCAAGCGCGTACGTACGGCCCATACTGGCCCATCGTGGTTTCTCCGCCGATGTCGAGGAGTCGGATGATGTTCGCCAAAGTTCTCGTGGCCAATCGCGGTGAGATCGCGATCCGGGCCTTCCGGGCCGCGTTCGAGCTGGGAATCTCCACAGTGGCGGTGTTCCCGCACGAGGACCGCAACTCGCTGCACCGGGCGAAGGCCGACGAGTCGTACCTGATCGGCGAGCGCGGTCACCCGGTGCGGGCGTACCTGTCGGTCGACGAGGTGATCAGGGCCGCCCGCAGGGCCGGGGCGGACGCGGTCTACCCTGGCTACGGCTTCCTGTCGGAGAACCCCGGCCTGGCCGCCGCCTGCGCGGACGCGGGCATCACGTTCATCGGTCCGCCCGCGCATGTGCTGCACCTGACGGGCAACAAGTCCCGTGCGATCGCGGCGGCCCGCGAGGCCGGGGTGCCGGTCCTGGCGTCGTCGCCGCCGTCCACGGATGTCGAGGCTCTGCTGGCCGCGGCCGCCGACGTCGGGTTCCCGCTGTTCGTCAAGGCCGTGGCCGGCGGCGGCGGACGCGGCATGCGGCGGGTCGCCGAGCCCGGCGAGCTGCGCGACGCCATCGAGGCGGCCATGCGGGAGGCGAAGTCCGCCTTCGGGGACGACACCGTGTTCCTTGAGCAGGCGGTGGTGAACCCACGCCACATCGAGGTGCAGATCCTCGCCGACGGCGTCGGCAACGTCGTCCACCTCTACGAGCGGGACTGCTCGGTGCAGCGCCGGCACCAGAAAGTCGTCGAGATCGCCCCGGCTCCGAACCTGGACCCGCGGCTGCGGGAGCGGATCTGCGCCGACGCCGTCGCCTTCGCCCGCCACATCGGCTACGTGAACGCGGGCACGGTCGAGTTCCTGGTCGACGAGCGCGGCAACCACGTGTTCATCGAGATGAACCCCCGGATCCAGGTGGAGCACACGGTGACCGAGCAGGTCACCGACCGGGACCTGGTGATGGCACAGCTGCGGATCGCATCCGGCGTCACCCTGCCCGAACTCCGCCTCACCCAGGACGACATCGTCCTGTCCGGCGCTGCCCTGCAATGCCGCATCACCACCGAGGACCCCGGCAACGGATTCCGGCCCGACACCGGCACCATCTCCGCCTACCGTTCCCCGGGAGGCCCCGGCGTACGGCTCGACGGCGGCACCGTCCACACGGGTGCCCAGGTCAGCGCCCACTTCGACTCCATGCTGGTCAAACTGACCTGCTATGGCCACGACTTCGCCAACGCCGCCCGCCGGGCCCGGCGCGCCATCGCCGAGTTCCGCATCCGCGGGGTCTCCACGAACCTGCCCTTCCTGGCCGCCGTACTCGACGACCCGGACTTCCAGGCCGGGCACGTCACCACCAGCTTCATCGACGAAAGGCCCCAGCTCCTGCGGGCCCGCCCCCCGGCCGACCGCGGCAGCCGCATCCTGCACCACCTTGCCGAGACCACCGTCAACAAGCCGCACGGGCCGCGGCCCGCCGTCGTCGAACCCGCCGAAAAGCTCCCCTCCACCAACCTCTCCGATCCACCGCCGCAGGGCTCCCGGCAGCGCCTCGCCGCGCTCGGCCCCGAAGCGTTCGCCGCCGAACTGCGCCGGCAGAGCGCGGTCGCGGTCACCGACACCACGTTCCGCGACGCCCACCAGTCGCTGCTGGCGACCCGGGTACGGACCCGGGACCTGCTCGCCGTAGCACCGCACGTCGCGCGCATGGCACCGCAGTTGCTCAGCCTGGAGTGCTGGGGCGGGGCGACCTACGACGTCGCCCTGCGGTTCCTGGCAGAGGACCCGTGGGAACGGCTCGCCCTGCTGCGCGAGGCGGTTCCGAACATCTGCACGCAGATGCTGCTGCGCGGCCGCAACACCGTCGGCTACACGCCCTACCCGACCGAGGTCACCGACGCGTTCGTCGCCGAGGCCGCCGCGACCGGAATGGACATCTTCCGCATCTTCGACGCGCTCAACGACGTCGCGCAGATGCGTCCGGCCATCGACGCCGTACGGGCGACCGGGACCGCGCTGGCCGAGGTGGCCCTGTGCTACACCGGCGACCTGTCCGATCCGGCCGAGCCGCTCTACACCCTCGACTACTACCTGCGGCTGGCCGAGCAGATCGTCGAGGCCGGCGCACACGTCCTGGCGATCAAGGACATGGCCGGGCTGCTGCGCCCACCGGCGGCCAGGAAGCTGGTCACCGCGTTGCGGGAACGCTTCGACCTGCCGGTGCACCTGCACACCCACGACACGGCGGGCGGGCAGCTGGCCACCCTGATCGCGGCGATCGACGCCGGAGTCGACGCCGTCGACGCGGCCGTCGCGTCGATGGCGGGCACGACGAGCCAGCCTTCGCTGTCCGCCTTGGTCGCGGCCACCGACCACACCGACCGGACCACCGGCCTGTCCCTGCAGGCCGTCGGCGACCTCGAGCCCTACTGGGAGGCCGTACGCAAGGTCTACCGGCCGTTCGAGTCCGGGCCGGCCTCGCCCACGGGCCGCGTCTACCACCACGAGATCCCCGGCGGGCAACTGTCCAACCTGCGCCAGCAGGCCATCGCGCTCGGACTCGGGGACCGCTTCGAGCTGATCGAGGACTGCTACGCCGCCGCCGACCGGATGCTGGGCCGGCTGGTGAAGGTCACCCCTTCCTCCAAGGTCGTGGGTGATCTCGCGCTCCACCTGGTCGGTGCCGGAGTCGAGGCGAGCGCCTTCGAGTCCGACCCCGCCAAGTTCGACCTGCCGGACTCGGTGATCGGATTTCTGCGCGGCGAGCTGGGCGATCCGCCCGGAGGCTGGCCGGAACCCTTCAGGACCCGCGCCCTCGAAGGCCGGCCCGCGCAGGCGCAGCCGCCGCAGCTTTCCGAAGACGACCGGCGCGGGCTGCGCGACGCGCGACGGACCACGCTGAACCGGCTGCTGTTCCCCGGCCCGACCAAGGCGTACGACACACACCGCGAGGCCTACGGCGACACCTCGGTGCTCTCGACCAAGGACTTCTTCTACGGCCTCGAACCCGACACCGAGCACACCGTCACCCTGGAACAGGGCGTGACGCTGCTGATCGAACTGGAGGCGATCTCCGAGGCCGACGAGCGCGGCTACCGGAGCGTGCTGGCCAGCCTGAACGGGCAGCTTCGGCCGGTGTCCGTGCGCGACACCTCGATCGCCACCGACGTCAAGGTCGCCGAGAAGGCCGATCGCGGCGACGACCGCCAGGTCGCCGCGCCCTTCGCCGGTGTCGTCACCCTGCAGGTGGAGGAAGGAGCCTCCGTCGACGCCGGGCAGACCGTCGCCACCATCGAGGCCATGAAGATGGAGGCCGCCATCACCGCCCAACGCGGCGGCACCGTCGCCCGACTGGCGATCGGCTCCATCCAGCAGGTCGAAGGCGGCGACCTCCTGCTCGAGATCCGCTGATGTCTCGCGTCAGACGTCGGGCCTGTCCAGTCGGCGGCCGAAGAGCAGGCCGGGGCCCGGGTGGCTAGCAGTCTCTTACGAGTCCCTTACGCAGCCGCATCAGGTGAGGTGACGCCCCTACGCTCGCAGGCGTGTCAACCATCCGAAGCATCGCCCTCGTCACCGCTGCCCCTCTCGTGCTCGCCGCCGCGGGCATCGTGCATCCCCATGGGCTGTCCAGGTCGACGGCCGCGGACTGGGCCGACTTGCACATCGCACTGCTGCCGGTCTTTCCACTGCTCACGGTCGGCCTCCTGGTCCCGCTGTGGCATCGTCCCCGACTCGACCTCGCGGGAGTCGCCACAGTGGTGGCCTGGGGGAGTGCGTTCATCTACGCGGCCTTCTACACCGGTCTCGACGCCGTCGCCGGCATCGGGGCCGGAACCGCGGTCGAGCACGTCGCCGAGACCGCGGCCCTCGGACCGGTCAAACGCCCGCTCTACGACACGGGCGAGGCGCTCGGCCAGGCCGGTGCCTACGCGCTCATCGTCGCCATCGCGGCCACGGCGGTCGCGCTGCTCCCCAGGCACGGCGCCCGAATCCTTCCCGGCACTCTGGTGCTCCTGGCGGCAGGCTGGTTCTTCGTCGACAGCCACATCTTCTGGCCACGCGGCGTATGGACGATGCTCGGCTTCGCCCTGGGGTTCGCGCTGCTCGCCTGGGGAGCGGGGAGGAGGGCCCCCAGGCGCGAAGCCTGAGTGCACTTGGCAGGCATGGTTTCCCGTGGACAGCACTGTGCGGCCAGGCTCGGCCTGGCCGCACAGCTATGCACCGGAAACGTGAGTTCTAGAGGGCATCGTCCTTGCGGCAGCCGTGGACCAGGGCATCCACCCGGCTGAGCACCTGGTCGATGATGTGCAGCCCTTCGCGGGCCGGCCTGAGCCGCCGCCCCACCCTCTACAGCCGTCTGCGCACCGTCGAACGCATCCTGGGCGTCTCCCACGAATCCGCCGAGTCACGTACCTCACTCCACACGGCACTCATGGTCATCGACGCCCGCTGAGCCGGCGACGGAACTCCGTCTCAGCGCTCGAACTTCCAGGTGACGGAGCGGTCCGACGCCTTGACCACGGTCACGGGGATGTCGACGGCCTTGCCGTCGCCGTCCGTGCCGGTGCAGGTGAGGGTGGCCCCGGCCACCGGGCGGACGGTCGCGGTGGCCGAGACCCGCCGCGACGAGCGCGTGGCCATCGCCGCCGACCTGCACGACTTCGTCGCCCACCATGTCACCGGGATCCTCGTGCAGACGCAGGTGGCGCGCATGATGGCTGACTCCCAGAACTCCCAGAACTCCCAGACCTCCCGGAACGACGACCTCGACCCGGTGCTTGCCGGTATCGAACGCGCCGCCACCGAGGCCCTGGCCTCCATGCGCCGCACGGTGGGCGTGCTGCGCGACACCGGTCCTGACGAGGCCGCCCACCGGCCGGTGGGCGATCTCGCGGGCGTCTCCGGCCTGATCGAGGGCTTCGCGAGCCCGGTCCAGAAGATCACGCTCCATCGGGACCCCGCCCTCCCCGAGGACCTCCCGCACGAGGTGCAGGCGGCCGCTTTCCGGGTCGTCCAGGAGGCGCTGACGAACGTACGACGCCACGCGGCCGACGCCACGGAGATCAGCGTCGCCCTGTGGTGCGAGGAACACCGCCTGATGGTCGCGGTCGCGGACGACGGCCACGGCGGCACCCAGCTCCCGGCCGCCGCACGCGGCGGCGGCTTCGGCCTCGTCGGCCTGACGGAACGCGTCACCGCACTGGGCGGAACGCTGTGGGCCGGGCCCAGGGTCGGCCACGGCTGGGAGGTCCGGGCGGCCTTCCCGCTGCGAAAGTCCCTCTGAGCTCGGCTCAGGATCCCGGGCCCAGGTTCTCGAACAGGACCATCCCGGCCGCCGTGTTCGACGCGGGCACGTGGTACGTCTCGTGCACGCGTCGGAGCCGGGGCCCCAGCGCGCCGCGCATGATCAGCCACATGATCAGCTCGATGCCCTCGGAGCCGGCCTCGCGGATGTACTCCTCGCGCGTGAGCGCGGCCAGCTTGTCGGGATCGTGCTCGATCGCGTCGAGGTACATCCGGTCGAAGTCCTGGTTGATCAACCCGGCGCGGGCGCCCGCGAGTTGATGCGACATGCCGCCGGTGCCGAAGACCGCGACCTTGAGGTCCTCAGGGAAGGAGCGGATCGCCTCGCCGAGCGCACGGCCGAGGGCAAGGCAGCGTGCTGCGGTGGGCTGCGGGTACTGGATGACGTTCACCAGAAGGGGCACCACCGCGCACGGCCAGCGCTCGCCGGGGTCGGGGCAGTACACCGACAGCGGAACGGTCAGGCCGTGGTCGACATCCAGTTCCTGATAGACCGTCAAATCGAAGGAGGCGTCGATCAGGCTCTCGACGAGGTGGTCGGAGAACTCGGGGTTGCCGATGACCGCCGGCACGGGACGGCTGCCCCACCCCTCGTCGGCCACTCGGTACGACTCGGCCGTCCCGAGCGCGAAGGTCGGAGTGACGCTCATGTCGAGGGCGTTGGCATGGTCGTTGTAGATGACGACCGCTATGTCGGGGGTGTGCTCGGCCATCCACTCCCGCGCCGGCCCGTACCCGTCGAACAGCGGCTTCCAGTACGGGTCCTGGGTCTTCCCGTGGTCCATGGCCGCACCGATCGACGGCACATGCGAGGTGGCCAGACCCCAGATCACCTCAGCCAAAGTTCCGCCCTCCCGCTCTCAGCGCCTCCGCGAACTCCTCGGTGGTCATGCCGGTGAAGACCCCGCCGAGGTACTGCATGGATTTCTCGTCGACCATGGCGAGCTTGAAGACGTAGAAGATGGACCCGCCCAGCTCCATCATCCGGTTCCAGTCCCGCCGCAGGACGGCGTCCCGTTGTTCGGCCGTGAGCCCGTACGCGTCGCAGTACGCGGCTTCGTCGGCCTTGAACCTCTCCCGGCTCCCGGCGTCCTTGAGAGATCCGCAGAGCCGGTTCAGCGCTCGGCCGCGGCGGCTCTCGGCAGCGTCGAAGACGTACGTGCCGGGGACCTGGGGTGTGCTGCTGGACATGCCGTTCCTCTCCTTCCCTTTGAGGGCGCCGTCAGTGCAGGAGTCCGCCGCCGTCGCAGACGAACGTCTGGCCGGTGACCAACTCCGCGTCCGGGGAAGCGAGATACGAGACGAGGCCCGCGAAATGCTCCGGGGTGACGAACTCCTTGATCGCCTGCCGGCGCATGGTCGCGGCGAACACGTCGTCGCCGGAGTGCTCCCGGGTGCCCGGGGTGGCCACCTGTGCGGGCGCCACCGCGTTGACCGTGATCCGGTGCTCGCCCAGTTCGCGCGCCATCACCCGGGTCATGCCGATGAGTGCGCCCTTGCTGGCCACGTACGCGATCTGGCCGGGCGACCCCGTGAAGAAGGTGCGCGAGGCGACATTGACCACGCGTCCGCCGTGCGGGCTCTTGCTCAGCCAGGGCACGCACGCCTGGACCATCAGCAGCGGGCCGACGGCGTTGACGTCGAAGAATCGGTGCAGTTCCCGCGGGGTTGTCTCGAGCAGGGGTGCGCGGCCGGAGAGCAGGCCGGCGTTGTTCACCAGGACGTCGACGCCGCCGTACGCCTCGGTGATCCCGCCCACGGCCTGGCGGGTCGCGACCGGGTCGCTGATGTCGCAGTGCCACGGCCGCATGCCGGAGACCTCGCTGCTGCCGTCCAGGTCCGGGGCCGGGTCCGGTTCGGCGATGTCGAGTGCGGCGACCGTGAATCCGTCCCTCGCCAGACGACGGGCGATGGCCTGCCCGAGGCCGCCCGCGGCGCCCGTCACCACGGCGACCCGCCGACCGCCCTCGCCCTCCTGGCCGTCCCGGCTGACCTGGCCGGTCAAGGCGTCTTCTCCTGCGGATGTGTGGCGAGCGCCTCGACGGTGATGTCCATCCACTTCCACATCGGCAGAGAGGCGAGCGCGTCATGCAGCTCCGCCGGGTCGGCCGCCTCGTACAGGCCGATCGTGGCGTTGCGGCCCGGAACCCGCCACAGCCGCTTGAGGATGCCCGCCTCCCTGAGCTGCAGGGCACGTTCCCGTTCGCCCTTGCGCAGGGATTCGCGCACGTCGTCGGGGGTGTCCGGGGGGAGTAGGTTCTCGGTGCGTACGAGGAATTCCATGGGGCGTCCCTTCACGGATCGGGTCAGGCTGCCGCGATGTCCAGCAACAGTTCGGCCAGTTGGCCGGGGGCGGTGACCATGGCCTCGTGTCCGGTCGCGATCTCGTGGACCGGCCAGCCGCGGGCGGCGGCGCGCTCGGCGTGCGGGGTGAACACCCGCATCCAGTCGGTGCACTCGATGAAGACGCCGGGGACTTGGTCGGCCTTGCCGGTCAGCCGGAGCGGCTCGGTGTACGTCAGCCAGGGGTGTGGGGTCAGCCGGGGGCCGAGCCAGTCCAGGTCCGACTGTTCCTCGACGCCGAGCACGCTCAGCGAGCGCACCGGGATGAGCCAGCCGAAGCCGGGTCCGGCCACGGACTCCCGGTAGTGCCCGGCGATGCGTTCGGGAAGCAGGTCGATCGCCGCGTCCCCGTCGTCGCCCACGAAGGCATCGAGGTGGACGCGCTTGGCCAGCCGGTCGGGGATGCGGTCCGCGACTCCGGTGACGACCTGGCCCGCGTAACTGTGCCCGACGAGCACGACATCCCGGGCGTCGTGGGCCTCGATCAGCGCCACGACGTCCTCGATGTGCGTGCCGAGCCCGACCTGCGGACTGAGCAGATGGGCGCGGTCGCTCACCCCGGTCAGCGTGGGGGAGTGCACTTCGTGCCCGGCCTCACTCAGCAGCGGTGTGACGCGCTGCCACACCCACCCGCCGTGCCAGGCGCCGTGGATCAGTACGAAGACGTGGCGGCCGCTCATACGGACGCCCTGCTGCGAGGTATGCGGGCGCCCTGCTGCTGCTCGCCCTGTTCTCGCTGCTCGCGGGCCAGCATCTTCGCCACCGCGCGGCGTCCGCGGAGGGCGGCCAGGTCGGACTTGATGCTGGACTCGGCGTTGCCGCCCGGGTCGGTGGCGTACATGACCTCCTGCGCCTCCAGGGCGTCCACGTCCTCCTGCATCACGGCGAGCTGCTGCTCGTGCTGGAACTTCGTGAGCTCCTGGTCGTCGACGAGGTAGTCGCGGCCCAGCGCGTAGAAGTCGTGCGTCTCGTTGCCGCGCGCCGGCGTCAGCCCGTACAGGACCTTCATGTGGAAGCCCTCCGGCTCCTCGGTGCCGGTGGCCGCGACGCGGATGTTGAGGATGAAGATGCCCGGCGGGTAGAAGTCGCCGTCCTGCCAGCGGTCCACCGGAGAGGTCAGCCCGCACGACTTCTCGTAGAACGGAGGGGCCTCGATGCCGACCATGCGGCGGCTGAAGCCGACCCGGTCGCCGTCCACGGTGACGTCGATGGGGGTCGCGGCGACGGCGGCGTTGCCGATGCTCGTCGGGTGCAGGAACGTCTCGTGGGTGAGGTCGAGCAGGTTCTCCACGAGCAGCATGTGCCGCGCCTTCAACGGGACCACACCGTGTACGTGCGTCCAGTCCGGGTCGGTGAGCCACGAGGTGTCGGGCAGCAGGCTCTCGTCGGCAAGATCCGGGTCACCGGGCCAGATCCAGATCGCGCCCTCCCGCTCGACCAGCGGGAACCGGCGCAGCGCCGCCTTGGGACGCTCGGCCTGCTCGGCGACCCCGACGCACACGCCCTGCCCGTCGAATCGGTAGCCGTGGTAGTCGCACTGGAGCGTGCCGTCGCCGTCCAAGTGGCCCAAGGACAAGGGGTACTTGCGGTGGGGGCAGCGGTCCTCGACGGCGGTGACCGTCTGGTCGGGGAGGCGGTAGAAGCAGACCGGGATGTCCGTGATCCAGCGCTGCTTGAGTGTCCGGCCGATCTCGTCGGACCAGGCTCCCAGATACCAGCCGTTGCGCACGTGCTGTGTCAGTGTCATGGCGGTCCTTCCTTCGGCGGAACACCGAGTTGACGGTGCGTCAGAGGTCTCTTTCAGAAACGTGTGTCACATGTCCAGCACGAGGCGGCCGCCCCGCGCGCGGGAGACGCAGATCAGCATCGTGTCGTTCGCGGCCCGCTCGTCCTCGGTGAGCAGTGAGTCGCGGTGATCGACCTCGCCGTCCAGGACGGGGGTCTCGCACGAGCCGCAGATGCCCTCCTCGCAGGAGGACAGGACCGGGACGCCCGCCTGTTCCACCGCCGCGAGGACCGACAGCTCCGGCGGCACGGTCAGCGTCATCCCGGACGCCCGCAGCTCCACCTCGATGGGCTGCTCGGCCGTACCGTCGGCGGGCCCCGGCACGGCCGCCGCGGCGAACCGCTCGACGTTCAGGGACCCGGACGGCCAGCCGGCGCAGTACGCCTCGACCGCGTCGATGAGCCCCGCCGGGCCGCAGCAGTACACCAGGGCGGACGGGTCGGGATCGCCGAGGAAGCCGGCGAGGTCGAGCAGTCCGTACTGGTCCTGCGGCCGTACGGCCACCCGCTCGCCGTAGCCCTCCAGTTCGGGCAGGAAGGCCATGGAACCGTGGGTCCGGCCGCCGTAGAGCAGGGACCACTCGGCCCCCGCGGCCTCGGCCTCGGCGATCATCGGGAGCAGGGGGGTGATGCCGATGCCTCCGCCGACGAACAGGTACCGGGCCGCGGGCCGCAGCGGGAAGTTGTTGCGCGGGCCGCGCACCTTGAGTTCGTCGCCCTCGCGGACGTGGTCGTGGATCCACTGCGAGCCGCCGCGTCCGTCGGGCTCCCGCAGCACCGCGATACGCCAGCGGTCCTGGTGCCCGGCCGTGTTCACCCGGCCGCACAGCGAGTACTGCCGGGTGACACCCGTGGGCAGCACGACGTCGATGTGCGCTCCCGGCTGCCAAGGCGGCAGCGGTTCACCGTCACCGGAGCCTGGTGCCAGTTCCAGCGATACGACACCCTCCGCCACCGTTTGCCGGGACAGCACGGTGACGGTGCCCTCGAACTCGGCTCCGCGCCTTTCGGAAGCGCCGAGGGGCCGCGTGTCCGGGGCGGCGGCTGAAGGGCTCTTCACGTTCGTCATCTCCTCGGTACGGTCGGCGGGCGTCGCTCCGGCCGCGGTGGGCGGTGGCGCGATCGACGCTAACGACAGGGGAACGCCCAGGTCATCGCTCGAATGACCGGACCGGGGGCGGCGCAAGGTCGCGGCACGGACTACGTCATCCGTCGCGCGGGGCCGGCGCCCCGTTGCCCCGGTCGGGCCGCGGTGCCTGGTCGAGATGGATCCGCACCTGTCGGTCGTCGTCGTTCCAGAGGGCTTCCACCACGGCATGCAGCCGCTGGACGTCGATGCGCCACATCGGTGGGCCGTAGCGGTCGTCACGCGTGATGCCGCCCTGGGGGACGGCGTCGGCCAGAAGGGGCCGGCGATCGGACGTACGGGCCGCTTCGCCCGCCTCGTTCGCGAACTCCACGTAGAGGGACGTGTCGCGGAAGGGCACCCAGATGTGCGTGGCCCCACGGGCATGGGGGGTCATCGGGACTCCTTGGGATCGAGTGAGGCGGTCTTCCTGGCCCAGGCGATCTCGAGCTTGCCGGTCGGGGTGCGCGGCAGGGTTTCCGTCAGGACGACGGAGCGCGGCACCTTGTAGCCGGCGAGGCTTCGCCGTACCCAGTCGCGCAGTTCATCGACGGTGACCGTCGCGCCCGGCGGGACCGCCACGACGGCCGCCACCCGCTCCCCCCAGGTCTCGTCGGGGATGCCCACGACGACGCAGTCGGTCACCGCGGGGTGCGTCAGCAGGACGTTCTCCACTTCCTGGGGGTGCACCTTCTCGCCGCCGGTGTTGATCACGCCCGAGCCGCGGCCGAGGAACCGGATCGCGCCGTCGGCGTCGATCCGGGCGAGATCGCCGGGGATCGCGTACCGGACCCCGTCGATCGTGCGGAACGTCGTCGCGCTCTTCTCCGTGTCCTTGTAGTAGCCGAGCGGCATGGGGCCGCAGTAGGCGAGATGCCCGGCCTCGTCGCTGCCGGCTTCGACGAAGCGGTCGCCGGTGCCGATCACCCGCGTCGCGGGCACGGGGAAGAAGCGCGCGGGCAGATCTCGTACGGACGAGGTCATCGCGAAGGCGAACGGGCCCCCTTCGCTCGACGCGATGGCGTCGATGACCGTGACCTCGGCCCGTTCGTGCAGCGCCTGCTTGAGCGGATCGCTGAGAGCGGTTCCGGAGCTGAGGATTCTGCGCATGGAGGTCAAGTCGTGCGGCGTTCCGGCCTGTTCCGCGTGGACGAGTTCGTCGACGAGCGGCCGGCATACGGCGTTGCCGGCGACGATGACCGTGTCGACCCGCTGCTCGGCGATCATGTGCCAGACGTGCTCCGGATCGAGACCGCCCTGCCGCGCGGTGACCGCCCGGCCGCCCACCATCAGCGCGCCCATGGTGTTGAACAGCCCGGTGGCGTGCATCAGCGGCACCACGGGCATGGTTGTCGGGGCGCGGCCCTCGCGGTGTGCCCCGACCGCGATGGCCACGGCCTCGTCGAGGGTCGCAGGGAGTTCGGTGACACCGAGCGGGTGGAAGATCGGGACCACGAGGGAGTGCAGCAGATCGCTCTGCCGCCACACGACGCCCTTCGGCTTGCCCGTGGTCCCGCCGGTGTACATGAAGAGGCGGTCCGATCCGGGGCGCGGCTGCGGCTCGCGCGGTGCGTGCGCCGACAGCAGGTCCTCCAGTTCGGGTACGGCAGGTCCGGTCGGACCGTCGGCGCGTGGCTCGCCCGCTCTGACCAGCAGCTTCAGCGTGGGCACATGCTGCGCCGCATGCGCGACCCGATCGGCCAGGGTGCCGCTGAAGACGAGTGCCGCCGCGTCCGCGTCGGTGAGGAGTTCGGAGAGTTCCTCGCCGGTGTAGCGGTAGTTGGCGTTCACCGGCACGGCACCGAGCTTGAAGGCGGCGAAGACCGTCTCCAGGTAGGCGGCGCCGTTGTAGAGGTAACAGGCCACGGTGTCGCCCTCGCGTACCCCGGCCACCTCCAGTGCGGCGGCCAGCCGTGACGCGCGCTCGTCGAACTCCCGGTAGGTGGTCTCACGACCGGGTTCCGCGACGGCGACGGCAGCGGGCAGCGCACGGGAGACCGCCTCCCAGATCGTGCCGATGGACACGTCCATTCCTCAGACCTCCTCGTCCTCGGGGCGCCCTCTTCAACGTAGGCAGGTGTCGTCCGTGCGGGAACGCGAGCAATGACGCGACCGGCTCGGCGTTTCGACCGGGCGGTGAACAGGTCGAATGACGTAGGCCCGGCCCGAATCCGCCGGGCTACGATGCTTGAGCCGACCGCGAGTCGCCCCTGGTCCGCACACCCACCCGCCCATTCTGTCGAGGTGTCGACAATTGGCGTAGTGGCCCTCGGATCGGTGTTCGTCGCTCGTCGATGATGACGATGGTGAGGAGATCTGTCATGCCCGGTACGCCGCTCGTGGGCTGGGACGACATCGCGGCCGTCGCGCCGGACGGCCTCGCCGTACTGGACTGCGTGGGCCGGTTCTTCCGGCTGAACCCGGCGGCGGTCGCGTTGTGCGGCGCGGGGGAGGAGGCCGAGCTGCTCGGTGCGCCGGCTCCGTTCGCGCTCGTGGAAGGGGGCGGCGCCTGTCCGTTCGGGCTGCTGGAGGACCCCTCCAAGGGCCACTCGGACGAGCCGTCGGAAGATCGGTCGGACGAGCAGGTTGCCCACTGGGTGTCGGCCTCCGGAGCCCGGCGCGAGTTCGCCTACCGGGCCCGTACGCTGGCGTCCGACCCGAAGTTCACCGTCGTGTCGTTCCGCGATGTGACCGACGAATCGCACCGGCAGCGCAGGCTCGTGGCGATCGCCCGTACATCGATCGCGCTGGCCACGGAGGGCTCGCTCGGCTCGACCCTGGACGCCGTGGCCCAGCAGATCGTGCAGGCCGACGGACTGGCCGGCGCGCAGATCCTCACCCTCGACAGCACGGGCCGGGAACTGCGGCTGATGGGCTCCGCGGGGCTGCGGCACTGGGATGTGTTCCTCGACCGGCTGCTGGAGTGCCGCGACCGGGGCGCCCGGCTGTGCATGCTCGACACCCTCAAGGAACGTAAACCCATCGTCGTCCCCCACCGGTGGGCCCAGATCCGTGAGGACCCGGCCTGGGAACCCCTGCACGCGTACCTCGGCGAGCTGAACTGGGACTCGTTCGTCAGCGTTCCGCTGATGGCGCGCGGCCGTCCCGAGGGCGTACTGAACGCGTACTTCGCACCCGGGCAGGAGATCGGCAGCCGCACGCTGGAGTTCCTCGGCGCCATGGCGGAACAGGCCGCCCTCGCCGTCGACTACGCCACGCTGCTGCAGAGCGAACGCGAAGGGGCACGCCGGAACGAGCGCCAGCGCCTCGCCCGCGATCTGCACGACTCGATCGTCCAGCAGGTGTTCTCCATCGGTATGCAGGCCAACGCGGCCGGAGTACTGGGCACCCGCGGCGGGCCGGTTCCAGCGGAGGCCGTCCAGCAGTTCGCGGCCGAGGTCGGAGCACTCTCCCGGACGGTGCTCGCCGACCTGCGGGCGATGGTGCACGAGTTGCGTCCGCCCTCCTCCGCCCGGCTCGGCCTCGAGGACGCGGTGAGCGCGCTCGTCAAGAGCACCGAGAACCGTACCGGCCTCGGCATCCGCCTCGTCTGCGACCAGGAACCAGACGTGATCGAACCGGAACTGGCCGAGGACATGTACCGGATCATCGCGGAGGCCATCCACAACGTGGTCAAGCACGCGGAGGCCACCACCGTCACCATCCGCCTCGGCGTCCGCGACCACACACTGACCGCGAGCGTACGAGACGACGGGCGCGGGACTGCGGCATCCGCCGGGCGAGGAGACGCCGCCCCGGAAGGAAAGGCCGGCCGCACGGCCCGCCATCACGGCTACGGACTGACGACCATGCGGGAAAGGGCTGAACGATGGGGCGGCACCATGAGGATCAGATCCGGCGCGAAGAGCGGTACGACCGTGCGCGTCGTCATTCCCCTCCCCGTACGGGTGCCGGAGTCGCCCCCCACGGACCCGGAGAGCTCCCGGAGCGTCCCGTCGGCGGTGCCGCTCCGGGAGGCGGCGAAGCCCGCCCGATCCGGGTCCTGATCGTCGACGACCATGCCGTCGTACGCCGCGGAATCCGCGCGTACCTCGAGGTCCTGGACGACATGGAGGTGGCCGCGGAGGCCGCCGACGGGCAGGAGGCGCTCGCCCGGCTGGACGCGATGGCCGCGCACCGGGAACTTCCGGACGTGGTGCTCATCGACTTGCTCATGCCGAGGATGGACGGGGCGACGACGATCGGAGTGATCAAGAACCGTCATCCCGGAGTATGGGTCGTCGTGCTCACCAGCTTCGGCGAGATGGAACGCGTCCACGCCGCGCTCGCCCAGGGCGCCGCCGGCTACCTGCTCAAGGACGCCGAAGCGGGCGAGGTGGTCGCCGCGATCCGCGCGGCGGCCCGGGGTGAGGTCTTCCTCGACCCCGAGGTGGCCAGGGGACTCACCCAGGAGATCGTCTCCCCGCCGACCGGTCTCGCCGCGCTCACCGGCCGGGAACGCGACGTCCTCGTCCTGGTCGCCGAGGGCCGGTCGAACCAGCAGATCGCCGACGAACTGGTGATCAGCGAACGCACCGCCCGCACCCACGTGAGCAACCTCCTGCGCAAACTCCGGCTCACGTCACGGACGCAGGCCGCGCTGTTCGCCGTACGGCAGGGACTGGTACCGCCGCGGGCCTGAGTGCCGAACGACGTTCACGCCCGGGACGAATCGCCCCCGGAGTCGTCGACGTGCTCTCGTAGCCACTGCTCGGTGTTGCTGACGTGCAGCAGCGCGGCGGCGTGGCTGAGCGGAGCGTCGCGGCGGGCCAGGGCCGTGAAGATCGCCTCGTGTTCCGCGAGGTCCGCCCCGCCGCCCGGTCGTCGACCAGGCCGCGCCAGATGCGGGCCCGCAGGGTACGGCCCGAGACGCCCTCCAGGAGGGTGACCAGTGGATCGTTGCCCGTGGCGGCGACGACGGCGCGGTGGAACGCCGCGTCGTGCGCGTTGAGCCGCTCGACGTCGTCGCGTGCCTCCCGCATGGCGTCCAGGTGCCGCTTCACCTCGGCCAGGCCCTCCTCGGAGATCCGGGTGGCGGCCAGTGCGGTGGCGGCGGGTTCGAGCAGCCGCCTGACCTCCATCAGGTCCAGCAGAGCGCCCGAGTCGCTCTGGAGCAGGTCCACCGCACCGCCAAGACCCTCCAGCAGCAGACTCGGCTGCAGGCTGGTCACATAGGTGCCGTCGCCCCGTCTGATCTCCAGCACCCGGGCGACGGCCAGCGCCTTGACCGCCTCCCGCGCCAGGTTGCGGGACAGCCCCAGCTGGGCGGCCAGGTCCGGTTCCGGAGGCAGCTTGGAGCCGGGGGGCAGCGCGCCCGAGCGGATCAGCTCACGGAGCTGATCGATGGCCTTGTCCGTCAGAGACATGTGATGTCTGTCCCTGGATAAACAGTGCGGTTGAACAACAAAACGGTCAACTCCCCTGCTTTAGAAGGCGCATTCATCCCTTCACACCCGTTGACAGTAGCGGGTGGCATGCCTGACGTTCGTGCGTATGTCGCAATCGATCAGCAGGCGCAGACTATTGGCCGGCACCACGGCCGTCGTGGCGGCCGCGATGGCCACCGACGTGTTAGCAGCCGGGGGTGCCCTGGCCGCTCCGAGGACCTACGAACCCACCTGGGACTCCGTGAACCGACACCCCGCCGCCCCCGAGTGGTTCCGGGACGCCAAGTTCGGCATCTACTTCCACTGGGGCGCCTTCAGCGTGCCCGCGTACGACAACGAGTGGTACCCGCGCCAGATGTACGAGAGCGGCCACAAGGCGAACCAGCACCACGTCGCCACGTACGGCAGCCCGTCCGCGTGGCCGTACCACAACTTCGTCAACGGGGCGGACGACCTGGCGGGCAACCACAAGGAGTTCGCGCCGAAACTCAGGTCGGAGGGCGGCGACTTCGACCCTGACGAGTGGGCCCAGCTGTTCGTCGACGCCGGCGCGAAGTACGCCGGGCCGGTCGCCGAGCACCACGACGGCTACTCGATGTGGGACAGCCAGGTCAACGAGTGGAACTCCGTGGACAAGGGCCCGCGGCTGAACCTGCTGAAGATGTTCACCGACGCCATCCGCGCCAGGAACCTGAAGCTGCTGGTGGCGATGCACCACGCGTACAACTTCACCGGCTACTTCGAGTACGCGCCGGCACAGTCGGACCCGAGCCTGAAGAAGTTCTACGGGCAGCTCAGTCCGGAGCAGGAGAACCAGCTCTGGTACGACAAGCTCAAGGAGGTCGTCGACCGGGCCAGGCCGGACATCCTGTGGCAGGACTTCAACCTGACCGAGGTCGACGAGCGGCAGCGGCTGAACTTCCTGGCGTACTACTACAACCAGGCCGACAAGTGGGGCAAGGAAGTCGTCGCCACCTACAAGGACGGCTTCAACAACCACGGCCAGGTCTTCGACTACGAGCGGGGCGGCCCGGCCGACCTCACCGCGCCCTACTGGCTGACCGACGACAGCATCTCCAGCTCCAGCTGGTGCTACACCGAGGGCATCGGCTACTACACGCTCCCGCAGATGCTGCACTCGTTCATCGACCGGGTCAGCAAGAACGGCAACATGCTGCTCAACATCGCCCCGAAGGCCGACGGCACCATCCCGCAGGGCCAGCGCGACCTCCTGCTCGGCATCGGCGACTACCTCAAGCGCTTCGGCGAGTCGATCTACAGCACCCGGGCCTGGACCTCGTACGGCGAGGGCCCGACGAAGATGGGCGGCGGCTCCTTCACCAGACCCACGGCCGGCACCGCGCAGGACATACGGTTCACCCGCGACAAGGCGGGCACCGTCCTGTACGCCACGGTTCTGGGCTGGCCCGGGAGTTCGCTGACGGTCACCACGCTCAGCTCCGACCGGATCGATCTGGAAGCGTTGTCCTCGGTGAAGCTGCTCGGCCCGACGGCCGGCGAGTACATCGACCTCGACACCCCGGCCCAGGACGCGACCGGGCTGAAGGTGACCCTTCCGCCGACGGCGCCGTTCGACGCCCCCGCGTACGTCCTGAAGCTCCGCTTCTCCGGCCGGATTCCCGTACTGCGGCCCCTCACCGGCGCCCTGCTCTTCAAGGACGCCCACTACCGAGGCGACAGCGCCGTACTCGCTCTCGGCAGCTACACCGCCGAACAGCTGACCCTCGCCGGAATGCCGCCGCGCACCCTCTCCTCACTCAAGCCGGCTCCGGGGTACCGGATCGTCGGCTACTCCGGCGACGACTTCACCGGTACGTCGTGGACCTTCACTGCCGACAGCGCCGACATCCGGAAGAAGATCACCTCACTGAAGGTCATCCTCAACCCGTCGGCCTGGTTCAGGATCACCAACGTCACCAACGGCCTGGCCCTGGACAGCGGCGGCGACGTCTCCAGCGGCTCCGACCTCAAACAGCGGACCTGGGACGGTGAGGCCGACCTGCAGTGGCACGCGGTCGACCTCGGCAACGGCTACTACAGGCTGGAGAACCGCACCAACGGCATGGTCGCCGACGGATGGGGCGCCACCGGCAACGGCGCCACCGTCCGACAACAGGACTGGAACGGCCACACCGACCAGCAGTGGCTGCTCACCCACCGCGGTGACGGCAGGTACTCCATCGCCAACCGCACCACGGGACTCGTCCTGGACAGCGGCGGCGACGTCTCCTCCGGCTCAGCCGCCAAGCAGTGGACGTGGGGCACCAGCACCAACCTGCTGTGGACGTTCACCGCCGTCTGAACCATGGACCGGTCCTCACGAGGCCGCCTGTCCTGCCGACCGCGACGGATGTCCCGGACCGACCGGGACAAAAGTCGCCGTCAGGTGCCGTCATCGGAAGGATCCTTCGAGCCCGGGAGCGTTCCTACGCTCAGGGAGTCGGCGTACCGGCTCCCAGCGCAGGAGGTCATCATGACGCACACCGGACGGACGTCCGTTCAGGCGTCGGCTTCTCAGCCGTGAGCCTCTCGGGCGCGAGCCTCTCAGGTGTGCGGTACCGCGGCGATGCGGGCGAAATCCGCGTGATGTCTCCGGCGGTCTGCAGCAACAGTGGCAAATGCCCCTCGACGAGCCGCTCGACCGACGTCTCGGCGGCGTGGGCGTTGACATTGAGAGCGGCGATGACCTGGCCGGAGCCGTCCCGCAGCGGGGCCGCGACCGAGCGGATGCCGGGCGCCAGCTGTTCGTCGGTCAGTGCCCATCCGCGGGCCCGCACCTCCCGCAGGACCGCCTCGCGTTCCTGCGGGCCGGGCTGCCAGCACGGCGTCAGCCCGAGCGCGACGGCTGCGCGAGCACCTTCTCCAGTTCGCCGGCCGGCAAGGACGCGAGGAGGACTTTGCCCAGGGAGGTCGGCAGTGCCGGGATACGCGTGCCGATCTGCACCGACAGGGTTACATATCTGTCCGCTGACCGAATTGACCTCCCTCACTCTTGAGCCCTTGGAGAGCCGCATGTCCGCGAAACTCGGAACAGACCCGGAGGAGACCCGGGCGGAAGCCGTCCGCACCGGACTGCTCATCGATGGCAAGACCGTCGAGACCGACGAGTGGACGGCCGTCCACGACCCCGCCGCCCCCGACCGGATCGTCGGCCACGCCGCCGCCGCGACCCCCGACCAGTCCCGCGCGGCGGTGGCAGCGGCGGACGCTGCGTTCCCCGGCTGGGCCGCGATGCCCGCCCGCCGGCGAGCGGAGATCATCGGCGAGGCGCTCACCCTGCTCGAGGACAGCGCGGCCGAGCGAGCGGCCCTGATGACCCGGGAAAACGGCAAGATCTCCTTCGAGAGCCAGATCGAGATGGGCGTCTTCGTCGCCCGCACCCGGGCGGCGATCGACTTGGTCGACAACCTCGACCAGGTACGGAGCCTCGACGGCCCGCCGCTGACCTCGCACATCCACCGGCTCCCCATGGGCGTGGTCACCGTCATCGTGCCGTTCAACTGGCCGATCGCGATCCTGGGAGCGAGCCTGCCGTACGCGCTGCTCGCCGGGAACACGGCCGTGGTCAAGCCCCCGCCCACCGTGCCGCTGTCCATGGTGCGCACCCTGGAACTGTTCGCGGCGGGACTTCCCGCCGGCGTACTGAACGTGGTGACCGGCAGCAACGACGCGGTCTCCCCGCTGCTCACCGACCCCCGCGTCCGGAAGATCGTGTTCACCGGCAGCACGGCCGCCGGCAAGAACATCATGGCCGCCGCCGCGCAGAACCTCGCCTCGGTGACCCTCGAACTCGGCGGCAACGACCCCGCGATCGTCATGGACGACGCCGTACTCGACGAGGAGCACCTGGGACGGCTCGTCACGGGCGCGTTCCTGACGAGCGGCCAGGTCTGCATGGCCGTCAAACGGGTGTACGTCCACCGCTCCCGTTACGGCGAACTCGTCGACGAACTCACCTCCGCCCTCGACACCCAGCGCGTGGGCCCGGGCGCCGACCCTGCCTCGACCATGGGCCCGCTCAACAGCGCTGCCCAGCGCGACAAAGTGAACGCCATGCTGGCCGAGGCGGCCCGCGCCGGAGCCGAGATCCGCGAACTGGGCACTCTGGCCCCCGCCGCCGCCTCCTCAGGAGGACACTTCCTGCTCCCCGCCCTCGTCCTCGATCCCGACCCCGGCCTGAGGATCGTCACCGAGGAACAGTTCGGCCCCGCCCTGCCGATCCTGCCCTTCGACGACGTCGACTCCGTACTGGACCAGGTCAACAACGACTGGTCGGGCCTGTGCTCCTCGGTCTGGAGCGCCGATCCCACCCGCGCGGCGGCCCTCGCGGCGCGGCTGCGCACCGGCACCACCTGGATCAACCACGCCAACGCCGTGGCCTGCGACGACCGAGCCCCCTTCGGGGGCTTCCGCCAGAGCGGCATCGGACGCGAGATGGGCCCGGACGGCCTGCTCTCCTTCACGGAACCGCACACCATCACAACGCAGGGATAGAAGCAGGTATGTACGGACCGCAGGGATAGAAGCAGATGCGGCTGGACCCCGCCCGCGTCCCCGGGGCGGGGTCCAGCCGTAATCCGGCTCTACGTCCTCTACGTTGTCACGCGAGCGGCACGGACACCGCATCGTAGGCCTGACTCTCCCGGCAAAAGAACCTGCCGTCAGTCCGTCAACCCCGCCGCGACCGTCGCCCCCAGCTCCCAGCACGCCTCGATGTCGGCCTTGCCCGGCTCGCCGGTGACGGTCACCGGCTCGGCCGCGCGGCGCCAGCCGAGGCCCGTCGTGATCGACTCGATCCCGCGCAGGGCGCCTGTCACGTCGCTTCCGCCGTGGACGTAGAAGCCGAAGGGGCGGCCTCGTGTCGCGTCCAGGCAGGGGTAATAGACCTGGTCGAAGAAATGTTTGAGGGCGCCGGACATGTAGCCGAGGTTCGCCGGAGTGCCGAGCAGATAGCCGTCCGCGGCCAGTACGTCCGACGCAGTCGCGGACAGTGCGGCGAGTCGTACGACCCGTACGCCCTCGATCTCCGGGTCCGTCGCGCCGGACACGACGGCTTCGAACATCGCCTGGCAGTTCGGCGAAGGCGTGTGATGCACGATCAGCAAGGTGGCCACGTCCCGAACCGTAACGCCGACCGGGCGGCGTTGTCGGCAGCGCCCGGGGATGCGACGATGCCCGGCACTGCACACGGCAACGGGAGGGCGTGTCTTGGCCGGCGGGGATCAGGGGCGGCGGGCGGCGGCGGTCTTCGACGTACTCGGGCCCGTGTACGAGAAGGCGTTCGCCCATTCCGAGGCGCACTTGGCGTCACTGGAGTGGCTGCTCGGGAGGCTTGCGCCCGGCAGCCGGGTGCTGGATGTCGGCAGCGGAACGGGGCGTCCCACTGCCTCGACGCTCGCCGCGGCGGGCCACGAAGTACTGGGGATCGACGTCTCCCCCGTCATGGTGGAACTCGCCACCCGGCAGGTGCCCGACGCCACGTTCCGCCGCGCCGACATCGCTGAAGTCCCCCTCGGGGACGGCTCGTTCGACGCGGTCTGCGTGTACTTCTCGCTGCTGCAGATGTCCCGCGAGCAGCAGTCGGACCTGATACGGCGACTGGCACGGGGCCTGCGGCCGGGAGGCAGTCTGGTACTCGCCACCGTGCCCGCCGACGTGGAGGACGTCGAGGTCGTGTTCATGGGTCAGCCCGTCCGTGCGACGAGCTTCGCCACCGAGGACCTCGTCTCCCTCGTGAACAGGGCAGGTCTCGCGGTGGAGTCCGAGCACCACACGATGTTCACCCCGGCCCACGCCGACGCCGTCGCCGAACCCCATGTCTTCCTGTACTGCATGCGGGAGGAGACGCGGCCACCCGCCCGACGTGACCGATCAAGGCGGGGAGGCCAGGGGTTGCCCGGGTGTGTTGGGTAGCGGCGTCGGCTGGGACCTTCCCCCGCCTCCGTGGTTCTTGGGCAAGTCCATCACCGAGCGAGCGCTTGCGCGGGGGTGGGACGTCACCACTGTCAACCGTGGGCGATCCGGCCCTGACGCCGAGGGCGTACAGCCGGTGCATGGTGACCGTACGGTCCGCGAGGATCTGGATCGGCTCGCCGGGCACGGTCCGTGGGACGCGGTGATCGATACGTCTAGCTCTGAACTCGCGCCGCGTGACGTCCTGTTGGCCAGCCGCGCATCCACCGCGTTGCCGAACGGTTTGCCGGATTCCCCGTCGGCTGCCAGGAACATCCGCGCCGCCTGCCAGCGTGCCCGCCACTGCTGCTCGCTCAGCCCGGCCGCCTCCAGGTGGTGGCGGGTGTTCGCCAGGCGCTTGCCGCCGCGCACCCGACCGCAGACCTGGGGTGAACGTGGCAACGATTCAGGACGTGGCGAAGGCCGCCGGTGTCTCGGCGATGACCGTCTCGAACGTCATCAACGACCATCCCAATGTGCGTACAGCGACCCGGGAGAAGGTCCTCGCCGCGATGGCCCGGCTCGACTACCGGGTCAACGTGGCGGCCCGCAATCTGCGCAAGGGCCGCACCGGAACCATCGGTCTCGCCGTCCCCGCAGTGAACGGCTACTACGGCCGACTGGCCACCGCCGTCATCGCCGCGGCCGAGCGGCACAGCCTCCGGGTGAGCATCGAGCAGACCGGAGCCTCGCGCGAGAACGAGCTGGACGTGCTGTCCATGTCGCGCAACCGGCTCTACGACGGGCTCATCCTCAGCACAGTGGGAATGGGCTCGGCCGACGTCGAACTGCTCAAGGTGGATTACCCGGTGGTCATCCTCGGCGAACGGATCTTCGGCGGTCCCGTGGACCACGTCGCCATGCCCAATGCCGAGGCGTCGCACGCGGCCACCCGCCATCTGATCGAACGCGGCTGCCGGCGCATCGCCCTGGTGTGCGGGCCGCTGACGGACGAAGTCGACGTGTCCAGCCTCCGCTTCACGGGCTGTCGGCAGGCGCTGCTGAGCGCAGGTCTGCCCCAGGACCCCGAACTCGTGCAGAGCGTGGAGAGCTTGACCATGCGCTCGGGCGTGCTGCGCGCCCGGCAGATGGTGGAGAGCGGGCTCGACTTCGACGGTGTCTTCTGCGTGACCGACACCGTGGCCGTAGGCGTGCTGCGCGGTCTGGCCGACGCCAGCGTGCCTGTGCCGGAGCGGGTCAAGGTGATCGGCTCGACAACATCGAGGAGAGCGAGTTCCTCATCCCCTCGCTGTCCACCATCGATCCGGACCACGACATGATGGCGCGGCGAGCGGTCGACCTTCTGGCCGGCCGGATCGAACGAAGCGAACGGAACGGACGGCCCGAACATGCGGCGGACGGGGAGGAGTTCGTCAGCTCCTACTCCGTGGTGATCCGGGAGTCGGCCGGCGGCTGAGCCGGCCACATGCCTCACAGACCCATCGCCTTCCGCACGCTGCCGGTCCGCGGGCACGCGCGTTTTCCGTCTCCGGGGCGTGGTTCCGGTACGCCGTCCCGGGGCGGCCCACCTCAGGAGGAGGCGCCCACACGTTGCCCCCCTGACACGGCGAGGCGTTCCGAGCTCAGCGAGTCCGCAACCTCACGGCACAGCGTCTCGTACCCGAGCTGGTCACGGTGTTTGAGATACAGCAGCCGCAGCAGCGTCTCCACCGGAACCGACGGCCGCCCCAGCCGGTCGGCGAACACTTCCCGCCACGGGGTGATGAATCGCTCGTCGTCCAGGTACGCATCGATCTGGGCCAGCTCGACCGGTAGCTGCCGCGCTCGCTCCGGCAGCACTTCCCACGAGGTGTCCTGCACTACCGCGACACGCAACACCGCCGCCACCCCCGGCTGCCGACGACCCAGCTCAACTGTCGCGGCCACCGACAGCCCGGACCAGCTCTCCCCACAGGTCAACCCAGCGGCACTTACGACTTCTTCAGGGGCAAGTAGCTACATGGACGCTCGGCGCCGGCCCGACCTCGGCGTCCTGCACGCCCCCGACTGCGAGGAGGCCCCGCAGGGGCGCATCGGCAGTGAACTCAACAAGGTCGCCGCCAACATCGCCACCGGCCGCAACAAGGCCGGCGTGCACTGGCGTTCCGACTACACCGAGGCGGTCCGGCTGGGCGAGGAGGTTGCCATCGGCGTGCTGCGCGAGGCCAAGGAGTCGACCCTGGAGGACGCCGTCTTCACCCTCAGCCGCTTCGACGGCACCACCATGACCGTCTGACCTCTCGGCCGACCCGTCGGCCGCCCCGCGTTCGGCGAGTGTGGCTGGGCGTCGACCTGGCGCCGGGGTCCGTACTCGGCATAAGGAGGTACGGGCGGGGTTGCGGGAAAAATCATTGCACTAGGTAAATTTTGCATAGGCGATGCGTGTTGAATTCCCTGCTTCGCCTCTCCGCCATCGACCAGACCACCGCGTCGAAGCGCGCACAGCAGATCAGGGTCCGCCACGGCCGAAGATGACGACTGACGAGCGCCGAGGTCCGACCTGTGAGGTTCATCCTGGGCGGCAGAATGAGGCGGTTCTGTTTGAGCGGCTGTCACCCCGCCGGGGACCGGGTGTGTCGGCTGCCGTCAGACTCGTGCGGCACGAGTCCGCGACGGTGATCGGGCGTGAGGAAATGGGCTCCCTCCTCGGCGCCGTTCTCACAACAGGTTCTCGATCCGGCGAAGTTCCTGGCGCGCGGTGTCCGGCTCGGCGCGCTCGCGGTCCAGGACCAGCAGGAGGAAGAGCCCCTCGTGGGTCCGGCGGGTCAGCGGGCGGAGGAGGTGGTACTCGCCGTCGAGGGTGATCAGGATGTCCTCGAGCTGTTCCGGCTTGCGGCCGATCAGGTTCAGGGCGGAGAGGTGGGCGCGTACGACGTCGGTGGCGCCGTGGGCCACCCGGTCCAGGTCGAGATCCTTCCGGTGGCTCAGGGCGCCGAGTGGCATGCGGCTGATGTAGTCGACGACGGCGGCCCCGAGCGCTCCGTCGAGGAGCATCGACCGGTTGAGCGCGACCTCGATGGCTGACACGGCCGGGCCCCCTCTTGGCGTACGGCGATCTTCCGTGCCGACCAGGCTTCCCGGCGCTCCAGCCCCGGACGACGTCCTCTTCGCGGACGCCTGCGGCGGGGCACCTTTGCATCGTGCCATGGTTCGCGGCTGTCGGCTCCATCAACGCGGCGGTTGGGCTGTGGACTGCTGGCGGGCGTTCCCTGGCCGCCTGGCCCTTGGGTGGTCACGGTCCCCTCTTCCTCTCCTGTTCACCGGTTGTGGACAGAGCCCGCCTCACCCCTGAATATTCTGCGCGGCTCCGCGGTCGGCGGGGTGCCGACGGCCTGTTTCGACCCGTACCGCAGAGTTGGAGCAGGTTCTGTTCTGCGATCCGTATCCTCTGTCAGCCCGTGCGCATTGAGTCTCCGGACTGGCTGCGAGGTCAGGCAGTGACAGAGTTGTGGAGGGGCCCGCCGACGGCCGGTGCCGTCCTGTGCCGCATTACCTTGCCGCTTCCCTCCTTGGCGCCGGACGGCAATCGGCCGTCGGCTCCCCCCGACCCGATCATTGCATGATGCAAAATGAGATCGCCAGTCTTTCGGCCGCTTTCCGCGACGTCTCGGGCGGCGGGCGCGTGCCGCGGTGGCTGTCTGTGTATGTCGCGCCGGGGGCAGGGCCACAAGCCTTGCGAGGACTTGACGACTCCGCCGGTGAGGTGCCCTTCGCGATCAGTTTTGACGAGGTCGGCCGCATGCTGGTGGCCGGGGCGAAGGACTCGACGGTCAGTACGTACCACGGCCGCGCTGACAGTCGGCTCAAGGCCGCGCAGCGGCCGGTCGGCGAATGGCTGGGACCCCAGAGTGTCGGCTGGAGCGTGCTGGCGACTCCTTCTACAGCGGCACACCGGCAATTCCACCGTCACCGGCTACCGCACCGGCCGGTACGGCCGGCTCGCACTCACCAACGACATCGGTGTCGCCACGCCTCCATCGACCAACTCCCAGGGTGCATCGACCTGGTGGTGACTGAGGGCGAGAGGTTCCTGTACCTGCAGAGCTCCGTTTCCGGCACGTACGGTCGACGGCTTCCGCATCGGCCGGAACGGTTCGCTCGTCAAGGTCGCCACCGCCATCGGACTGCCCACCTTCGCCGGATCGGGCATGGAGGGCATCGCCGCGGTGTTAGGGAAAGCGGCCACCGCGGCCCGGCGCTCCGGACGTATCGTCCGGGGCGTCACGCGAGTCCGTGTCCGGGGCGGCGGCTTCCGCAGGTGTCGTCGAGCCGAACGAAGGGGACGGCACGCCCCGCCTTGCGGAACGACGCCTCACTGCCGTCCGCAGGAAGGCCCATGAACGCGCACAGGCGGCGGGCCGTGCGGGGGTGCCGCCGGGCGTATTCGGCCATCATCTCGGCGCCTTCGTCGGGTGTGAGGAAGCGGGCGGTGACGGCGTGAAGGCGGTTGCCGCACTGAATGAGAGTCTTCGGCTGCCGACGCAGGTTCTGGTACCAGTTGGCCTTCGCTCCGAAGCCGGAGGCGACGGTCCAGCTCGCATCGGCCGGGTCGTGGGACACCACTTCCAGGATCACCCGGCGGTCGCGGCCGCTGAAGCGGCCGACGTGGTGCAGCAGGAGCAGCCGTTTCCCGAAGAGCGGCCCCAGCCTCACGCGGAAGAGCAGGATCGGCAGCCGCACGGCCAGGCGCCGCCACCCGGTGGGGAGTTGGGGACGGCGAGGTGCAGCGTCGCCGTGTGCCATGGTCACCTTCCGTATATCGGGAATGTCGGCTCGCGGACTCGATTGGGTAAAGGACCCGGGTCGGGGGCCTCCTCACCCAGGCAACCTTTGCATAGTCTAAAGGTGGGGGAGGCGCGCCTGCGGAGGAAAGGGGCGGCTCTCAAGCGCCTCGACACCGCTGGAGTACGTGATGACCGACCAGAAGCCGCCATCGAGCTTGACGGTGCTGTCCTGGATGCCGGTGGTGGTGATGGCGGTGGTGGCGTTCGCGGATGTCGTGGCCGGGCCGGGGGTGGGGTTCCTTCCGCTCGTGTCGCTCGGGCCCGCGTTCTCCGGGCTGGTCGGGGGGTGGCGTCGTACGGCGGTGTTCGGGCTTGTGGCGCTGGTGCTGTGCGTGGCACTCGGGCTGTACGACGGGCTGTTCGAGGAGCGACGGGGGTTCACGGCGCTGGCGTCGGTGGCCGGCGTGACGGGGGTGGGCCTCGCGGCGGCCGTGATGCGCTCGCGGCGCGAGGGGGAGCTGGCCAGTGTCCGGTCGATCGCGGAGGTGGCCCAGCGGGTGCTGCTGCGGCCGGTGCCGCTGACGGCGGGGCCGCTGCAGGCGGCGGTGTCGTACACCTCGGCCGTCGCGGAGGCGCGCATCGGCGGTGATCTGTACGAGGTGGTCGCCTCGCCGCACGGCATCCGGGTGATCGTGGGCGATGTGCAGGGCAAGGGCCTGGCCGCCGTGGAGACGGCGGCCGTCGTCCTCGGCGCCTTTCGGGAGGCGGCGCACGACGAGCCGGACCTGGCGGGGCTCGGTGAGCGCCTGGAGCGGAGCGTGGCCCGGGAGTTGGAGGGCGAGAAGTTCGTCACCGCGATCCTCGCCGAGATCGGCGCACACCACGAGGCCGTCTTCCTCAACTACGGCCATCCGGCCCCGATGGTCGTACGCCGTAACGGCACCGTCGACTTCCCGCAGCCGCCGGCCTACGCCCTTCCGCTGGGGCTGGGCGCCCACGGGAGCGAGGGTCCGAAGCCCTATCGGGTGGACTTCGCCCCCGGTGAGCAGCTCCTGCTGTACACCGACGGCGTCACCGAGGCCCGCGACGAGGACGGCCGCTTCTATCCGGTCGGCGAGCGCGCGCACCTGCTGAAGGATCCTGACGCGCACCGCGCCATGGAGGCCCTGCGCGCGGACCTTGCCCAGCATGCCGCTGGGCCGCCTCACGACGACGCCGCGATGCTCCTGCTCCGGTACCACGGTCATGGGTAAGGAAATCTGTTCCCATCGCGTGAATGAGCAGCGGCTTCGGCACGATAGAAAGGACGTATGCCGGAGCGCGAGACCCCCGCGGGGGCGATGGAAGATGTTGACGTGGTGACCCGTGCGGTACTGACGGCGTCACGGCTGCTGGTGGCGGTCTCCGCTCGCTCCCTCGCCGAGGTCGAGGAGAGAGTCACGCTCCCGCAGTTCAGGATGCTGGTGGTGCTGTCCACACGCGGGGCCACCAAGCTGGTCGCGCTCGCCGACCTTCTCCAGGTGGCGCCGTCCACCGCGATGCGGATGGTCGACCGGCTGATCGCGACCGGACTCGCGGACCGGCACCTCAATCCCGGCAACCGCCGCGAGACCCTCCTGCAGCTCACCGCGGAGGGGCGCCGCACGGTCGAGGACGTCACCGCCCGGCGCCGCGCCGAGATCGCCACGATCGTCGAACGGCTCACCCCTACGCAGCGGCTGGCCCTCATCGAGGCCCTCAACGCCTTCAACGAGGCCGGGGGAGAGCCCCTCGCGAAGACGCTGGACGACGCGGAACCGCACCCGTTGGGCTGGGCGGTGGACGTCCCGGTGGCCCGTGACACCTGACCACCCCCCGGCACTCCCTGGACGACATCTGTTCCTGTCGCCGTGAGCACGGCATCCACGGTCGGGCACGCCTGACCGCGCGAGCCGACTGGCTACCGGACGCTGCGGCTGTCCGGGTGCCAAGGATGCCGTCTGTTGCCCGAATCTGGCAGCGTCCGTCTGCCGGAGCGGGATCTTCCGCCTGCCGCCGGGCTGCGCGAGGGCAACGGCGCACACAGAGGAGGAGTGGCGCAAGGACCGGGTGCAGCGGTCCGGACTGCCTCGCGCCAACCGTGTCCATTTCATGCGGGGCTGGGCACTGTGTGTGCTGGCGCTGCTGCTCGCGGCCGCGACCTGGGTGCCCGGTCCGACCAAGGTGGCCTTCGCCGCCGTGGGTGTCGTCTTCGTCGCGATCTTCCCGGTCATCGGCACGTCGGCCTCCCTTCTCCGCGCCGGGGCACGTTTTGCATAATGCAAGGGAGCCGCCAGGCGCGGCCGCGCTGCCGGAGCCGACAATGTGGGCAGCGTGTGCGCGTCCGGCAAGGGCAGTGCGGGCCGTCCGACTGCCACACCAGGCTGCCGGATGTGGAAGAACGCTTGGAGGGGGACGCGCATGGGCCGAAGACGTCGCGCCCGGCCCATGCCGGAACCGCACCTGATGGCGCATCTGCGGAGCACGGTGTGGGGGCCCGCCGAATTCGTCGGCCTGCCACCGTGGTGGCTGGCAGCTGAAGGGCTCCTGGTCGGATGCGTGGGAGTGGGGGCGATCGTCGGGGCTACTGTCGTCGGCGCCTGGTACGGGATTCCAGGGCTGGCGGACGGCGAGGGCGGCCTGGTGTGTGCCGTCGCGCTCGTTCTGTACCTCTGCGTGATGCGGGCCGGACGCGCGCTGGTCGGCATCGTCGCCCTGCTCGGGGTCTGCCTCGCGCTTCAGGCGCCCCAGGCGGCCGTGGGCCTGGTTCTGGCGGAGCGGGGGCGAGTTGAGTCCGCAGTGGTGACGTCGGTCGAGGGCGGGCCGGGAGCCTTCTCCGGCCGCGGGCGCTACCTCTGCTCGGTGGCCGACAGTGACGGCGTACCGCTGAACGTCCGCATCTGGCGCGGCTGCGATCAGGCCACCCGACCCGGCGACGAGCTCGCCGTCGTGTACGACGCGAAGGGGCGCGTGCCGCCGCGCGGCGTGGAGGCCGGAACATACCGGTCGGCCGCCCTGCGAGGCCTGGGCGGCTGGGCCGTCACGCTCGTCACCGCGTGTGTGGTCGCGGTCGTGCGCTCCTATCGGCTCTCCCGCACCGCATCCGGCCCTCCTGCCTGGCAGGACTCCGCGGCGGGAACGGACAGGGCGGCTCAGCCGCCGCCTTGCTGATCATTCGGCGGTCGGGCTGGGCGTGAGTGCCGGGGAAGTGGTGTTGACGTCCACTTCCGGGCGCGGGGTGTGGGTTGCACGATCGGCCCCTCGCGGCCGGCCGAGCTGCCGCCGATGGTCAGGGTGCAGGCGAGCGTCTTGACGACCGCCACCTTGGGGCTGATCCGCCCGCCTCGCTGGGCGACGGCCGCCATCACTTCGGGAACGCCAGGTCCGCGGGCCTCCTTGGCGAACCGACTCACCAGCGGCCCGTACAGCAGGCCGCCCAGCACAGGGGCGCGCAGCGCGAAGTACGGGCCCAGCCACGGCATGCGGATTGTCCGAGTAGGGGATGCCGCGCAGTCCGTATGGCCGGAGAAGAGGCGTGAAGGTCTGGATGCACCAGCGGAAGACCAACGAGCCCGCGCCGGTCCTGGCGCCGACGGCCACGGCGAGGGCCATCAGCGCCCACGTCGTGGTGTGCATACCCGCGAGCCGAGTTTTGCATAATGCAAAAAGGTCGGGACTGGGTCCCTGGGGATTGCCCGCGGCCCTGGGAGGCGAGTGGGGAAGGGCGGCTCCCGTGGTTGTACACCAGCCTTTCGGCGGTAGTGGTCGCCAGGTGGCGGTCAGGGGCAAGGTGGTGGGCGTGGCGCATAGCGTGGCGGACGTTCTGGCGGTTGTGCGCCGGCTGGGCATCGCTTTGGGACATGAGGAGGCGGGTGTCACGCCTCTGATCGAATGGCGGGGCGGAGGAGCGGATGCCTGGCCGTAGCCGCGCCGTGGCTCCTCCGCCGGACCCACGGCACGGCCTGGCGAGCGGGAGGTACACGATGAGGGCTACCGTCCGTGTCTCCGGCATCGATCAGGTCTCTGTGTCGAAGCCCATGAGGATCACCCCATGAGGTCCGGACGGGTCCACCGTCCCGGGGCGAAGGCGCCCGCCGGGCCGACGGCCGGAGCCGATCGTCGGCTGCGGCTCAGGAGGCTGGAAGCGACCGGACAGAATACGGCGCGGCAAGCGGGCTCGGCCCGGCGAACAGCCGGTCTGGGCCCGTGTTCCGGCGGGCCGGACGGCCGGGCTCGCGTCGTGCCCGGTATCTGGTGGCCGTAGGGGCCGGGGCCCGCCGCCACTTGGTAGTAGCGCTCGACCAGCAGGCGGTGCGCGTCCCGCACCTACCGGTCCCGGTCCCGTTCGTCGCGGCGGTGTCGCAGCACGCACCAGGTCAGCAGGCCCAGGAGGGCGAGGTACTCCAGCCACGCGAAGAAGACCGCCAGCCCTTCTGTCGTCATGGGGAAACGTCCTTTCCCTGTGCGTGGACGACCAGGCGCCGCCGCTCCAGGGAGACAACCTGCGTCCAGGGGATCCACCGCGTACGGCGGACAAGCCACCTGGCCACCACCGCCAGGAGCCAGGGGCCGCTGACGTCGTGATCCGCGTAGCCGAAGCGGTAGGCCAACGCGGACGGTCCGACCACGACGGCGTCGATGTGCCACGCGGCGTCGGGCGAAGGGCGGGCGAGGCGGATGTCATGCACGGTGCCGAGTCGGCAGCCGCCTGTGTCCACCGCCTCGGCGCCGAGGAGATCAGTCGCTTTCACGCATGCCGCCCGGGAGTCGCGAGATGAGATGGCGGCGCAGCCACCGCTCGGGAGCCGTCAACTGCGGAAACGCGGCGGCAGGGGACGCCAGGCGCACCACGGTGCCGATGTGGTCGATAGCGGCCAGTGGTACCACGATGGGGCCCTGGCGGCCGGACAGCCGTTCGGCGAGACGGGTCCACCAGCGCCCCAGCCGGCCTCCCAACCGCGCCCCGAAAGCCTGCTGACCGATGAGCACGGCCGCCAGAACAGGGGGACCGCTATCATCATCACCTGTGCTGAAGAGCAGATCGTCGACCTTGCCCAGGGGGACCCCCCGGCTGTCGAGGACCTGCCGGTCGAGGAGTCGCAGTCCGGCGTCCAGAAACTCGGTCATAGTCCTGCCTTGGTCGCGATCAGAAGGGGCACGGCGGCCAGCGCCCCGGCCATCACGATGACGAGGTAGACGACGCCGACGGCGTTGGCCAGACGCCCGTTGACCCGTTCACCCATGTACCGGCGGTCATTGGAGATCACCAGGATGGGCAGATATGTCACCGGCAGCACCGCGGCCCCCAGGTAGACGGCGTAGATGGTGACGGTGACCGGGTTGATCGTGGTCAGAGCCACGGCCACCGCGGCGAGCAGGGTGATCATCAACAGCGTGTGGAAGCGGCTGGCGTCGGCCGGACGGGCTGTCTTGCCCCAGGTCCATCCGAAGTGGTGGGCAACGGTGTAGCTGGAGGACAGCAGGGTCTCGAGGGTGGATCCGAAGACGGCCGCGACAATGCCCAGGATGGCCAGTGCGAACCCGACCTTGCCGAGGGCCAGGACGACCGGCAGCACCGTCTGGCTCAGATGCTCGACCTGAATGCCGGCGGGCTGCAGCACCTCGTAGGCAACGACCTGGATGCCGATGGCAAGGATGCCCCCGATCGGGTAGCCGACCCAGCAGTTCATCCTGACCTCGCCCAGATTGCGGGCACGCCAGCGGTGCTCGACAGCCGCCGACGAGAAGAAGAACACCTCATACGGCGTCATCTGCGCACCCAGCATCACGAGTGCGTAGAAGAAGTACGTCGCCAGGCCCTCGCCGTGCGGCAGGCTCGGATGCGTGACGTCGTGGACCATCCGGTCCCAGTCGGGGCCGAGCTGCCAGACGGCCACGACGAACACGAACAACGCCATCCCCGCGAGCCCGTAGAAGCGTTCCATCAACTCGAACGGCACCCGCCAGATCACCAGCCAGGCGAGAAACGCCACCGGCGGCACCCACAGCAGGTAGTGCACGTCGGTGAGCAGTTCGATGGCCAGGGCGATGCCGCACAGTTCCGCCACCAGGGCGATCGCGTTGACCAGGTAGGAGGCCGCCACCGCGGCCAGCCCCGTCCGGGCGCCCATCCGTTCGCGGATCAGGTCGAAGACGGTCCGCCGGGTCACCACCGCGACCCGGCCGGCCATCTCCGAGTACAAGGCCACACCGATGACCGCGACGACCGTGACCCACACCAGAGCGAGCCCGAACCGGGCGCCGATCAGAGCATCAGTGACCAGATCGCCGATGTCGATGAACCCGCCGATCGCCGTGAAAACTCCCAGAGCCAGGCTGAGGACCTTCTTCACGTCGCCCTCAGTCTCTGGAGCCGCTGCAGCTGACCGGCCAGCCGGGGCAGCGGCTCAGCCAACGCGGTGAGCTCATCGAAGTGGCCGTCGCGGGCAGCGATCCGCAAGTCGCCCAGCGCCGTGCGGCATTCCTCCAGCAGGGACGCCACCTCGCTGCGCAATACCGTGCTCCTTGTGGTCGGAGGCTGCACAGAACCGAACTGTGTGGCAACGGAGGCAAGCGATGTCTCCGCGTCCGACAAGGCCCGGGCTGTATAAGGGCCAAGGGCCTTGCCCTCGTCGACTGCCTCTACCACGAGCCTGGCCGTCTGCACGGAGGAGCGCGCCGCCTCGGCGGCATTGGCGACCTTCTCCTGGTAGTCCGTCTCCGACCACGAACCGCCCACGCAGGCGGTCATGGCCATGAGCAGAATCAAGCCGAAGGACGTCCACCGCACCTTGCGGACAGGACACCGCCGAACCGTCCGCATCATCACGTCACTGGGCGCATCCGCCACGCGGTCACGTCGTTGGGGAGGCATACGCCGGTGACCTTAACCCTCGACGTTCAGCCGCGTGACGCGCCTCGCCGGGGACCATGATCTCCGCCAGGAGTGTCACCAGGTAGATGGTGCCGGGCGCGGTGAGCGGCCGGCACGGTACTCAGGGAAGGAACCCGGGTATACGTAGCCGCTTCCCCAGAAGGGGACGTAGCCGTAGTGAGGCCCGCTGGTTCTGCCTTTGGGGCGGTCGTCAGCCCGAGGGTCCGACGTGGCAGAGGGTGGTGCCCAGGCGGCCTGGGCGCCGATGCCGACGAGATCGCAAGCTCCTTCGCTTGCGGCATGCTCGGTAACACTCTTACGGCCATCGGGCTTTCCCCGAACACCGAGAAGTAAGGGCATGTGGTCAGGCGAGCTGTTCTGACTGCCGGCATCAACTCGGGGAGCGCATCAGTGGCCGAGTCTTCTGGAAGGCGATGCGTCAGCGCATGCCTGCCGCATCGAGCAGGGCGGTCACAGTGGGCGCGATGAGCCCGGTCAGCTTGTCGGCTCCGATTCCCGCACGGGCGCTGGCGCCGTCGAAGACCAGGCTGAGCTGCCGGGCCAGCAGGTCGGGATCGCTCGCCCCACCCTGTTCGGCCTCGGAACGGAAAAACGCCGTCAGGTTCGCCTTGACCCGGTGGGCCACCCGGCTCGCAGGGTGGCGCTGATCCTTGAGCTCGATCTGAACGGCCAGGTACCGGCAGCCTCGGAACCCGGGCGTACCCGCCTGCAGTTCCACCTGCTCGAAGACGTGCAGGATCCGCTCGCGGGGTGAGCGGCCGTCGTCCGCCGCGGGCAGGAGGGTCGCCACGAAGGCAGAGGCGCGCTCCTCCAGGCTCACTGCCAGCAGTTCGTCCTTGCTCTCGAACAGCTGGTACAGGGAGCGCTTCGACACCCCCGCCGCCTTGCACAGCGCCTCGACGCCGATGCCGACACCGTCTCGGTAGGTGAGCGTGGCCGCCGCCTCCAGCAGCCGCTCTCTGGTGCTTGGCTTCACTTCGGTGGTCATACTGTGAGGTTAACTCGATGCGGACGAAATGAAAACCGATCGGTTTTCCGGGTGTGCCGGGGTGGCTTCCGGCGTCGCGCGCAGTTGCACGCTCTCGGCTACACCCACAACGACATGGGCCCACTGCGCCTGCACCGCCCGCTGATCCGGGCGACCCGGGTAACCGATCGGTTTCCGCATGCAAGTCGTCGCGCCGAAGCCGCGGGCTCCGCGGCTGGATCGGACTGCGTGCTCGTGGTGTCCCTGGCGTGCCGCCGATGTCGCGGACCCGGGGGGCAGCCCGTGCGCGAGGGGGGCGATGGAGCGGGGGTCAGCGGTGGATGGAGCGGTTGATTTCGACGACTGCCTCCCCTGTGACGGGGCGGGGGAGGGCGGTCACCGCTGACGAAGCGGGCGCCGGGACGGCTCACCACCGGCGGGCGTCGCGCACTCCGCTGCGGAGCCCTGGAACTGAGCGCCCGCAATGAATGATCAGCGCCAGTACGCAGGCCTTTTAGACCACTGTGACCGGGTACCCGACGGCATGCAGAACGACAGCGAGGAGGAAACGATGAGCACGGTGAAGGAAGCAGTGGACGTCGAGGTCCCTGTGCACACCGCCTACAACCAGTGGACGCAGTTCGAGGAGTTCCCGAAATTCATGGAGGGCGTCGAGGAGGTGCGGCAGCTCGACGCACGGCACAACCACTGGACCACCAAGATCGGCGGAGTGCGGCGCGAGTTCGACACCGAGATCGTCGACCAGATGCCGGACGACCGGATCACCTGGCGGGTCACCGGCGGCGAGCCCCGGCAGCGAGGATCGGTCAGGTTCGAGCGGCTGGACGACACCCACACCCGGGTGGAGCTCACGATGGACGTCGAGCCTTCCGGTGTGGCCGAGAAGGGCGCGGACATGCTCGGCGTCATCGACCGCCGGGTCAAGGGTGATCTGCACCGCTTCAAGGACTACATCGAACAGCGCGGGGGAGAGACGGGTGCCTGGCGGGGACGCGTGCGGCCCGGGGATCCAGGTTCGGCCTCCTGACAAGCAGAGACGCGAAGGGCTGGGCGGGCCCGTCGCCGAGGCGCCCAACAGGTCATCCGTGTACCTTCAGCACCCGTCGCCTTTGGGCCGATCGGCAGCGCCGCGACGGTACAGCCCGCCCTCGTTCCCCCGGCGGACGTCGACTGAGCAGTCAATCGTCAATCACGTGGAGCCGTAATGGAACCGCATGATGCCGCCTCAGGCCCTGAGACCGCCCGCGTGGCCCTGATCACCGGATCCGACTCCGGGATCGGCCGCGCGACCGCGGTTCGGCTGGCCGAGTCAGGCATGGACATCGGTGTCACCTGGCACCGCGACCAGGAAGGGGCACGGCAGACGGCGGACGAGGTACGCCGGACCGGGCGCCGTGCCGAGATCGTGCAGCTGGACCTCACCGGGCTTCCGGAGGCCGCGGACGTCATCGACCGGCTGACCGAGCGGCTCGGCAGGATCGACGTGCTGGTCAACAACTCGGGGATCGGCACCATGACGCCCTTCCTCGACCTGGACCTCAGTACCGTGCGCCAGGTCCTCGATGTGGATCTGGTGGGGCCTTTCCTGTGTGCTCAGCGCGCCGTCCGTCACATGATCGCCCAGGGTGACGGCGGCCGGATCATCAACGTGACCAGTGTCCATGAGCATCAGCCGCGCGTGGGCGCGGCGCCGTACTGCGCGGCCAAGGGCGGCCTCGGGCTGCTCACCCAGGTGATGGCGCTGGAACTGGCCGAGCACGGGATCACGGTCAACTCCGTCGCTCCCGGAGAGATCGCCACCCCGATGACCGGCCAGGAGGACACTGACGTCACCGCCGAACGACGACCCGGTGTGCCGCTGGGCCGCCCCGGCGACGCCCGTGAGGTTGCGGCCGTGATCGCCTTCCTCGCAGGCGAGGGCGCATCGTATGTCACGGGCGCCTCTTGGGCCGTGGACGGAGGGATGCTGCGGATGGGCCCGCAGGCCGGCAGCCATCTCCCCGACGACGGCTGGCGGCGCCTTTGAGCGCGCGCCGGCCAACATAGTTGTCGTCGCCCAGTCCGGCGTCATCCACAAGGATCTCCTCGATCTCACCACGCCCCCCCGTGCCCCCGCGCGCGAGGCGGTCCCCGCCGTATGAGCATCGGCGGGCGAGTCTGTTGTGACCCTGGCCCGCCGGCTCGGTCACTCGAGCCCGAGCGTCACTGAACCCGGGCAGCGGCTCTCACGGCGATTGCTCAGAGCCAGTCCCGCCGCTTGAAGATGACGTACAAACTGGTGCAAACAATCCCCATCAGGGCGATCGCGAAGGGGTACCCGAGCACCCAGTGCAATTCCGGCATGTGCGTGAAGTTCATGCCGTAGATCGTCCCGACCAGCGTCGGAGCGAACAGGATCGCCGCCCAAGAGGAAATCTTCTTGATCTCCTCGTTCTGTTCGAAGCCTGCCTCCGCCAACGCCCGCATCTCCGCGTTCTGTTGCTGCGTGACCAGCGTCGCGTTCACCGTGAGGATGTCGGTGAGGGCCTGGCGGAAGCCGTCGACGCGTTCGCTGGTGTGGGTGACGTGGTCCGCCACGTCCCTCAGGTAGCGCTGGAGTTCCTCGTCCGTGCCGTACTTCGCGAAGCCCGCCATCAGGCCGTGCAGCATGCCGACCAGGGGGCGGGTGGCGCGCTGGAACTCGACCATTTCGCGGGAGAGTTCGTAGATACGGCGGGAGACCTCGGGGTCGCCGCGGAAGACCTCGGTCTCGATCTCGTCGATGTCGTTCTGGACGCCGGAGACGACCGGTACGTAGCCGTCGACCACCGCGTCCAGGATCGCGTACAGGACTGCCTCGGGGCCCAGCTTCAGCAGCTCCGGGCTCTCCTCCATACGGCGGCGTACGGCCGAGAGGTCGGGTGCCGCGCCGTGCCGGACGGTGATCAGGAAGTCGGGGCCCACGAACACATGCAGCTCGCCGAAGTCGACTTCCTCGGGTGCGTCGAGGTAGCGGGCGGCGCGCAGGACCACGAAGAGGGTCTCGCCGTAGCGTTCCAGCTTGGGACGCTGATGGGCCTCCATCGCGTCCTCCACGGCAAGTGGGTGGAGGTCGAACTCGTCGGCCAACGACAGGATTTCGGCCTCCGTCGGACGGGCCAGCCCTATCCACGCCATACCGTCCTGCTGCTTGCGCAGCTCACGGAAGGTCTCGGCGAGCGACTCGGGTGTGGAGACGCGTACGCCGTCGCGATAGAGCGCTGCCTGGACGATGCTGCGCGATTCCGCCTCAGTCGTGGGCGAAGGAGCCGGACGGGGGTTCGGCGGCTCCGCGGACGGTGGTCCCGACGGGGTCATGCCGCGTCGCCACACCGACTTGCGGATGCTCTTCGCGGCGGGTAGGGGGCGGGCTCGGCGCTCCGGCATCGCGGCTGCCTCCCGAGTCGAGTCGAATGGCTGTCTCTGTTGTCACTGCTTACCCCACAGCCTGGCTCATCGCCGAGTCCGGCCTGTCACCGAGTCTGACTGATGCCGGGGAATTCCGAGTCGAAGCGCCCCGGCACGCGGACAGAACCTGTCCGCGTGCCTCGCTAACCTGCGGAGCATGACGAAGACCTCGACCGCCCCCGTGCTGAGCGCCCGCGCCCTGAACAGGGCGACCCTCGACCGGCAACTGCTCCTGCGCCGGGCAGCCCTGTCCGCGACTGAGGCCATCGAGCACCTCGTCGGCCTCCAGGCACAGAACGTCAAGCCCCCGTACTACGCGCTCGCCGCCCGCCTCGAGGGCTTCGATCCCGAGGAGCTCTCGGCGGCGATGGGCGCCCGCGCGGTCGTACGCATCGTGACCATGCGCTCGACCATCCATACGCACACCGCCGACGACTGCCTCATACTGCGGCCGCTGGTGCAGGCCGCGCGCGAGCGGGAACTGCACGGTTTTCGCAAAGGGCTCGTCGGAGTCGACCTGGACCGGCTCGCCGAGATCAGCCGGGAACTCGTCGAAGCCGAGCCGCGCACCATGAAGCAGTTGCGTGAGGCGCTGCTCGCCGAGTGGCCCGACGCCGACCCGCTCGCCCTCTCCGTCGCGGCCCGCTGCCGACTGCCCCTCGTCCAGGTCACCCCGCGCGGCATGTGGGGCAGAAGCGGCCAGGTCGCGCTCACCACCGCCGAGCACTGGCTGGGCCGCCCCGCCGCGCCCGTCCCCGCGCCCGACGACACCGTGCTGCGCTATCTCGCCGCCTTCGGCCCCGCCTCCGTCAAGGACATGCAGACCTGGGCGGGCCTCACCCGGTTGCGTGAGGCCTTCGAACGGCTACGACCCCGGCTGCTCACCTTCCGCGACGAGCACGGCGTCGAACTCTTCGACCTCCCGGACGCGCCCCGCCCGGACCCCGGCACGCCGGCCCCACCTCGCCTCCTGCCCGAGTTCGACAACCTGCTTCTCTCACACGCCGACCGCTCCCGAGTGGTCCCCGCCGCGTACAAGGGGCGCAGCTGGCAGGGCAATCAGGCCTACCGCACGCTCCTCGTCGACGGGTTCCTCAGGGGCGTATGGCAGCTAGAGGAGTCACGTGACGGCGGCGTGCTCACGGTCGAGCCGTTCGACCCCCTCACCCGGCACGAGCGTGACGACGTGGTCGCGGAAGCGGAGCGGATGCTGTCGGTCCTGAGTCCGGCAGTCTCGTACGACATCCGGTTCGGCACCGTCGTACGCGCCTGAAGGCGCAGGCAGAATCGGCCCACGCGGAACCGGTACAGCCAGGACCGGTACAGCCAGGACCGGTACAGACAGGACCGGTACAGACAGAGCCTCAGTCCGCGCGTCCTGTCGCCGCCACCGTCACGCCCAGCCCGATCATCGCGAAGCCGCCCGCGCCGCCGATCACCGACAGGCGACGGTCCGAGCGCGCGAACCATGTACGGGCCGCAGCCGCGGTGAGGCCCCACAGGGTGTCGGTGATCAGGCCTATGGATATCGGGACAAGGCCCAACAGGAGCATCTGCAACGGTAGTTGACCGGCCGAATGGTCCACGAACTGGGGGAGTACGGCGGCGAAGAAGACGATGCCCTTGGGGTTCGTAACGCCTACGAGGACCCCGTCCAGCACTGTCCGCAGATCGCCACGCGCAGCAACCACCGCCCCTGACGGCTCGGCACCGATCGCCGAGACCTTCAAGTCCTTGCGGTGGCGGAACGCCTGGACGCCGAGAAACACCAGATACGCGGCGCCCGCCAGTTTCAGCGCCATGAAGGCGACGACCGATCGCTCGACCAGCGAGCCGACGCCGACGGCCACCGCCACGACGAGGAGGTACGAGCCGAAGACGTTCCCGAGCGCCGTCGCCACCGCCGTCCGCCTGCCGTGGGCCAGCGCGCGGCCGATCACGAACAGCACGCTGGGGCCCGGGATCACGATCACGAGCAGTGACATGGCCGCGAAGGCCAGGAAGCGGTCCGTGGACACCATGCCCATCCCCCCCATCGAGCCCCATTGAAACAGGCGCCACCGACAACGTGTCCAGGCATGTGGATAGGGGGCGTTGCGAACCGCTCGTGGCGGGCTCGCAACGCCCCCTGGCGTTACCTGAGCGGGTTGGTGCTCAGGAGTTGATCTGTGACGTGACCAGCGAGGAGAAGGTCGTCAGTCGGGTGTAGACGCCGGGGACGCCCGCGTCGGCGCAGCCGTCGCCCCATGAGGTGATGCCGGCGAGCCTGCCGCCGATCACGAACGGGCCGCCGCTGTCGCCCTGGCAGGTGTCGACGCCGCCCTGCGTGTAGCCCGCGCACACCATGTCGCTGTCGACGAAGCGCGAGCCGTACGCGGAGGAGCACGAGGAGTTCGAGACGGTCGGGACCGTCGCGGTGCGCAGCTGGTTGGAGGAGGAGCCGCCCGAGCGGGTGGTGCCCCAGCCGAGGATGCGGGCGGTGGCGCCGGCCGCGTAGACGCCGGTGTCGGAGGAGGAGACGTAGCCGATCGGGGTGTACGGCATCGATGTCGACAGGGTGAGCACGGCGACGTCGTCGCCCCGCGTGACGGAGCGGTAGTCGGGGTGGATCCATATTCTGCTGACTCTGGCCACGGTGCCGTTCGTGCCGCTGCGGTAGGTGCGGCCGCCGACCACTCTGATGCTGCTGGTGGTCTCGCCGACCAGGCAGTGGGCCGCTGTGACGACCTTGTTCCCCCGCACGAGGGTGCCGCCGCAGAACTGGCTCTGGGAGGAGTCGGTGATCTGCATGACGTACGGGTACGCGGACGCCGTGGTCGTCGTGCCGCCGACGATGGGGTTGGGAGCGGCGCTTGCGGTGGTCGCGCCGAGCAGTCCGGTCGTTGCGGCGGCGGCGACCGCCGCGGTGATGGCGACGGCCTTCTTGGCAAAGGTGAGCCCGAACATGAGTCTCCTCAGGAGTGCCGGTGGGGGGTTGCACTGTGGGCGGAGCGGTGTGGGGGGTGGCTGCGACGGCCTGCGGGCGTGGGTCCCACGCTAGAAGCGGACCTTTCCTTTCCCCAATTAGGGAACCCCCTGCGGGAGTTGGTGAGGGAAAACCCTCGATCACCCGTGGCTCGACCGCGCTTGCAAGGCTCGTACGACCCCTGAGGGCTCCTCGCTCGACCGGCGCTGACGAGACCCGTACGGACCCATCGATGCCCTTCGCTCGACCCGCGCCTGCAAGCGCCGAACGTCGGCTGCGGTCAGCTGCTGCGCGCCGCCGCGGTCACCCGACGCGCACCCGCGGCTGCAAGGCCCGTACGCCCCGTCAGTCACCCTCCGCACGACCCCGTTTCACCCCGTCCGCTGCTGCCCCGCCGCCAGCCGCACGATGTCGACCCGCGACCGGATCCCCAGCTTCCGGTAGACCCTCGTCAGGGTCGCCTCGACCGTCTTCACGCTGATGAACAGCCGTGCCGCGATCTCCCGGTTGGTGGCCCCTTCGAGTACGAGCGCGGCGACCTGACGCTCCGTCGAGGCGAGCCGGTCGAGCTCCACGGGAGCGGACCGGCCGCCGTGCGGCGGCACGGCGCCGACAACGGAACCCACCGCACCCACCGCACCCAAAGCGCCTGCGGAACCCATCGAGCCCACCGCCCCCGTGGCGCCGACAACAGCCGCCTCCACCTGCCGCAGCCACGGCACAGCCCGGCACCGCCGCAACAACCGCGTCGCCTCGTCGTACGCACCCCGCGCCGACCGCTCCGACAGCCCCGGTCCCCCCGCCCGCTCCGCCCGCAGTCGCCCCAACTCCAGCGCCACGCGCGCCTCTTCGAGCCCGTAACCCAGCTTCGCCAGCTTCTCCTGCGCGGACGTCAACTGCCGTACGGCCGCCTCGTGTTCGCCGTGCGCGGCCTTCAACAGCGCCTCGGCCCGGTCCAGTACGGCCAGAACGCTCGCCCGCCCGAGCCGCTGAGCGTGCTCGCGCGTGGCGTCGATGACGTCCTGCGCCTCCGCGAGCTCGCCGATCCGGATCAGAGCCTCGGCGAGGTCACCGTGCCAACGGCCGCGCGCGGGATCGAAGATGCCGAGCCCTTGCTCCAACTCCCGTGCCCTGCGCAGAGACTGCACCGTCCCCGCGGCGTTCCCGGCCACGAGCTGGGCATGTCCGAGCGCGCCCAGCGCGCGTGAGAGGTAGATCAGGTCGCCGTCATCCTCGGCACGGCTGACCGCGTCGCCGGCCAGGGCGAGGGCCCGGTCCACGTCGCCGCCGGCGGCCTCGGCGAGTGAGGTGAACATGTTGCCCGCCGCTACGCCGATCCCCGTGTCCCGCCCGAGCGCAAGGCTCTCGTGGGCGAGGTCGAGGGCCCGGCCGCAGTGTCCGGCGCGCAGTTCGGTCTCGGCGAGACCGCGCAGGAAGTGCACTTCGGCTTCGACCATGCCGCGCTTGCGTACCTCGACGAGGAGCCCGGTGATCGTCGTACGGGCCTCGGTGAGCTGGTCGCTCATGATCTGCCAGCGGAAGCGGGTGGCGCCCGCGCCGTTGTGATCGCAGGCCACCTGCGGGTCCTGCGGCTCGGTGAGCGCCCGTTCCAGGGTCGCCGGGGCGTCGGGGTGCCCCATCAGGGTCTCCATCTGGGCCTGGAACGACAGGGCCATCAGCTCGGTACGCCGGTCGGCGGCCGTGGCGGCGAGCCGCGCGGCGTGCGCGGCCTCCTCACGGCCCTTGGTCATCTCGCCCTCGACGAGCAGGGCCCGCCAGGCGAGTTGGTAGCGGACCAGCGCGAGGAGCCGTGGGTCGTCGCCCGCGTCGGCGAGGGCCTGCGGGAAGACGGAATCGACCTCGGCCATCGCCTGGCCCGCCGCGTCGATGACGACCATCCAGGCGCGTACCCGGATCGCCGCGTCGGTCGCCCGGGCCAGTACGTCGCGGGCCACCTCCCGTGCGAGGTCGATGTCACCGGAGGTCAGCGCGTCCTCGGCGGACCTCAACCGGTGTTCGTCCGCACCCGGTTGGGCGTCCGGCGGGGTGTGCCGGGCGGCGAGCAGGCCGAGTTGGGCCGCGACCGAGGGTGCGCCGCGGTCCCGGGCGAGGGTCGCGGCCTCGGCGAGCCGCGCGGCGACCTGCTCGTCCGTACCGGTGGTGGCCAGGGCCAGATGCCGGGCCCGCTCGATCGGGTCGGAGGCCGCCGTGGACAGCGCGGCATGGGCGGCCCGCCGCTCCTGGGGCGTCGCCTGCGCGTAGAGCGCGGCCGAGACGAGTGGATTCGCGAACCGTACGGTTCCCTCCTGGCCGTCCGGACCGCCTGTCGCCACCAGCCCGAGGGAGGCCGCCAGCGCCGTCTCGGACTCCGCTTCGCCGCGGCCCGCGGCGTGCAGCAGTGCGAGGGTGGGGCGCGCCCCGGCGCTTGCGACGAGCAGCGTGCGCCGGGCCTCGGCGGACAGCAGATCGAGGCGGCTGAGGACCAGGGCGCGCAGCGAGGTCGGCACCGGCAGCGGCTCGCCGGGGCGGGGCGGCGTCGGGCTCTCGGCCAGGGCGCGGCCGAGTTCGAGCGCGAAGAGCGGGTTGCCACCGCTGGTGTGGTGGATGTCCCGGACGGTCGAGCGGCGCAGACCGGTGTAACCGCGGGCGGCGAGGAGTTCGGAGACCTGGGAGCCGGTGAGCGGGGCCAGGCGCAGGGCGAGCGACTCCGGAGGATACGCGCGTAGATACGGAGCGTGTTCTTCCTCCTTCGGCTCCGTGTGCGTACGCACCGCGCCGAGCATCCGCACGGGCATCCCGCCGAGGCGACGGGCCGCGAAACCGAGCAGCTCGGCGCTGGGCGCGTCCAGCCACTGAAGGTCGTCGGCTACGAGGAGAACGGGGCCCCTGGCCGCCAGCGCGCGCAGCACCGAAAGCACCGCGAGGCGCAGCGCCAGGCCGTCCCAGTGCAGGGACGATTCGCCGCGGCCGGTGAGCGCCGCTTCGAGCGCGGCACGCTGTGGGAGGGGCAACGCGTCCGCCACCTCGTCGGCGACAAGGCCGAGCAGATCGACGAGGGCGAGGAAGGGGAGATGGGATTCCGACTCGGTGGCCGAGCAGCGCAACACGGTCCGGGCCGATTCGGCGTATTCCGCGTCCAAGGCGCGCAGCATGGTCGATTTCCCGATTCCGGGCGGACCGTGCAAGAGGACGCTGCCGCCTCCGGAGAGCTGGTCACGCGCCCGCCCCAGCAGCTCGTCCCGGCCGACGACCTGGTCGGAACGGGGTCTGACAGGCTCCTCGCCATCCCGTCGCACGCGCACCGCCCCTCTCATGTCGTGTCCGTTTCAATATTAAGCAAAGACCCCCTGAATTTCGGAGGGGTGCACCGTGAAAGAAATAACAGGGTTGGGGTTGAGTCCAGGGCTTTGGTATACGGGATTTCAGGACGCCCGACTATGAATGGTGCCCCACTTCAGGGCAGCAGCCCCGCCCGCCGAGCCGCCACCACCGCCTCCAGTCGCGTATGCGCCCCCAACTTCCGCATCACCGACCGCAGATAAGCCTTCACCGTCTCGGGCCGCAGCCCCAGCCGCTCCGCAGCGACCGTGTTCGTCGCACCGCCGGCCACACAGACCAGGACGTCCAGCTCACGCGGAGAAAGCCGCACACCACCGGCCGCCGGGCCCGGAACCGGAGCCGCCGCCAAGGTGTCGCAGACCGCGAGGAGTTCGGCCCGCAGCTTCGGATCCGCGACCCGCGGGGCCAGCGCCCGCAACGCCCCGTGCGCCTCACGGACCTGCTCCCACGCCGCGCCCGCCTCCGGCTCGCGCACCGCTGCCAGCAGACCCTGCGCCTCGTCCCGCACGACCAGCGACTGCTCCACGTCCCGCGCCGCCTCCACCGCCGCGCTCAGCGTCCGGTCGCCCAGCGGCTGGGCCGTACGCAGCGCGCCGTACAACACACCGCGCACCCGGCGGCGTACGACAACCGGCACCGCGAGGACGGACCGCAGCCCCTCCGCCGCGACCGCGGCGTCGTACTCGTGGCTGATCTGCCGCGAGGAGGAGTAGTCGGTCACGGCACAGGGCCGGGCCAGGGCCACGGTCTTGCCGCCGAGCCCGTTGCCCGACGTCACCGCGAGCGCGCTGAGCGCCGTCGTCCTCGTACCGTTCAGCTCGCGGATACGCATCTGCCCGCGATCCGGCTCGACCAGGCCGCCGAAGGCGACCGGCAGCCCCGTCGCGCGCCGCAGCCGTATCAGGGCGCCGCGCATCTCCACCGCTCCGGTCACATCCGCCGCCATCTGCCCGTCCCTTCCGCCGCAGCGCACCCCCCGTTCGGGGGTAGTGAGATCCACGTCACGACTACACGATGTCATTGAGCCGCCCGGCAATGTGGCCGGGTTCGAGGAGGACGACGGATGACGACGCCGACGGAGCGCTTCCGCAGCGCGCGGGACTTTCTGCTGGAGCACCGCGAGGACTACGCCACGGCATACGAGGGCTTCAGCTGGCCACGGCCGGAGTACTTCAACTGGGCCCTCGACTGGTTCGACGTCATCGCACACGGCAACGACCGGACGGCCCTGCACATCGTCGAGGAGGACGGCGAGCGCGTCGAGCTGTCCTTCGCCGCGATGTCCGAGCGCTCCGCCCGCGCCGCCAACTGGCTCCGCGACCAGGGCGTACGCCCCGAGGACCGCGTGCTCGTCATGCTCGGCAACCAGGCCGAGCTGTGGGAGACGGCCCTCGCCGCGATGAAGCTGCGCGCCGTCGTCATCCCCGCGACACCGCTGCTCGGCCCCGCGGATCTGCGCGACCGCGTCGAGCGCGGACGCGTACGGCATGTGATCGTGCGGGCCGAGGACACCGCCAAGTTCGACGACGTACCCGGCCGCTACACCCGCATCACGGTCGGCGGCGAGCGGGACGGCTGGCGGTCGTACGAGGACGCCTACGCCGCCCCCGCCGACTTCGAACCCGACGGCGCCACCAGCCCCGACGATCCCCTGATGCTGTACTTCACCTCGGGCACGACCGCGCGCCCCAAACTCGTCGAGCACACCCATGTGTCGTATCCCATCGGCCACTTGACGACCATGTACTGGATCGGCCTCAAGCCCGGCGACGTCCATCTGAACATCTCCTCGCCCGGCTGGGCCAAGCACGCCTGGTCCAACCTCTTCGCCCCCTGGAACGCCGAGGCGACCGTCTTCATCCACAACTACACGCGCTTCGACGCGGCCCGCCTGATGGCGGAGATGGACCGCGCGGGCGTGACGACCTTCTGCGCCCCGCCCACCGTGTGGCGCATGCTCATCCAGGCCGACCTGACCCAGCTGCGCACCCCGCCGCGCGAGGCCGTCGCCGCCGGGGAGCCGCTGAATCCCGAGGTCATCGAGCAGGTACGGCGGGCGTGGGGCGTGACGATCCGGGACGGTTTCGGGCAGACCGAGACGGCCGTGCAGGTGTCCAACAGCCCCGGGCAGCCGCTGAAGACCGGCTCCATGGGACGGCCCAGCCCCGGCTTCCGAGTCGAGCTGCTCGACCCGGTGTCGGGGGCGCCGGGTGCGGACGAGGGGGAGATCGCCCTCGACCTGTCCCAGAAGCCCGTGGGGCTGATGACCGGCTACCACGGCGACCCCGACCGTACGGCGGAGGCGATGGCGGGCGGCTACTACCGGACGGGCGACATCGGTTCGCGGGACGCGGACGGCTACATCACGTATGTCGGGCGAAGTGACGACGTCTTCAAGGCAAGCGACTACAAGATCAGCCCCTTCGAGCTGGAGAGCGCGCTCCTCGAGCACGAGGCCGTCGCCGAGGCGGCCGTCGTCCCCGCCCCCGACGAACTGCGGCTCGCCGTCCCCAAGGCGTACGTCGTGCTGGCGGAAGGCTGGGAGCCCGGCCCCGACACGGCGAAGGTCCTCTTCGAGCACGCGCGCACCACACTCGCCCCGTACAAGCGCATCCGCCGCCTGGAGTTCGGCGACCTCCCCAAGACCGTGTCGGGCAAGATCCGCCGGATCGAGCTGCGTGAGGCGACGGCGGCGGGGTCGGACGCCGAGTACCGCGAGGAGGACTTCCGGTGACCGAGCTGTCCTATGCGCATGGAACCAGTACGACACCCCTGCTCGGCGACACCATCGGGTCCCGTCTCGACCGGGCGATCGCCGAGTATCCCGAGCGGGACGCGCTCGTGGATGTGCCCTCCGGACGGCGTTGGACGTACGAGGAGTTCGGCGCCGCGGTCGGCGAGGTGGCGCGTGGGCTGCTTGCCAAGGGGGTCACGAAGGGCGACCGGGTCGGCATCTGGGCGGTCAACTGTCCTGAGTGGGTGCTCATTCAGTACGCGACCGCCCGCATCGGCGCGATCATGGTGAACATCAACCCCGCTTACCGCGCCCATGAGTTGGAGTACGTGCTGAAGCAGGCCGGGATCTCGCTCCTGGTCGCCTCACTCGCGCACAAGGGCACCGACTACCGGGCGCTGGTCGGCCAAGTGAGCGGAAAGTGCCCGCAGTTGCGCGAGACGGTGTACGTCAGCGATGAGAGCTGGGACGCACTGGTGGCGGACGCGGCATCGGTCCCGTACGAGCAACTGGCCGCACTCGAAGCCGAGTTGAGCTGTGACGACCCGGTCAACATCCAGTACACCTCGGGCACCACCGGCTTCCCGAAAGGAGCCACGCTCTCCCACCACAACATCCTCAACAACGGCTACTGGGTGGGCCGGACCGTCGGCTACACCGAGCAGGACCGGGTGTGTGTGCCCGTGCCCTTCTACCACTGCTTCGGCATGGTGATGGGAAATCTGGCCGCCATGTCTCACGGGGCGTGCATCGTCCTCCCGGCGCCGTCCTTCGATCCCGCGGCGACGCTGAAGGCCGTCGCGCGCGAGCGCTGTACGTCGCTGTACGGCGTCCCGACGATGTTCATCGCCGAGCTGAACCTCCCGGACTTCGCGACGTACGACCTCTCCTCCCTGCGTACCGGGATCATGGCGGGCTCGCCCTGCCCCGTGGAGGTCATGAAACGGGTCGTGTCCGAGATGCACATGGCCGAGGTCTCCATCTGCTACGGCATGACCGAAACCTCACCCGTCTCCCTCCAGACCCGCCGCGACGACGACCTGGAACACCGCACCGGCACGGTCGGCCGCGTACTGCCGCACATCGAGGTCAAGGTCGTCGACCCGGCGAGCGGGGTGACGCTGCCGCGCGGCTCCGCCGGTGAACTGCGCACCCGCGGTTACAGCGTGATGCTCGGTTACTGGAACGACCTCGAGAAGACAGCCGAAGCCGTCGACTCCGGGCGGTGGATGCACACCGGGGATCTGGCCGTGATGCTCGACGACGGATACGTACAGATCGTCGGCAGGATCAAGGACGTGATCATCCGGGGCGGCGAGAACATCTACCCGCGCGAGATCGAGGAGTTCCTGTACGCGCACCCGAAGATCGCGGACGTACAGGTGGTGGGCGTACCCGACGAGCGCTACGGCGAGGAGGTGCTCGCCTGCGTCATCCCGCGCGATCCCGGCGACCCGCTGACCCTGGAGGAGCTACGGGCCTTCTGTGCGGGGCAGTTGGCGCACTACAAGGTGCCGAGCCGACTGCGGATCCTGGAGTCCTTTCCGATGACGGTGTCGGGGAAGGTGCGGAAGGTGGAGCTGAGGGAGCGGTTCGCGGACTAGACAGCCACAGCGCCCCGGGCCCCTGCGAGAGGTGCCCGGGGCGTGCGTGTGCCGCGGTGGTCCTCGTGATTCGAGTTATCCGAACATGCCGGGCCGGTAGTCGCCTGCGGGTGTCTGGAGCATGACGTTCCCGCGGTTGAAGGCGTTGATGATGGCGATGACGCACACCAGGTCGGCGAGCTGGTCCTCGTCGTAGTACTTGGCGGCGTTCGCCCAGGCCTCGTCCGTGACACCACCGGCCGCGTCCGCGATGCGGGTGCCCTGCTCCGCCAGCTCCAGGGCCGCGCGCTCGGCCTCGGTGAACACGGTGGCCTCCCGCCAGGCCGCGACCAGGTTGAGGCGCGTCCAGGTTTCCCCGGCGTGCATGGCGTCCTTGCTGTGCATGTCGGTGCAGAAGCCGCAGCCGTTGATCTGGCTGGCGCGAAGCTTCACCAGCTCCTGCGTCGAGAGCGGCAGCGTCGAGTCCGCGAGCGCCTTGCCCGCCGCGATGATGTGCTTGAAGGCCTTGGCTGCGCCCGGGCGGGCCATGATGTCCAAGCGAGCTTCCACGATGAGCTCCTCCGTCGTTGTTGGTGGCTTCACCTCTACGACGGGACGGCGCGACGAGATGTGACACCCGCGAATGTGACCTGCGACTCAAGTTGTCTCTGGTCGTTTCCAGTCGATGTGCCTGCGCATGCAGACCCGGGGCCAACGGTCGAGGCCGTGTTCGGCTTCCGTGGTGCGGATCTTCCGTAGGCCCGGGGTGAGTTCGGGGCCGGTCAGGATGCGGAAGCCGAGGCGCTCGTAGTACGGGGTGTTCCAGGGAACCTCCGTGAAGGTGGTCAGGGTGAGCGCGGCCAGACCCTCGTCACGTGCATGCTCGGCGGCGTACGCGATCAGGGCCCGGCCCAGGCCCCGGCGGCCCGCGTCCGGGTGGACGGTGACCTGCTCGATGTGAAAGGCCCCGTCCACAGGCTCACCGATCAGATACGCCACGACGCGCCCGGTGACGTCGTCTTCGGCGACCCAGGCATGTCCCGCCTGCAGGAAGCGCTCCAGTTCGTCGAGCGCGGGCGGCTCGTCATCGGCGATCTCAGGCATACCGAGGGGGCGGAAGAGTTCGCCGGCGGCGCGCTCGATGTTTTGGAGCAGGGGGAGGTCGGCCGGGGCGGCGAGTCTTATGGGCATGGGTCAAGTATGAGGTGGTTGATCTTCGTAGCCCAGTCCCGCACCGATCAGCCCGTGCGGCGATTGAGGACGAGGCCGTTCAGGCCGATACGGGGGTCTGGGGGCGGAGCCCCCAGCGGGTCGAGGCCAAGTTCAGGCTCCCGCGGCGACCAGCTCGTCCGCCAAGCTGTTGACCGGCTGAGGCGTCCCCGTGAGGTCCAGCACGAAGAGAGGGACGCCGAGGGAGTCGGCGACAGAGCGGGCGTCCTCCGCGTACCCGGCCAGGGAGAAGTAGACGCAGCCCGTCGACTCCGTCATCGCCGTCAGCCACAGACACTCCACGTCACGCAGCGAGGCCGGCCGCAGCGTCGGGTCGACCTGCGCGAGAACGCCGCGCGCGGCCAGCCCGATCCCGGAGGGTGGACGCTGGTCCGCCCGCCGGATGTCCTGGTAGCCGAGCCAGCGGAGGTACAGGGCGGCGGCGGTCACGGCATCCCGGGCCGTACGTATCGTCACCGGGTTGAAGGGGGGCCGGGGCGTAGGAGCCGCACGGGGGAGTGGGATGCGGGGACGACGGGAGTCGGGGCGAGAGGGCGCCGGGAGGGCGCTGCCTTGGTCGGCGTCCGCATCGGAGCCGCTATCGGAGGCCGTGGCTTCCGGCTCGCCGCCCGTAGCCGTACCCGTACCCACCCCCGGGTCGCCCTCCCCCTCCGTGTCTGCCTCCCCCGTCAACGCATCCGCCGGCCCCGACCGCTCCTGAGCCAACGGCACCCGCAGCACCGTCCCGCAGGGGCACCCCAGTTCGGGCCGCGGCCACTGGTCCTGCCGGCCACAGGCTGTGCACCGGACCGTGATCCAGTCGTCGTCCCAGGTGTGATGCGTGAGCGACTCCGGGACCGCGTTCCGGTCGAGCTCGGGCGTGACAGGCGCACCGCACACACAGGGGTACGACGGCGCCGCATAGACATGCTCGCGCCGACAGGCCGGACACCGTACCGGCACGCTCTCGGCCATGACCCACTCCAGAAAACGTCACATCCACAAACGCCCCCACCGGGACAGGCCCCCATCGTCCTCCAAGCGGGCGATCCACGGCAGGGAGTTGGGGCAACGGGCACGCGGTGACCGCCGTGCCTTGACGGCCCTTGGGGTCGCGCCTACTCTGCTTCCAGATAGTAGAAGTTATTTTCCGTATTACGGAAATCCTGGGATTCTGACGGGAAAGTGAAGCTCTCCGCGGGGCGCGACGGGAGCCGGAAACCGACGGCCGAAGCAGGAGTACGCAATGGCTCGAATGACCGCTGCCCGCGCGGCAGTTGAGATCCTCAAACGGGAAGGCGTCACCGACGCGTTCGGTGTGCCGGGCGCGGCGATCAACCCCTTCTACGCCGCCCTCAAGGCCGCCGGAGGGATCGACCACACCCTCGCGCGCCATGTCGAGGGCGCCTCGCACATGGCCGAGGGATACACCCGTACCCGTGCCGGCAACATCGGCGTCTGCATCGGCACCTCCGGCCCCGCAGGCACCGACATGATCACCGGCCTGTACTCCGCGACCGGTGACTCCATCCCGATCCTGTGCGTCACCGGTCAGGCGCCGACTGCCGTGATCCACAAGGAGGACTTCCAGGCCGTCGACATCGCCTCGATCGCGGCGCCGGTCACCAAGATGGCGGTCACCGTGCTGGAGGCGGCGCAGGTCCCCGGCGTCTTCCAGCAGGCCTTCCACCTGATGCGCTCCGGTCGCCCCGGGCCCGTACTCGTCGACCTGCCCGTCGACGTCCAGCTCACCGAGATCGAGTTCGACCCCGAGACGTACGAGCCGCTGCCGGTCTACAAGCCGTCCGCGAGCCGCCCGCAGATCGAGAAGGCGCTGCGGATGCTGAACGCGTCCGAGCGCCCGCTGATCGTCGCCGGTGGCGGCGTCATCAACGCCGACGCCTGTGAACTCCTCCAGCGATTCGCCGAGTTGACGGGTACCCCGGTGGTGCCCACGCTCATGGGCTGGGGTGTTCTCCCCGACGACCATGAGCTGAACGCCGGCATGGTCGGCCTCCAGACCTCGCACCGCTACGGCAACGCGACCTTCCTGGAATCCGACTTCGTCCTCGGTATCGGCAATCGCTGGGCCAACCGGCACACCGGCAAGCTGGACGTCTACACGGCCGGCCGGACGTTCGTGCACGTCGACATCGAGCCGACGCAGCTCGGGAGGATCTTCGCGCCCGACTTCGGGATCGCCTCCGATGCGAAGGCGGCGCTTGAACTCTTTGTTGAGGCGGCACGGGAGTCGAAGGCGGAGGGCGCCCTGCCGGACCGGTCCGCGTGGGCCCGCGCGGCGCAGGAGAAGAAGGCCCGGCTCCAGCGGCGTACGCACTTCGACGACATCCCGATCAAGCCGCAGCGCGTGTACGAGGAGATGAACAAGGTCTTCGGGCCCGAGACCCGGTACGTGTCCACGATCGGCCTTTCGCAGATCGCCGGCGCCCAGATGCTGCACGTCTACCGGCCGCGCCACTGGATCAACTGCGGACAGGCGGGCCCGCTGGGCTGGACCGTCCCGGCCGCCCTGGGCGTGGCGAAGGCCGACCCCGAGGCCTCCGTGGTCGCCCTGTCCGGCGACTACGACTTCCAGTTCATGATCGAGGAGCTGGCCGTCGGCGCGCAGCACCGGATCCCGTATGTGCACGTCCTGGTGAACAACGCCTACCTCGGCCTGATCCGCCAGGCGCAGCGCGCGTTCGACATCGACTTCCAGGTCAACCTCGAGTTCGAGAACCTCAACTCCCCGGAGCTGGGTTTCTACGGCGTCGACCACATCAAGGTCGCCGAGGGCCTGGGCTGCAAGGCGCTCCGTGTCACGGACCCGAGCGAGCTGGGCGCGGCCTTCGAGCATGCGCTGAAGCTCGCCGCCGAACACCGGGTGCCGGTCGTGGTCGAGGCGATCCTGGAACGCGTCACCAACATCGCGATGTCCACGACGAACGACATCAGCGCGGTGGTGGAGTTCGAGGAGGTCGCTGAGGAAGCGTGGCATGCGCCTACGTCGATCAGGACGCTGAAGACCTGAGTCCCTGCATGACGTGCATGATCTGCATGACCTGCATGACCTGTATGAGGCCCGCCGCCCCCGTGCCGGCGGGCCTCATGTGCTGAGGATGTGCCCACAGGCGGGGTGAGTTGAAGCCTCTGGGCACGGGTTCAGAGGTTCTCTTGAGGCTTCCGTAGGCCGCGTACGCACGCTGGCGTACGGGCGGGACACAGCGAGCGCCGGGCACGGAACCGTCCGTGCCCGGCGCTCACTGTGGGGCCGGGTGGCGCCGGCGCCCGGGCGCGACAGGACAGATGTCAAGCGGCGGGGCCACCCGGAGTCATCGGAGTGTCATACCCGCGCGCCGGAGAGGCGCTCGACCGCGCGCAGCAGCGCGGAGTGGTCCAGGCCGCCGTCGCCCTGCGTACGCAGTGAGGCGACGAGTTGGGCGACCACGGCGCCTACGGGCAGGGCCGCGCCGACGTTGCGGGCGGCGTCCGTGACGATGCCCATGTCCTTGTGGTGCAGGTCGATACGGAAGCCGGGCTTGAAGTCTCGGTTCAGGAAGTTGTCCTTCTTGCGCGTCAGCACGGTGGAGCCCGCGAGGCCGCCGTTCAGGACGTCGAGGGCCGCCTTCAGGTCTACGCCCGACTTCTCCAAGAACACGACGGCTTCGGCGCAGGCCTGAATGTTCACGGCGACGATCAGCTGGTTCGCGGCCTTCACGGTCTGGCCTGAGCCATGCGGGCCGCACAGCACGACGGTCCTGCCGAGCGCCTCGAAGAGTGGCTTCGCCTCGTCGAAGTCGGCCTGCTCACCGCCGACCATGATGGACAGCACGGCCTCCACGGCGCCCGCCTCGCCACCGGAGACCGGGGCGTCGAGCACACGGATACCCTTTGCCGCCGCGGCCTTCGCCAGTTCGACGGAGGTCTGCGGGGTGATGGACGACATGTCGATCAGCAGGGCGCCGGACCGCACGTTGTCCAGGATGCCGTCAGAACCGTACGCGATGGCCTCGACCTGCGGCGACGCGGGCACCATCGTGATCACGACGTCCGCGTCCCGCACGGCTTCCGCGATGGAACCGGCCGCGGTGCCACCGGCGGCGGCCAGGCGGTCGAGCTTCTCCTGCTCCAGGGTGTAGCCGGTGACCTCGTAACCCGCCTTGATCAGGTTCTCGGACATGGGGGAGCCCATGATGCCCAGGCCTATCCAGGCGACCTTGGGAAGTTTGCTGGTCATAAGGGTGCCTCTCCAACTGCTGTGCTACGTCTGTGGGGTTGCCGTTCAGCGGGCGGCGCGGGCCTCGCGCGGCAGCCAGCCGAAGGCCTCGGCGCTCGGCCGGTCGCCCGGCTTGTACTCCAGGCCGACCCAGCCCTCGTAACCCGCCTTGCCCAGCTGGTCCAGCAGTTCCTCCAGCGGCAGCGTCCCCGTGCCGGGGGCCCCGCGGCCGGGGTTGTCGGCGATCTGGACGTGGCCGGTCTTCGCGGCGTACCGCTCGATCAGCGACGGCAGGTCCTCGCCGTTCATGGACAGGTGGTAGAGGTCCATGAGGAAGCGAGCGTTGCCCAGCCCCGTCGCCTCGTTCACCTTGTCGACGATCCCGACCGCGGCCGGGGCCGACACCAGCGGATACAGCGGCGACTCGGGCCGGTTCAACGCCTCGATCAGCAGGATCGCGCCGATGCGGTCGGCGGCGCGGGCCGCGAGCGCCAGGTTCTCCAGGGCGAGCGCGTCCTGCTCGGCCGGGTCCACGCCCTCGACGCGGTTGCCGTACAGGGCGTTGAGCGCCTTGCAGCCGAGGGACCGGGCGAAGTCGGCCGCCACAGCGACGTTCGCGCGGAACTTCTGCGACTCCTCGCCCGGAATCGACAGCGCGCCCCGGTCGGGGCCCGGCAGTTGACCGGCGTAGAAGTTCAGTCCCGTCAACTGGACGCCCGCGTCCTCGATCGCCTTCTTCAGGGAGTCGAGTTCGGACCGCTCAGGGGTGGGGGAGTCGACCCAGGGCCACCACAGCTCGACCGCGGTGAAGCCCGCAGCGGCGGCTGCCGCGGGCCGCTCCAGGAGCGGGAGTTCCATGAAGAGAATCGACAGGTTGACGTTGAAGCGATGCGCTGCGGCTGAGCCCCATTCAGAACCTGGCATCGGTCGGCGCCCCCTTCCCTCTTATTCCGTAATACGGAAAGTAATTTCTGCTCAATGGAAAGGCTGCCCTTGGTCGGGAAGCCCTGTCAAGAGCGGTCCCAGAAAAACGCCCCCCGCGCGGGATGCGCGGAGGGCATGGCCAGGGAGGGTGGCTCAGAGCGCGTCGACGGCGCTCACCTTCCAGCCTTCGGAGGTGCGGTCGAGCGTCATCAGCACCCGGTTCAGATCCACGCGCGGTCCCGAGACCTGGGTGCTCCTCGTCACCTGGTTGACGAAGAGCAGCACGACCGCCTTGTCCGGCGAGGCCGATACGACCGAGGCCGCGGGAGTGCCGCCGGCCGCGGGTTCCGCGACGGTGGCCTTCACCACGCCCTCGTACTTCCTTGCCGTCGGCCCGACCACCGTCTTCGTGGTCTTGCGGTACTTGTCGCGGAAGTCTCCGGTGAGACGGGCGCGCGCCGCGGCGAAGTCACGGTCCAGGCGCCGGTAGTCGTACGACAGCACGACGGGCGCGGCCTTCCGCGCGGCCGTGAGCGCCTGCCCCCGTGCCTGCTCGGCCCGCCGCCCCTCCCGGTACTGCCATCCGAGCACGGCGACCGCGACCAGGCCCGCGATGAGCAGGACGGACAGGATCGCGGTGAGCAGCCTCCCGCGGGACCGGCGCGCAGCGGTGCCGGTCCCGCCTTCATCCTCGTTCTCGCCCTCAGGTGGATCCTCCCCGAAGGATTCCGGTGACGGCTCCGGCGGGTCGTCCCAGCCGTCCGGAACTTCGATGAGCACCGTGGGCCCGGACTCCTGCCCTTCCGGCCGCGGAGGTGCCTTGTCGGCGGCCTTTTCCACCAGGGCCGGGACCCCAGGATCGCCCGGGACCCCAGGATTGCTCGGGCCCCCGGGATCGCCGGTGACGCGCTCCGCACGCTTGGCCGCCGCGCGTTTGGCCGCCGTCAGGGTGCGGCGGGCGGGCGAGCCGGCGCCGCGCGTTCGGGAAGTCGGGTTCGCCACGGTCTTGCTCCTTACTGGTTGTACGGCGGGGCGGAGAGCGGTCAGCCGACGAACTCCACGTCGGACGTCAGCCAGCGGCCGTCCTTCAGAACGAGGTCGAGTTGCAGCCGGTAGGTGCGCGCCTCTCCGTCGGGCACGGCCGTGTTGGTCACCTTGCTGTCGGCGACCACCAGGACACGAGCCGAGCGCTCGTCGGACCGGACGATGCCCGCATCGAGGACCCGGCCCTCGGACACCGACTTGTTCCGGGCGACCAGAGCGGTCAACTCCTCGGTCTGGGCGGCGAACTGCTCCTTGAAGTCGCCGGTGGCGCCCTTCAGCACGTTCCCGCTGTCCCGGTCGTAGTGCCGGTAGTCGAGCGAGGTGAAGTTCAGCGCCGACTGACGGGCCGCCGCGAGGACGTCCTGCCGCCGCTGCTCCGCCTCGTGCCGCTCGAGCAACTGGATGCACAGCCATATGGTGAGCGCGGTGGTGAGGGCGGTCGCCACGGCGAGTCCCGCCGACAGGGCCCTGTGCCGCCGGGGGGACGGCAGAAGTGCCCCACGACGCCCGGCGAACGCCAGGGCGGCGCTCAGCGTCTGCAGCTTCCCTGTCATGCCATCGGTCCCACTAGCAGCCATTGCCACGATTCCTTTCCGAACACGGTCTGCTGTCCGCCTGTCGAGCCGATCTCGACGGGCGTTCCGTCCGGGCCGGTCGCGGTGCCGGTCTCCGGGTCGTACGGCGCGACGTACGCCGCCCGGCCGGCACCGCCGGAACCGGAACCGGCCGACGCACCGGGCGCGTTCTGTGCGCCGCGCACCGAGGTGTCCCCGCCGCGCGGAGCCGTGCAGCGCGCGTCGGTGTTCGCCGGGCGCGTGCTCGTGTCCGCGGGATCGCGCCGCCGCGTCCCGTATCCCACGGTGCACGCAGGCGGGTCGTCGGCGTTGAGGACAAGGCCGAAGTGGGTGGTGCCGTCGCCCGGGATGACGGTGTAACTGCCGGCGACCACCACCGGGAAGGTGACCAGGGCCTGCTCCACGCCGGGCAGTCGCGCCACCGTGACCTGGCCCCCGCTGATCAGATTGGCCAGCAGGACCCGAAGATCCGGACTGGTCGACTTGAGCAGCGAGTTGACCTCCTGCGCGGCCGGCGGCGCGTTCCCGATCAGCTTGCGCAGGTCCCCGTCGCTCGACTTCAACTCCGCGGTGAGCGCCGCCAGATCGCGGGAGAACGACTTGATGGACGAGCCCTGGTCGGCCTGCGTCTTGAGGACCTTCCGTGAGTCCTCGATCAGTGAGATCGTCTGCGGGAGCGAGTCGGACGCCGACTCCACGAGCGCGTTGCCCGAGTCCACCAGCCGGCTCAGCCGCGGGCCGGTGCCGGCGAAGGCCTTGCCCAACTCGTCGACGGTGACCCGCAGATCGTCCTTGCCGACCGAGGTGACCAGCCGGTCAAGACTGAGGACCATGTCCGTGGTGGGGAGCGGTACCCGTGTGCTCGCGCGCGGGATCGTGCTGCCGTCGAGCAGATACGGGCCGCCGGAGTCGCGCGGCTGCAGATCGACGTACTGCTCACCCACCGCCGAACGGTTCGCCACCACGGCCAGGGTGTCCGCCGGGATGCGCGGCCCGTCGCCCTCGATGTCGAGAGACACCGAGACGCCCTCGGAGCCGGTGAGCCGCAGTGAGCCGACCCGGCCGACCGGCACCCCGCGGTACGTGACCTCGGCACCGGTGAAGATGCCCCCGGACTCGGCGAAGTCGGCCCGCACGGTGTAACCGCGGTCGAGGAGTTCGTCCACCAGGCCCGTGTACTCGGCGCCGACGTACGACACCCCGACGGCGGTGACGGTGGCGAAGGCGAGCAGCTGGGCCTTGACCGTACGTGTGATCACGGCTGTATCCCCTTCAGCATGAGCTCCGCGAGCGCGAGGTCGATCCCTGACGGAAGGTCACCCGAGGTCCCGTAGGCGGCGTAACTGCTGGTGCACACCGGTGGGCACAGCGGGCCGCCGCCCGAGGGCGGCGAAGGCTGGTCGGGCGTGTCCGGCAGCTTCGGCGTGCTCGGCAGCGCCGTGGGTGTCGGCAGGTCCGGCACGTCCGGCACGTCCGGTAGTTCGGGCAGATCCGGGACCTCGGGTGCGTCGTCCTGGCCGTTGTCCTTCCCGTCCCCCTCTCCGGGCTTGTCGGTGAGGTTGCCGTAGATGCCCCTCAGATCGAGGTCGGCGGTGATCTTGAGGTTGACGTAGTCGCCCTTGACGGCGTCCACCGCGTTGCGCGGAAACGGGTAAGTGGTCAGCAGCTCGAGGGAATTGGGCAGATCGTCGCCCGCCTTGTTGAGCTGTTGCAGGATCGGCCTCAACTGCTTCAGGTTCGCGACCGTGTCGTCCCGTGAGGCGTTGACCACCTTGGTGCCCGTCTTGCCGAGCTTCGACAGCGCGGTGAGCATCTTCGTGAGATCGCGTCGCTGGTCGGCGAGGACCTTCAGCGCGGGCGGCATGGTGTCGACGGCCCGGGCGATGGTCTTCTTCTCCTTGCCGAGCCGCTTGGCCAGCCGGTCGATGCCCTTGAGCGCGCGCACGATGTCCTTGCGCTGCTCGTCCAGGCCGCCGAGGAACGTGTTCAGCTCCTTGAGCAGGGACTTGACCCGGTTCTCCCGGCCCGCCAGAGCCTTGTTGAGCTCCACGGTGATCGTCTTGAGCTGGGCCACCCCGCCGCCGTTGAGGAGCGCGGACAGGGCGGACAGCACCTCCTCGATCTCCGGGTTCCGGCCGCTGCGGGACAGCGGGATCCGGTCGCCGTCGCCGAGCCGGCCCACGGGGTCGGTGTCCGGCGGGTCGGACAGCGCCACGTACTTCTCGCCGAGCATGCTGGTCTGCCGCAGCTCGGCGACCGCGTTGCCGGGCAGCTTCACCGAGTCGGCGACGCGCAGCCGTACCCGCGCGTGCCAGCCGGCCAGCTCCACCTTCTCGACCGCGCCCACGGTGACGTTGTTGACCTTGACCGCCGACTGCGGCACCAGGTCCAGTACGTCCCTGAACTCGACCGTGACGTGGTAGGCGTGGCCGTCCGCGGCGGCGCCGCCGGGCAGTTGTACGTCGTACCAGCCGTTGAACTCGCAGCCGGACAGCAGCACCGAGCCGACCGCCGCCCAGGCGACCGCCCCGCCCTTGCGCAGCATGCTCATGCGTTCGCCCCCAGAATTCCGCCGAGCGTCCGGTCGACCGTGCCCGTGCTCGGCACCGCCGGGGCCTGCGGCACCTCGGGCAGCGACTTGAAGAGCTTCTCCAGATCCCGGCAGTCCGGGTTCTTGCCGCCCTCGTCCCCGGTCGTCTTCAGCAATGAGCACAGCACCGCCGCCGGGTCCTGCGAATGGTCCGGGTTGTTGCGGGTGTCGAGGGTGCCGGCGGACGCGTTGTAGGCGTTCTGGAGATTGGAGAGACCGGTGGGCGCGACCTCCAACAGCTCTTCCAATGCGGCCCGTTGAGTGACAAGAACCTTCGTGACCTTGCTCAGCCCCTTCACGTTCGAGGTCAGCGACTTCTTGTTCTTCTTCACGAACTCGGAGATGTCCCCGAGCGCCGTCCCCAGATGCTTCAGCGCCGCCGCGAGGTCCTTGCGCTCCCCGGCGAGCTGCTTGGCGACCTTGGCGAGGCTGCTGTTGAACGACCGCACGCTCGTGTCGTCGGCCGCCAACGCGGCCGTGAACACCTGCAAGTTGCGTACGGTCCCGAACAGGTCCCCCCGTCCGTCGGACAGGGTCGTGACCGCCTGCGAAAGGTCCTCCACCGTCTGGTTCAGGTTCTCGCCCTGCCCGTCGAGGTTGTCCGCGCTCACTCCGAGCAGCCGTGACAGCGAGCCGTCCTTGTTCGCGCCCTTCGGGCCGAGCGCCTCCGACGTGGTGTGCAGACTGTCGAAGATCCGGTCCAGTTCGACCGGTACGGCCGTACGCGTCTCGGGGATCACGTCGCCGTCCCGCAGCACCGGGCCCTTCCGGTACACCGGCAGCAGCTGTACGTAACGGTCGCTGACCACCGAGGAGTTGATGATGGCCGCCTTGGCCTCGGCCGGCACCTTGCGCCCCTCCTCGTACTCCAGCTCCACCCGCACCCGCTCGCCCTCCGGCGTGATCTTCTTGACCTCGCCGATCCGGACGCCGAGGACACGGACGTCCGAGCCGGGGTAGATGCCGACGGTGCGCGGGAAGTACGCGGTGACGCGCACGGGCTCCGAGCGCGGCCACAGCACGACGGCGAGCGTGGCGACGACTGCCAGGGCGGTGACCAGGGCCAGGCGGCGAGCCACCGGTGAACTTCCCCTCACCAGCGGTGACTTCATCGCGAGCCTCCCGTCCGCGGTACCACCGGAGCGGCGACCATGTTCTGGATGTAGCTGTCGAACCAGCGGCCGTTGCCGAGGGTGTTGGAGAAGACCCGCACATAGGGCGCGAGAAGCCTCACGCTCCGGTCGAGACTCGACTGGTTGCGTTCGAGCATCTTCACGAAGGTGTTGAGGCCCTTGAGGGCGGGCCCGATCTCCTTCCGGTTGTCCTCGACGAGGCCGGAGAGTTCGATACCGAGCGCGGCGGAGCTCTTGAGGAGGTTGTGGATCGCCGTGCGCCGCTTGTTGATCTCCTTGAACAGCTTGTCGCCGTCCTTGACCAGTGCGGAGAAGTCCTCGGAACGCTCGGCCAGCACCCCGGTGACCCCGTTCGCGTGGTCGAGGAGCTCACGCAGCGCCTTGTCGCGCGAGGCCACCGTCTTCGAGATCCTCGACAGCCCCTTGATGGACGCCCGCACCTCGGCGGGCGAGTCCTGGAAGGTGGTGGAGATGGTGTCCAGCGCCTTCGCGAGCCGCTCCGTGTCGACCTCCTCGGTCGTGGTGGTCAGATCGCTGAAGGCCTGCACGACGTCGTACGCCGCCACCGTCCGCCGCAGCGGGATCTCGTCGCCGGGCTTCAGCTGTCCCGGCCCCTTCGGATGCAGAGCCAGATACTTGGCGCCGAGAATCGTCTTGACGCGGATCGACGCACCGGTCGCCGTGCCGAAGGCCGGGTCGCCCTTGACCTTGAAGGTGACCTTGACGTGGTCGCCGTCCAGGTCGACCTCCTCGACCTTGCCGACCTTGACCCCGGCGATCCGCACCTCGTCGCCCGCCTTGAGGCCGCCCGCCTCCGAGAAGGCCGCGCTGTACGTCCGGCCGCCGCCGATCAGCGGGAGACTGTCGGCGTTGAACGCGGCGAAGGTCAGCAGCGCCAGGGCGGTGAGGCCGGCGGCGCCGATGACGACGGGGTTCCGGTCCCGGAACGGCTTCAGGCGTGGGCGAAGCCCTATCCGAGGCAGCCTCGGCTGCGGGATTCTCGGCAGCCTCGGCCGCAGAAACCTCGGCAGCTTCGGCGGATCGATGCGCACCTTCACCAGCGGTTCCGGGCGGTGCCCGCGGGTCCTGCGCGAGGAGAAGCGCTTCGTCATCCGCCACACCTCGCCCTCGCCACGTGCAGCTCGGGAGTGAGCACCTGCTTCGTCTTCGGCAGTACGATCCGGCCGTCGAAATCGCAGAGGTAGAAGTTGAACCACGAGCCGTAGGACGCCGTCCCCGTCAGCTCGTTGAGCTTGTTCGGCAGCCTCTTCAGCACGCCCTCCACGGTCTTCTCGTTCTTGTTCAGCGTTCCGGTGAGATCGGTCAGCTCGGCGATGTCGTCCTTGAGCGGCGGGCGCGCGTCCTCCAGCAGTCCCGAAGTGGCCGCGGCCAGGTCGCCGATGCTCACCAGCGAGTCGCCGATGGGCTTGCGGTCGGCGGACAGTCCGGAGATCACCCGCCGCAGCTGCTTGAGCAGTCCGGAGAAGCGGGCGCCGCGCCGGTCGAGCGTCTTCAGCACGGTGTTGAGGTTGTCGATCACGGAACCGATCAGCTGGTCGCGGTCCGCGAGCGTGGTCGTGAGCGAAGCCGTGTGAGCGAGCAGGCTGTTGACGGTGCCGCCCTCGCCCTGAAGCGTCTTGATGATCTCGGTGGCGAGCTGGTTGACGTCCTTGGGGCTGAGCGCGGCGAACAGCGGCTTGAAGCCGTTCAGCAGCGCGTTGAGATCCAGGGCGGGCCGGGTCCGCGACAGCGGAATCGTGCCGCCGGGCCGCAGCCGTGTCCCGTCGCCCGCGCCCTCGGTCAGCGCGATGTACCGCTGTCCGACCAGGTTCCGGTAGCGGACGACCGCGCCGGTACTGCGCAGCAGCGGGCGGTCCTCGCTGACCGTGAAGCTCACCTCCGCCCGCGTACGGTCCTTGATGCGGATGCCCTCCACCTCGCCGACCCGCACCCCGGCCACCCGTATGTCGTCGCCCTCCTCCAGGCCCGTGACGTCGCTGAACACCGCGCGATACGTGTGCTCTGGAGTGAAGGAGATGTTGACGATCGTGGCGGCGAGCAGGGCCGTCGCCAGGATCGTCACCAGCGCGAACAGACTGAACTTGATGAGCGGCGCGGCGGCCTGCCGGGCTCCCGTCGCCTTCGTACGTCCTGTGCTCATGCGACGCTCACCGCCGTTCCGCGGGCCATCGGGCCGAACAGGAGGGTCGCGACCGGCGGTACCTCGTCGGCGGGCACGCCCATGGCGGGCGCCACGAGGGAGCCGATGGCGCGCTGCTCGGCCTCGGTGGCGGACACATCGATGCCGCCGGGCAGGCTGCTGCCCGAACTCCCCGATGACGTACCGTCGTTGAGCTTCGTGGGCGGTGCGGGCACCCTCGGATGGGGCAGACCTCTGCAGTCGGGCCCGGACCGCTCGCCGTAGCGCGGCTCCTCACCCGGTTCGTACGCGGGCCGCTGCCGGACGACTTCGAGGGTGATGCGCATCTTGCCGCCGCGGAACGCCTCCTCCGCGGCTTCCTCCTGCCGGACCAGGCCGTCGAGGAGGCAGGGGTACTCGGGCGAATAGCGGGCGAAGAGGTCAAGCGTGGGGCGGGAGACCCGGCCGAGGGTGATCAGCCGGTCGCCGTTGTCGTCGAGGAACTCGTCCGCGGTGCCCGCGACGCCGGTGGTCGCGGTGAGCGCGGCGGCCAGCTGGTCCCGCTTCTCGACGAGGGTGCGGCTGGTGGTGACGGTGTTGTGCAGGATCCTCATCAGGTCGGGCGCCGCGTCTCCGTACACCTCGGCGACGTCGGCGAACCGCGCGATGTCCTCCTTCAGGGACGGCATGTGCGGGTTGAGGCGGCGCAGATAGTCCTCGACGCGGACGAGGTTGTCACCGATCCGGTCCCCGCGCCCCTCCAGCGCGGTGGCGAACGCCGAGAGCGTGGCGTTGAGCTTGCCGGGCTGCACGGTCCGCAGCAACGGCAGCAGATCGTTCAGCAGTTGCTGCAACTCGATACCGACTTTCGTACGGTCCTGGGTGATGACGTCCCCGGCACGGATGGGCCGGGTGGACGCGCCCCGGGGAGCCACGAGGTCGACGTACTTCTCGCCGAACAGCGTCTTGGGCAGCAGCCGCGCGTGCACGTCGGCGGGAATGTGCGCGACGTGCTCCGGCTTGAGCGCGATGTCCAGCGTGGCCTTCTCGCCGTCGGCCCGCACCGCGCGCACCTCGCCCACCAGCAGCCCGCGCAGCTTGACGTCGGCGCGCGGATCGAGCTGGTTGCCGAGGCTGTCGGCCTCCAGAGTGATGCGCACGACCGGGGTGAACGCCTGCTGGTAGACGGCCACGGCGAGCGACAGCAGCAGCGCGAGCACAGCGATGAACACAACGCCGTACAACCGCAGTCTCATTACTTTCGCGACTCTCACGTCGCTCACCCCGCGATCCGTACGGTCGTGTTGGCGCCCCAGATCGCGAGGCTCAGGAAGAAGTCCAGGACGTTGATGGCGACGATCGACGTCCGCACGGCGCGGCCCACCGCGACGCCGACGCCCGCCGGCCCGCCGCTCGCGTAGTAGCCGTAGTAGCAGTGCACCAGGATGATCAGGACGGCGAAGACGATCACTTTGCCGAACGACCAGAACACGTCGACCGGCGGCAGATACTGCTGGAAGTAGTGGTCGTACGTGCCCGCCGACTGCCCGTAGTAGCCGGTGGTGATGGTGCGGGCGGCGAAGTACGAGGACAACAGCCCGATCACGTACAGCGGGATCACGGCCACGAACCCGGCGATCATCCGGGTCGTCACCAGGAACGGCAACGACGGAACGCCCATGACCTCCAGCGCGTCGGTCTCCTCGCTGATCCGCATCGCGCCGAGCTGGGCGGTGAACCCCGCCCCCACGGTGGCGGACAACGCCAGACCGGCGACGAGAGGGGCGATCTCGCGGGTGTTGAAGTACGCCGACAGGAACGCCACGAAGTTGGAGGTGCCGAGCTGGTTGAGCGCCGCGTATCCCTGGAGACCGACCTCCGTGCCGGTGAAGAACGACAGGAAGGCGATGACACCGACCGTGCCGCCGACCACGGCGAGCGCGCCGCGGCCGAAGCTCACCTCGGCCAGCAGCCGCAGGATCTCCTTCTTGTACCGCCGCAGGGTACGGCCGGTCCACGCCAACGAGCGGCCGTAGAAGACGAGTTGGGTGCCCAGCTCTTCGAGGGAGCGGAGCGGGCGGTCGAGGGGGCGGCGCATGAGCCGCGTGAGACGCATCGACTATCCCCTCTGCGGAACGACTTGGAAGTACACGGCGGTCATCACGAAGTTCGTCACGAACAGCAACATGAAGGTGATGACCACCGACTGGTTCACCGCGTCGCCCACGCCCTTCGGACCGCCCTTCGCGGTCAGTCCCTTGTACGAGGCGACGATCCCGGCGATCGCTCCGAAGACGAGGGCCTTGATCTCGGCCGCCCACAGGTCGGAGAGCTGGGCGAGGGTGGTGAAGGAGGCCAGGTAGGCGCCGGGGGTACCGTTCTGGAGGATGACGTTGAAGAAGTAGCCGCCCGCGACGCCCACCACCGACACCAGGCCGTTGAGCAGCACAGCCACCACCATCGAGGCCAGCACCCGGGGGACGACCAGCCGGTGGATCGGGTCGATGCCCAGCACCTGCATCGCGTCGATCTCCTCGCGGATCTTCCGCGCCCCGAGGTCCGCACAGATGGCCGTGCCGCCCGCGCCCGCGATCAGCAGCGCGGTGACGATCGGCGAGGCCTCTCGCAGCACGGCGAGCACCGAGGCCGCGCCCGAGAACGACTGGGCGCCCAACTGCCGCGTCAGGCTGCCTATCTGCAAGGCGATGACCGCGCCGAAGGGGATCGAGACGAGAGCCGTCGGCAGGATGGTCACGCTTGCGACGAACCAGGCCTGCTGGATGAACTCCCGTGCCTGGAAAGGCCGTCGGGGCATGGTCCGGACGACGTCCAGGGCCATCGCGAACAGGTTGCCGGACTGTCTGAGCGCTCCGGTGGGCGACAGGCTCATGCGTCGGCCACCTCCTTCCGGTGCAACTCGGCCTCCCGGCTCGCGATCGCCTGCCATCGGGGCGGGCGCGAGATGCCCGGACCCGGCAGCAGGCGGGGAGTCAGAGCCTGGCTGCCGGGGGTTCTGGTGGGGGCGTCCATCTGCGCCAGCTCCTGCTCGACCTGGGCGGCGTCCTTCTCCTCCGCCATGCCGATCGGACCCTGCATCCGGCCGTTCAGGAACTGCCGTACGACGGGCTCGTCGCTGGTCAGCAGCTTCTCGCGGGGCCCGAACATGACCAGTTCGCGGCGGAACAACAGCCCGATGTTGTCCGGCACCTGGCGGGCCGAGGCGATGTCGTGCGTGACGATCAGGAAGGTCGCGTCGATCTGGGCGTTGAGGTCGACGATGAGCTGGTTGAGGTAGGCCACGCGGACGGGGTCGAGGCCCGAGTCGGGTTCGTCGAAGAGGATGATCTCGGGGTCGAGGACCAGGGCCCGGGCCAGCCCGGCCCGTTTGCGCATTCCGCCGGATATCTCGCCGGGCAGCTTCTCCTCGGCGCCTATCAGGCCGACCATGTCCATCTTCTCGAGCACGATCCGCCGGATCTCGCTCTCCGGCTTACGGGTGTGCTCGCGCAGCGGAAAGGCGATGTTGTCGTACAGGCTCATCGACCCGAACAGCGCGCCGTCCTGAAACAGCACGCCGAACAGCTTCCGCACCTCGTACAGATCGTGCTCACGGAGCTTGGTGATGTCCCGGCCGGCGATCCGCACCGACCCCCGCTCCGGCTTCAACAGCCCCACGAGCGTCTTGAGGAACACCGACTTGCCCGTCCCCGAGGGTCCGAGCATGACGGAGACCTCCCCGGCGGGCAGCGTCAGTGACACGTCCCGCCAGATGACCTGGTGCCCGAAGGACTTGGTCAGCCCTTCCACACAGATCTCGACACCCATCCGTCCCGCCCTTCAGCCGTGGAGCAGCTCCGACATCTGCTCTACGGGGAGGGGCGGGGTGTCCGTCGCGACGGAGGCGGATTTTTTTTCGAGCGGGTCGCTCCGCTGGGTTGGGCGGTTTCGAGCTGCGGGTCCGTCGTGGCTTGTCGCGCAGTTCCCCGCGTCCCTCAAGGGGCCTGCGGCCTCCTTGAGGGACGCGGGGCTGTGTCTGTTTGCGGCTCCGCCGCGGGGAGCGACCAGCCACGACGGACCCGCAGCTACCTTCGGACCGTATTCGCTCAGGGGAGCGCGCTCGGCGTGGGAGCGTCGATCGGCGGCGTGGGCGCCGGTACGTCGGCGGCGTCCGGGACCGTGGACCGGGAGAACTTGCCCGGTCGGGTCGCGTCACCGGGTGTGCCCGGCAGCTCGGGCTGGCCGGAGACGTCCGGAAGGCCGGACACGCCTGGTACCTCGGGCACCTGCGGAACATCCGGTGCCGACAGCTCGGGCAGCGGCGACAGCGAGACCTCTGGCAGAGGCGGTACGGACACGGGGATGAGTGGGCGGTCGCCGGCCGATGGTGACGCCCCGGGCTCGGGCGCCGTTGCGTCCCTGGCCGCCTCGCGCGCGTCTGAGGTGCCCTCCCGGACGGGGCCGTCAGACGGGAGCTCTTCGGCGGGCCCCGACACGTTGGGCCGCGGAGCCGGCCCGCCCCCGTCCCCCTCATACGCGTACGGCAGCACGAACCCCGCCACCGCCAGGGTCGCCGCCGTCGAGGCGGCCGCCACGGCGTGCGTCCTGCCGCCCCCGCGCGGCTGCCCCCGCCCGATCAGGAACAGCGCGAACCCGAGCGTCGCCGCCAGTGAGTTGCGCAGCGTCCGCCGGGCCCGGGCCAGCAGCGACTCGACGGTCCGGTAGCTGAGCCCCATCTGTACGGCGACCTGAGAGACGTCCAGGTCCTCGGACTTCAGCCGCAACGCCTCCGCCTGGCGCGCGGGCAGCTCGCCGCTGCGTACGGCCAGCCACATGGCCTCGGCCCGGTCGCACACCGCCTCCTCGACGGGCACCGGTCCGGGTGCGATCAGCGTCGGGCTCGTGCGGACCTCGGCCTCGCGGTTGACCTGCCGGTAGCGGTCCACGCACAGCCGCATCGTCACCGTCGTCAACCAGGCCGCGAGTCGCTCGTCGTCCAGGTCGGGGCGTTCCGCCGCCCGCAGCATCGCCTCGTGAACGGCGTCCTCGGCGTCCTCCAGGCTCATCGACCTGCGCCGGGCCACCTTGAGCAGGTGCTCGCGGTGGCTCCACATGCGCTGCCACCGCTCGTCGGCCGCCGTCGCCTGTGCAGGCATGGCTTCTGCAGGCATGGTCTCTGCGGGCATGTCCGTCGCCATGAGGGCCCCTTCGCGCTCACCTGCCGGTCTCGTGCTCGTGCCGTCCGGCGGGTGGCGACATTACCGCCCGGTAGTCGGGCTTGTGGAGGGGGGAGGCGTGGTGTCTCCGGCCGGGGGGCAGCTGGTTTGTGGGCGGACCCGACGGAACCCCAAGTGCGACGTGTGTGACCGAGCACTTCGGGGAAGACGAACGGCCATGGCTGGTCACGGGAGTTGGGGGCGGACGATGATCGGATCCCGGGCAGTGCCCACGGATGGTCTCTCCCCCGTGTACGACGAGACGGGGGCCGCGTCCGCGCGTTTTCTCCTCTGGCTGGCCGAAGAGAGCGGCGGCGCCGTCGGCAGGCGCGTGGCCAGCGACGCATACGCACACCATGAGCGATGCAGCCTGGAACTGGTCGAGGGCATCGTCGAACGCCTTGCCGCCCTCGGCTGGATCGCCGTGCACAACGACTCCGGTGCCGTGCCACCGCTGGTCAGCCCGACCGCCACCGGGCTCGCGGAGGCGCGGGCCTGGGACGAGGCGTACGCCGACCGGGACAGTCGGCGCCGGTACGCGAAGGCGGCGCTGTTCGCCTGGTGGGACAGGGCGGGTCAGCACCAGAGCGGCGGGCAGAATGCAGAGGACTTCCTCTGGACGCGGGAGGCCTTCTACTGCGGTCGGCAGCTCGCCTACGAGGACCTGGAGTACGCCAAGGACCATCTGAGCCTGCCCACTCCAGTGCACGTCGGCGTCGCCGAACAGGGCGCGGGAGTGTTCCTGTCCTTCGAGCAGCTGGCCCAGCTGGTGCAGGCGTCCCGCCCCGACCTGTCGGAGAGCGACGGCGAGTTGCAGCAGGTGCGCGAGCTCGCCGAGGCCCTCACCGACGCCGCGCGGCGCGGTGCCGAGCCCGAACCGGGCATGCTGCAGCGCTTCCTGCAGCACAGCGGTGACCTGGCGCAGGCCGGGTCCAGGTCGGTGGGCAGGGACATGGCGTCCGGCATGGTTTCGGAGATCATCCAGTCGATGCTGAGGCTGGGATGATCGATCCCGCAGGCCCCGCCCTCGTTCCGGAGGGTCAGATTCCGGAGGCGTACGCGCGTCAGCCCCTGCTGCGGCAGCTTGTGCCGCGCCTGGTCGGCCTCGAACGCGACCAGCACCGCAGACGGCCACGCCACGAGTTCGCCGAGGATCTGCCGGTGGTGCTGCTCAGCGGGCGGCACGGCACCGGCAAGAGCGCCCTGCTGGACGATCTCCAGAATGCCTACGCGCCCGATGCGGGACCCTGGCCGGGGCCGCGCGTGCCGTTCGCGCGGATCAACTGCGCGGCACTGGAGGAGCGGGTCAGGGTCGGCCCGGAGATCTCCAACAACTCCCACGCCGTGGAGGTGCTGGTCGAGCTGGTCACCCAACTGTCCCGTCCCGTCGCCGGGTTCGGACGGCTCCGCTTTCCCCGGACCACCGCCGGGCTGCTCGCCGTGGCGTCCGCCCGGCGCCCCGGCAACGACGACGAGCTGCGGGTGGCCGACCGGCACGCGGCGGCCCTGATGGGACCCCAGTCGGGCGACGGCCCGCCCCCGACCTGGGACTCGCTCTTCCGCCCGGCGCTGCCCGTTACCCCGGACGCGGTCACACCGGACCCTGCGGCGTTTCCCGAGGCGGCGGTGCGTACGTATCTGGGCAGGCAGTACCGATGGCGCTCGCGCAGGCTCGCCTCCCGCCAGCTGGTCGGCTGGTACGAGAGCTACCGCCGCGAGGCCGACAACCGGCTGCGCGGACTGCCGCCGGGCGCGGACGCGCATGCGCGGCCGGTGCCGGCCGCGGAGCGTGCGGGGGCCGTGGCCCGGCTCTGCCGGGAGTTCCACCAGGGCCGCGGTTTCAGGCGTGGCGTCGAGCGCATGCTGATGGCCGCGTTCCTCGCGGATGTGCGCTACGGGCCCTTCCGGCGGGCGAACCGCGCCCCTCGTCCGCTGCTCCTCCTCGACAACGTGCACACCGACATCGGCCGCGACTTCCTCGAACTGTTCCTGGAGCAACGGGCGCGGCTCAGCCGTGACACCCGCGACCAGCTGGTCGTGATCGCCACCGAACTGCGCGGCGACGACAACCCGGCCACCCGGGACGACGCCCCCGACGAGGACAACGACCCTTACCCGGAGGCCACGTACCGCTCCCTGCACGAAGTCGGCACGAACTCCCGGTGGACGCGCCGTGGTTCCGCTCCCTCGGCGGGCGTACTGGTCCTGCCGCTGCCACCGCTCGACACGGAGCACGTGGAGCGGATGCTGAAGCGCGACGAGCAGGCGTCCTTCGATCCGTACATCGCCACCGCCGTACACGATCTGACCCGCGGCCACCCCATGGGAGCCCGCCGCCTGTGCGACGCCGTGGTGCGCAAGGCGGGCACCGAGGGGTGGGTGACCGCCGAGGAACTCCTCGACCTGACCCATCCCGACGGCGTCGGCGAATCCGTCATCTGGCGGCTGCTCAACACCCTTGTGGGCAGCGAGAACCACGACGAGCTGTGCCTGTTCTCCCTGGCCTGGGACCGGGAGGCGGCCGAGCAGCTGGCCGAGCGGTGGGTGCCGCGCCGGATCGACGGCCTGCCCGCGGCCGACGGCGCCGCCGCCCAGCTGGAGCGGGAGCGCTGGTCCCGGGGAACGGGCAGCCGGCCGTTCATCACGGACCGGTTTCTGCGCGCCCTGCTGGTGCATCAGATGCGCAGCGGGCGCGGCGGCAGCGGGGTGGACTGGTTCAGCGCGCACGCCCTGCTCGCCGAGCACCACCGGCAGCGGGCCGAAGGCCGCTCGGGGCAGGCGGAGCGGGCCGAGCGGTCCCGCTTTCTGTGGCACCGGCTCGCCGGGGGAGAGGCGCAGGAGGTCGTCGACTGGCTGCACGCGGAGTTCCTCAGGGACGACGGCGACGCGGTCGACTGGTTGCACATCCTGCGCACCGTGGCCCATGCGCCACGCCCGCCGGGCGACGTCTGGTTCGAGCAGTGCCAGGAGGTCGGGAAGGGGCGCCGGGACCGGCTGCAACTCCAGGCGGACCCGGAGGTGGGCCTGGAGAAGCAGGCCGTCAACCGGCTCCTGCACGCCCTGTGGTACGCGGCGGACGAACTGGCCGAGGCGGACCGGACGTTGGTCGACCGGATAGGCCAGGACCTGTCCTTCCTCTCCGCCCAGCATCTGACCGGCCGCGCGGTTCTGGCCCAGGCCGCCATCCGCTGGCCGCGCGCCGTGAAGGACGGCGAGGACTGGCCCCTCGAACGCCACTGGCAGGGCGACCAGCCGCGAACGGGAGGGGCGCGATGAGCCGTACGGACCGCCGCAACTGGGTCTGGCTGCCGAGCCGTCTGCGCTTCCGGGTACTCGGCCTGATCGACGTCGTGGCCTTGTGGGTGGTGGTCTCCGCGCTGGTGGGAGCCGGTGCTTGGTGGGGCCTGGACGCCTACCGGGACAACCGCGACTACTGCACCGAGAACCAGGAGCTGCGGCGCGTGGTGACCGACGCCGGCGAGGAGTGCATCGGCGTCACGGCTGCCGCGTACGCCTTCGACCCGGGCCTCGCCGACGTGATGGGCCGGATCGAGGAGGAGAACAAGGCGGCACGGGAAGCGGCACGGAAATCGGGCAAGCCCGTGGTGAGCGTCGCCGTCGTCATGCCGTACACCTCCACGACTCCCGGCGCGGCCATGTCGAAGGAACTGATCCGGCACTCCCTCCAGGGCGCCTACGTCGCCCAGCACAGCCACAACAACGGGGCCGCCACCGACGACACCGCCGTCCAGCTCCTGTTCGCCAACGTCGGCGAGGACCTGACCCAGTGGAAGACCGTGACCGACGAACTGGCCTCCCGGCGCATCGGCGATGCCCCCCTCGTCGCCGCCATCGGCTTTCCCAACAGCGACAAGGCCACGATCGATTCCGTGCGGGACGGACTCGCGCCCGAAGAGATTCCGGCGGTCAGCGCGGTGCTCAGCTCCCGCGACATGGAAAACCCCTTCCTCTTCAAGGTCTCGCCCTCCACCGACCACCTCGTCGACTCCCTCAAGCAGTACGTGACCGACAGCGACAACAAGGTGGACCGCGAGAACACGTTCATGATCGCCGACGAGCAGGACGACAACTACGTCGCGAACCTCCGCACCGTCTTCCGCGAGGAGTTCGGCGAGGAGTACGGCATCGACGACGGCCCGGTGCAGCGGCGGATCGAGACGTACCGGGGAATGAAAGGGCTGGACCGGGGCGATGCCCGGGTCTTCCGGCGGGCGGTGGACGCGATGTGCGCGGCCCGCGCCGAGACGGTGTTCCTGGCCGGTCGAGACGCGGACCTGCCGGACTTCCTGGACACCATCGACCAGCGGCCCTCCTGCTACCGGGACCCGGACGACGAGCCGTTGCGCATCCTGCGCGTCAGTACGGGCCGTGACCCGGTCACCGAGACGCCGGAAACACGCCGGATCGCCGAGCGGCACAACATCGAGATCGTGACCGCGGCCGCCGTGGACGCGCCCCGCTGGCTTGCGGGCAGGGACGGTGACGACCAGGTTCCCAGGGCCTTCGGGCGCTTCGCCGCCTCCTACGACCGGTATTTCGGCAAGGAGACAGCCGACGCCCTCAGTGACGGCTACGCCGTGATGTACCACGACGCCCTCACCGCCGTGGGCACCGCCGTGGCCGCGGCCCAGGACAACGGGGTCGGCTCCGTGGACCACCAGGACGTCTACGACGAACTGCGCCGGGGCAGCCCTCTCCCACGCTGCGCCGCAGGGTGCGTGCAGGGCGCGAGCGGTGTCTTCACCTTCGTGGACGAGAACATCGGGGCGGACAGGCGCACGCGGCACGAGGCGGCGGCCGGGCTGTGGCCGGTGTGCAAACCGGTACCCGTGGTGACTTTCCCGAAGGAGCGGCTCAGCCGGTCGCCGCTCTACCGGACCTACCAGGAGCCGGGGCAGACCTGCCCACGTCCGTGAACCTGCAGCGGACGGAACCCGATCCGAGCGCTCAAGGCTTCCGGCGGGCGGTGACGGCTCGGCGTATGGCGTAGGCGGCGATGCCGAGAGCGAGGACTGCGGTGCCCCAAGCGACGGAAGCGGCGGGCAGGGTGAAGGCCAACAGCAGGGATCCGGCCAGGCCGACCGCGGGGACGATGCGGGGCGGGCGGTTCTCGTCCCGCGTGAGTGTCCAGGCCGAGGCGTTGGCCACGGCGTAGTAGACGAGAACGCCGAAGGAGGAGAAGCCGATCGCTTCGCGCAGGTCGGTGGTGGCGGCCAGGATCGCGACGACGGCGCCCACCAGCAGTTCGGCGCGGTGCGGCACTTGGAAGCGCGGGTGAACGTTGGCCAGGGCGTGCGGCAGGTGCCGGTCGCGGGCCATCGCCAGAGTGGTCCGGGAGACGCCCAGGATCAGGGCGAGCAGGGAGCCGAGCGCGGCGACGGCCGCCCCGACCCGCACGACGGGCGCCAGCCAGTCCGCACCGGCGGCTCGCACCGCTTCCGACAACGGCGCATCGGAGGCGGCCACCCCGTGGGGACCGAGCACGGTCAGAACGGCGACGGCCACCGCCGCGTACACGACCAGGGTGAGGGCCAGAGCGAGTGGGATGGCGCGGGGGATGGTGCGCGCCGGATCGCGGACTTCCTCGCCGAGGGTGGCGATGCGGGCGTACCCGGCGAAGGCGAAGAACAGCAGGCCCGCGGCCTGCAGGACGCCGGTCACACCGGCATCGGAGCCGATGTCCAGGCGGCTCGTGTCCGACGCCGAGGAAGTGAGGCTCGCGACCGCGACCGCCGCCAGCACTGCCAGGACGACAGCGACGACGGCTCGGGTGAGCCATGCGCTCTTCTGAATCCCGGCGTAGTTGACGGCGGTCAGTGCCACCACCGCGGCTACCGCGACCGCGTGGGCGTGGGCGGGCCAGACGTACGAGCCGACGGTGAGGGCCATCGCGGCACAGGAGGCGGTCTTGCCGATCACGAACGCCCAGCCGGCCAGGTAGCCCCAGAATTCGCCGAGCCGTTCCCGCCCGTAGACATAGGTGCCGCCGGAGGCGGGATAGCGGGCGGCCAGCCGCGCGGAGGACGTGGCGTTGCAGTAGGCCACCACCGCGGCCACCGCCAGACCGGCCAACAGTCCGGAGCCGGCTGCGCGGGCGGCCGGGGCGAGCGCCGCGAAGATGCCCGCGCCGATCATCGAGCCCAGCCCGATCAGCACGGCGTCAGTGACGCCGAGGCGCCGCTGGAGCTGAGGCGATGCGGTCTCGCTGGGCTGGCCCATGACGTGCCTCCGTCTTTCCGGCGGTGGGGTCGCGGTGGCCCCCGCCAGCAAGATACATCAACTGTGTTTGATGTATTCTCGCTTCATGAGGTCCTCGGGCCATGCCGCCCCGGCGTTTGTGCACCTGGCCGCTCACCCGCTGCGGTGGCGGCTGTTGACCGAGCTGGCCTCAAGCGACTACCGGGTCCGTGAACTGGTGGAACGGGCCGGACAGCCGCAGAACCTGGTCTCCTACCATCTGCGGCTGCTGCGTCGCGGCGGGCTGGTCACCGCCCGGCGCAGCAGTTTCGATGCCCGTGACAGCTACTACCACCTGGACCTGGAGCGTTGCGCGCACGCGCTCGCCCATGCCGGTACCGCCCTGCACCCGGCGCTGGGTTTCGATCCCGCCCCGCCGACGTCGACGAAGCCACCGGCGAGACGACCCGCCGTGCTGTTCGCCTGTACCGGCAACAGCGCCCGCTCACCGATCGCCGAAGCGCTGTTGCGTCACCGCACCAACGGTCAGGTCGAGGTGACCAGCGCCGGCAGCCACCCCAAACCCCGCATCCATCCCGGCGCCGTGCGGGCCCTGCGCGAGCACCACGGCATCGACATTTCGGGGCAGAGTCCGCGACACCTGGACACACTGGCCGACCGCCGGTTCGACTACGTGATCAGCCTGTGCGACAAGGTCCGCGAGGTCTGCCCCGAATTCGGCGACCATCCGCGGCTGGTCCACTGGAGCATCCCCGACCCCGCCGCAGCCGACGGCCCCGGCCGGACCGGCTACCCCGCATTCGTCCGTACGGCGGCAGAGATCGACACCCGCATCCGCTACCTGCTGCCCCAGCTTGCTCACACCACGGGAGGTTGAGCCATGACCATGCCCGACCAGTTCGCCGGCGTCCGGTACCTCGTCGACGACGTCCAAGCGGCCGTCGACTTCTACACCACCCACCTGGGCTTCACCCTTCGCACCAGCGCCGCCCCCGCCTTCGCCGACGTGACACGCGGGCCGCTGCGACTGCTGCTGTCCGGCCCGGCCAGCTCCGGTGCCCGCGCCACCCCGGCCGGCACCGGCCCCGGCCGCAACCGCATCCACCTGATCGTGGACGACCTGAACACCGAGATCGACCGGCTGCGCAGCGCCGGACTGGCCTTCCACAGCGACGTGGTCTCCGGCCCCGGCGGGCGTCAGGTCCTGCTCACCGACCCCGCGGGCAACCTGATCGAACTCTTCGAACCCGCCCACTAGCCGAACAGCAATCTTCGACGCAGCGCTTGGTCGAAGGGGCGCCCTGGTCGGTTAGGGTCGCCTCGTGGCGGACGAAGCGGCTCCGTCCGAGTGAAAGTGATTGGCTCGGGGTGCATCGCCGCTGTGAAGCAGCCGATTGATGCATCCCTGTTGTGCCCTGATGCGCCCTCGCGGTGGGTGATCGGGGAAAATAGCAGGTCATAGGCGTGTTCTGGGGGCACAGTGCGATTGAGAGTGGAGTTCACGACCGAGCCCTTCGACCTCGACGAGGCGCCGCCGCATGCGCTGGTCGCCCGCGAGGTCATCGAGGCGGCAGAGCTGGACGCGGTGGACGTCGGCCCGTTCGGCAACACCGCGGAGGGCAGCGCCGACGCCGTACTCACCGCCGTGGACGCCCTGCTGCGCAAGACCCTGGAGTCCGGCGCCACCCGGATCTCGCTGCAGTTCAACGTGATCGCGGAGGGCGAGGCGTGACGGGCACCGGGGATGTGACCGGTATCGGGGACGTGACAGGTATCGGGGACGAGCCCTTCATCACAGCCGTGAAGCCGCTGGTCGACGCCATGGGCGGCGAGATGCTGCCGCTCGACCAAGCCGGTGAGGACGATGTCGTACTCACCTGGGAGGGCGCCGACGTCGTCGCCGTACGCCTGCCGCAGCTCGCCGATTCGCTGGACCACATCCTCGCCGCGCTGGAACGCAAGCAGGGCAAGCCCTTGGCCGAGCTCGACCGCAAGGCCAAGCAGGAGGTCGTACGGATCCTCGAGGCGCGCGGAGCGTTCTCCGTACGGCACGGCGTGGAAACCGTGGCGAGTGCGCTCGGGGTGAGCCGCTTCACCGTCTACAACTACCTGAACCGCGAGAAAGAGGCCTGAGCAGAGGCCCCTCCGACCGGTTTTTTCAACAAACTGTTGACGTCGTGTTGCCGCAGGGCGTTAGCTGGTCCGGTGACTTCGAGTTCTTCGACGCCGGGCCTCGCCCGCTTCAACGCCCTGGAGGGGCACGCTGCCGCCGCGGTGCTCCACGAGGCATGTGCCTCGGCGGAGTGGGGGCGCAGGCTGCTCGCGGGGCGTCCGTACGCCATGGCCGACGACCTTCTCGCCGCCAGTGATGCCGCCATGGCAGAGCTGACCGAAGGCGACCTGGCGGAAGCCATGGCAGGGCACCCGCCCATCGGCCGCCCCAAGCCCGGCGACCTCACGAGCTCGCGTGAGCAGCGCGGCATGGCCGGCGCCTCCGAGGAGCTGAAGGCCGAGATGCTCGAACTCAACCTGGCGTACCAGGACAGGTTCGGCCATGTCTTTCTGATCTGCGCCACCGGCCTGACCGGCGAGAAGATGCGGGACGCGGTGAAGGTACGGATCGGTAACTCGCCGGAGGAGGAGCGCGAGATCGTCCGCACCGAACTGGGCAAGATCAACCGCATCCGCCTCGCCCGGCTCGTGGAGGAGCCCGTGGCAGAACCTGTGGAAGAACACGTGGAAGAACAGGACGGCGACTGATGAGTACCGCTTCGGTGTCCACCCACATCCTGGACACCAGCATCGGCCGCCCCGCCCCGGGCGTGCCCGTCTCGCTGTCGGCACGCGGCAGCGCCGAGTGGACGGCGATCGGCATCTCCGCCACGGACGCCGACGGCCGCTGCAAGGACCTCCCGGCGCTGCCGGCAGGCACCACGCACGTACGCCTCCGCTTCGAGACCGAGGCGTACCTCTCCGCGCACCGGGACGAGGCCGCGTTCTTCCCGGAGGTCACGGTCACCTTCGCCGTGACGCCCGGCGAGCACTACCACGTACCGCTGCTGCTCAATCCGTTCGGCTACTCCGTATACCGAGGGAGCTAGTGCACGATGCCCATCCTTGGACAGAACCAGTACGGCAAGGCCGAGAACCGCGTCGTACGCATCACGCGGGACGGTGCCACCCACCACATCAAGGACCTCAACGTCTCGGTGTCGCTGAGCGGCGACATGGACGAGGTCCACTACTCCGGCTCCAACGCGAACGTCCTGCCGACCGACACCACCAAGAACACGGTGTACGCCTTCGCCAAGGAGCACGGCATCGAGTCCGCCGAGCAGTTCGGCATCCACCTCGCCCGCCACTTCGTGACCAGCCAGGTGCCGATCCACCGGGCCCGCGTCCGCGTCGAGGAGTACGCCTGGGAGCGCATCGAGAACTCCGGCGAGGGCGCCCACTCCTTCGTCCGCAAGGGCCAGGAGACCCGGCTTGCGCAGATCACGTACGACGGCGAGCAGTGGGAGGTCGTCTCCGGCCTCAAGGACCTGGTCGTGATGAACTCGACGAACTCCGAGTTCTGGGGCTACGTCAAGGACAAGTACACGACACTCCCCGAGGCGTACGACCGCATCCTCGCCACCGAGGTCTCCAGCCGCTGGCGCTTCAACTGGACCGACGACGAACAAGACATGCCCGACTGGGAGACGTCCTACGAGCAGGTGAGGAAGCACATGCTCCAGGCCTTCGCCGAGACCTACTCCCTCTCACTCCAGCAGACGCTCTACGCCATGGGCGCGCGCATCATCGACCACCGCGACGAGATCGACGAGATCCGCTTCTCACTCCCGAACAAGCATCACTTCCTGGTCGACTTGGAGCCGTTCGGGCTGAAGAACGACACCGCCGACGGAGCTGTGTACTTCGCCGCCGACCGCCCGTACGGCCTGATCGAGGCCACCGTCCTGCGGGACGGCTGCGAGGCGCACATCCCGGTCGACCTCAGCAACCTCTGACGCGGACACGGACGTACGGAAAGCAACGGACGTACGGAAACTAGGAGACGCACGATGGCCCAGCGCATCGTCATCGAGAACTGCGCGATCGCGACCGTGGACGCCGACGACACCGAGTACGCCTCCGGGTACGTCGTCGTGGCCGACGACCGAATCGAGTCGCTGGGCGCGGGAAAGGCTCCCGAGGACCTGCAGGACGTCGTACGCCGCATCGACGCGAGCGGCCACCTCGTGACCCCCGGCCTGGTCAACACCCACCACCACTTCTACCAGTGGCTCACCCGCGGCCTCGCCACGGACCACAACCTCTTCAACTGGCTCGTCGCGCTCTACCCGACATGGGCGCGCATCGACGAGCAGATGACCTACGCGGCGGCCCAGGGCTCGCTCGCCATGCTGGCCCGTGGTGGTGTCACCACCGCGATGGACCACCACTATGTGTTCCCGAAGGGCTCCGGCGACCTGTCGGGCGCGATCATCCGCGCCGCCCGCGAGACGGGTGTCCGCTTCACCCTCGCCCGCGGCTCCATGGACCGCAGTGAGAAGGACGGCGGTCTGCCGCCGGACTTCGCGGTCGAGACCCTCGAAGGCGCGCTCGCCGCCACCGAGGCGACCGTCGACGAACACCACGACGACTCCTTCGGCGCCATGACGCAGGTGGCCGTGGCCCCCTGCTCCCCGTTCTCGGTGTCGACCGAACTGATGAAGCAGGGCGCGGAGTTGGCCCGCCGCAAGGGCGTACGGCTGCACACGCACGGCTCGGAGACCGTGGAGGAGGAGCAGTTCTGCAAGGAACTGTTCGGCATGGGCCCGACCGACTATTTCGAGTCGACGGGCTGGCTCGGCGAGGACGTGTGGATGGCGCACTGCGTCCACATGAACGACTCCGACATCGCCGCCTTCGCCCGTACGAAGACGGGCGTGGCCCACTGTCCTTCGTCCAACGCCCGGCTCGCGGCCGGGATCGCACGCGTCCCCGACATGCTCGCGGCCGGTGTCCCGGTCGGCCTCGGCGTCGACGGCACGGCGTCGAACGAGTCCGGCGAACTGCACACCGAACTGCGCAACGCGCTCCTCATCAACCGCCTCGGCGCACACCGCGAAGCCGCCCTGAACGCCCGTCAGGCGCTGCGTCTCGGCACCTACGGCGGCGCCCAAGTCCTGGGCAGGGCAGGGGAGATCGGCTCCCTGGAGCCGGGCAAACTCGCCGACCTGGTGCTCTGGAACCTGGACACCCTGGCCCACGCCTCGATCGCCGACCCGGTCACCGCCCTCGTCTTCGGCGCGGCGGCACCGGTCACCGCGTCCTTCGTCGGCGGCAGGCAGATCGCCGAGAACGGCCGCCTGCTGCACGTGGACGAGGACACCATCGCCCGCTCCACGCGGTCGGAGGCGCGGCGCCTAGCGCAGATCGCCGCGCAGGCCTGAACAGTTGATGATCTCCGGCCGAGGGGGACGGCCCTCGGCCGGAGGCCATGGACCTGAGCGGGGTCCATGGCGACCGTGTCCGGGGCGCGCACCAACGGGGGCGCCCCGGAACGGTCTCCCGGCCGGGTTCGCACTCCCCCTGACCTGTTACGCCGTGGGGTGCCGCGAAGTGCAGTTGCGCCATCATGGGTAATCACGATTCATGACTGACCAACCGCTGCTGCTGCTCGACGTCGACGGCCCGCTCAATCCCTACGGCGCGCGGCTGGTCCGGCCGCGCGGGTACGTGACGCGCCGGCTGCATCCCGCGAACTGGTCCGCGCGGCAGGTACCGGGGTCGCGGCGGCTGAGGCGAGGGCTGCGGGTGCGGCTCAATCCGGGGCATGGGGCGCGGCTGAGGGCGTTGCCGTATGAGCTGGCGTGGGCCACGACCTGGATGCACGAGGCCAACGAGATGATCGCGCCGGTGATCGGGCTGCCGGGCGATCTGCCGGTGATCGAGTGGCCCGAGCTGTTCGTGAGGGATCCCGAGGGCCTGTACTGGAAGACGCGGCACGTCGTGGCGTGGGCTGCCGGCCGGCCCTTCGTTTGGGTCGACGACATGATCACCGAACTCGATGTACGGCATGTCGCCGCGCACCACGACGCGGCCGCCCTCCTGCTGCCGATCGATCCGCGCAAGGGGCTGCGGGAGCGGGACTTCGAGGAGCTGGAACGGTGGGCTCGCGACCTGTGACGGACGAATGGGAGGTGGTGGACGAAAGGCTGAGTGTCAGACCCGGGTCGTAGTCTTCGGATGGGCTCAGTGATCGCTTGCCGATCAGGCCGAGCCGGATTCGGGGAGGAGCACGCCGTGACACGACCGCCGACCGCCGCGCAGCGGCGTGTCATCGAGGCCGCCGACCCCGTGACGGGACGGGTCAGGGGTACGGAGAGCCAGCTCGCGGCGCTGGTGAAGCGCGGGCTCGCCTTTCGTCATCCCAGGCCGCCGCACGATCACTTCCTGACACCGGCCGGGCATCGGATACGCGAGGAGGCGGCGGCGGAGGCCTCCAGTGGTCCGGACGGAAGGGAGGCCGCGGAAGCAGGCAGCGCCCGTGCGTCCGCCGGCACCGGGGTGTTCGCCGCCCGGGTCGGCGGTGAGGAGGGCGTCGACTCGGGCCCGGGGCGCATACGCGAGGTGCACAGCGCCTGGCAGGGGCTTCTGGAGTTGCGGCGGATGACCAATCCGGACGGTGCCGTGGACCGGCCGTGCGGATGGGAGCGTACGCATCTGGTGCAGGCCGCCGCGCTCGCGCTGGAGGCTGCGGGGCACCGGCCCGCGGGGGCGGAAGCCGACGGCTACCGGGTGCGGGCGACACCGCAGCCCGAGGCGGTCGCGGTGCATGTGCCGGACGCCGAGTCGCGGCAGGGCTGTGCGGGCACTCTGGAGAAGGCGAGCTGGCAGGTCGGGGAGTACACGGAGCCTCGTACGCGAGCGCGCTATCTGCTGGCTTCCCCGCGACGAGTGTGAGACGAGCATGCCAAGCTGAGTGATCACCACCGTCGAGAAAGATGAAGGGGAAGCCGTGTTAGAAGCGTCAGGAGCGTCCGGGCCGTTTTCCGTCCGGGTGACCGTCCGTGGGTACGAGACCGATGTCCAGGGCCATCTCAACCAGAGCGTCTATCTGAACTACGCGGAGCACGCCCGCTGGTCGTTACTGCAGGCCGCCGGGATCAGCCAGTCCCGCCTGATAGCCAAGGGGGTGGGGCCGGTGGCGCTGGAGACGACCATCCGTTTCAAGCGGGAGCTGCGGGCCGGCGAAGAGGTCGAGGTGACGTGCGACTTCCTCATGGACAAGAGCAAGATCTTCCGCGTCGAGCAGGAGATACGCAAGACCGACGGCACGGTCGCCGCCGAAATCACGGCCACCGGCGGCTTGATGGACCTCAAGGAGCGAAAGCTGGTCGCGGAGCCACGCGAGTACTTCCGCGCCCTGGCGAATGATCCGCGGCTCTTCGGGCTCTGATCCGGCACGTCGGATCGGGCTCTGATCCGGCACTTCGCCGGCCACGTGACGGGCAGTCGGTGGCGAAACCGACTGCCCATTCATGACGCGTTCTCCGCCATGTGGCCGTATTTCCAAGCTGAAGTCCTCATTCAGAGGGTATTCCTCTCCACGGCATCCCTCAGCTGTCGAACCGGAGACCCAAATGCCGCTTGCTCGTCGTGCGTTTCTGATTGCGGTTGCCGGATCGGCCGGTGTCGTAGCCTGCTCGAACACACCCGCGAAAAGTTCCTCCGCCACGGACGCCAAGGGGGCTTCAGTGAGTCAGGCCGACGCAGCGAGCAGGGCGGCGCGGCGGCTACTGCCGCGGCACTCGCAGCAGTTGAGATTCGAGACGACGAGCCTCGCCGGCAGTGCTGACGCCTTCCGGGTCTCGGGCAGTACGGGACGGATCACCATCGTCGGCACCACACCCGGCACACAACTCGCCGGACTCCGCTGGTACTTGAAGCACATCGCGCACGCCAACATCAGCTGGGCCGGTGAGCAGCTCAACCTCCCCGAGCAGTTGCCCGGATTCGAAGGCACTGTCACCCGGCAGGCCAATGTCCCGCACCGCTTCGTCCTGAACGACACGAACGACGGCTACACGGGCGCGTACAACGACTGGTCGTACTGGGAGCGCGAGCTCGACGTACTGGCCTTCCACGGTTACAACGAGGTGTTGGTGTACATCGGCGCGGACGCGCTCTACCACCGGGTGTTCCAGGAGTTCGGGCACACGGACGAGGAGCTGCGGGCGTGGATCGCGGGCCCGGCCCATCTGCCGTGGTTCCTGATGCAGAACATGGGCGCGTTTCCGTATCCCCTCTCGCGGCAGTTGCTCGCCGCGCGGGCCGCGCTGGGGCGGCGTATCGTCGACCGGGTACGGGAATTGGGCATGACGCCGGTGTTCCCGGGCTACTTCGGTACGGTCCCGCCGGGCTTCGCCGAGCGGAATCCGGGCGCGCGGCCCATACCGCAGGGTGAGTGGATGGGCCTCGCGCGACCCGACTGGCTGGACCCGCGTACCGACCATTTCGCGCGGGTGGCGGCCACCTTCTACCGCGTCCAGGACGAGATGTTCGGCCCCTCGACGCTCTACAAGATGGACCTGCTCCACGAGGGCGGCGACCCCGGAGACGTACCGGTCGCCGATGCGGCGAAGGGCGTCGAGAAAGCACTGCTGACCGCGCATCCGGAGGCGATCTGGGTGATCCTCGGCTGGCAGCGCAACCCGCCGAGGGCGATCGTCGACGCCGTCGACAAGCGGCACATGCTTGTCGTCGACGGACTGTCCGACCGCTTCCCGACCGTCGTCGACCGCGAGGCCGACTGGGGTGACACCCCGTACGCCTTCGGCTCCATCTGGAACTTCGGCGGCCACACGACGATGGGCGCCAACACCCCGGACTGGGCTGGGCTCTACAACAAGTGGCGCACCAAGGAGGGCAGCACCCTGCGCGGTGTCGCCCTCATGCCGGAGGCGGCCGACAACAACCCCGCGGCCTTCGACCTCTTCTCCGAACTCGCCTGGGAAGACGCCGACTTGGACCTCGAGGCGTGGTTCAGGGACTGGGCGCACGCACGTTACGGAGCGCGTGATCCGCACGCCGAGGCCGCCTGGGACATCCTGCGCCGCACCGCGTACGGCACGACCCGCGCCGACTCGTGGAGCGAGGGCGCCGACGGGTTCTTCGGGGCCCGCCCCTCGCTCACGGCCAAGTCGGCCGCCAAGTGGTCGCCCAAGCAACTCCGTTACAACGCAGAGGAGTTCGAGCCCGCGCTCGACGAACTGCTGAAGGTCCCCACGAGCCTTCGCAACTCCTCCGCCTACCGCTACGACCTCCTCGACGTGGCCCGCCAGGCCGCCTCCAACCGCAGCCGCGTCCTCCTGCCCCGCATCAAGAAGGCGTACGACGCCGGGGACGCCACCGAACTGGACCGGCTGGCCGGAGACTGGCTGGCCCTGATGGACGTACTGGAAACCCTGATGGCCACCGACTCCCGTCATCTGGTGGGGCGTTGGGTGGCCGACGCGCGGGCCTGGGGTGCCGACGAAGTGGAGCGGGCCCAGTTGGCGTACGACAATCTGTCGCTGCTGACCGTGTGGGGTACCCGGGAGGGCGTGGACGCGGGGCTGCGCGACTATGCGAACCGGGAGTGGGCGGGGCTGCTCGGCGGGCTGTACCGGCTGCGGTGGTCGACGTACTTCGACGAGCTGCGGGCCGCGCTGGAGGAAGGGCGGGGGCCGAGTGCCGTCGACTGGTTCGCGCTCGAGGAGCGCTGGACGCGGGAGCCCGGGCGGCTGGCGACGCGGCCGCTCGGGGACACGTACGAGGCCGCCGTCCGGGTGCGCGACCAGCTCACCGCGACGTCCTGAGTGGGCACGGGCGGCCTCGAGCCCATGGGGTTCGCCCCGCCGCCCTGCCCTCCCCTGCTGCCGACTACTGCCGATACCCGCTGAGGAACCGTCCGATCCGTCCGATCGCCGCGTCCAGGTCGTCGACGTACGGGAGGGTGAGGATGCGGAAGTGGTCGGGGCGCGGCCAGTTGAAGCCGGTGCCCTGGACCACCTGGATCTTTTCGCGCAGGAGCAGGTCGAGGACGAACTTCTCGTCGTCGTGGATCTTGTGCACCTGGGGGTCGATGCGCGGGAACGCGTACAGCGCGCCCTTCGGTTTCACGCAGGAGACGCCTGGGATCTCGTTGAGCTTCTCCCAGGCGCGGTCGCGCTGCTCGCGTAGCCTGCCCCCGGGCGCGGTGAGTTCGCGGATGGACTGGCGGCCGCCGAGCGCGGCCTGGATGGCGTACTGGGCGGGCGCGTTGGCGCACAGCCGCATGGAGGCCAGCATCGTCATGCCCTCGAGGTAGTCGCGGGCATGCTGGCGCGGGCCCGTGACGACCATCCAGCCGGAGCGGAAACCCGCCACGCGGTACGTCTTGGACAGTCCGCAGAAGGTGAGGACCACCAGGTCGGGGGCGAGGGAGGCGACCGAGTGGTGCACGGCGTCGTCGTACAGGATCTGGTCGTAGATCTCGTCGGCGAAGACCATCAGGCCGTGGCGGCGCGCGAGGTCGAGAATGCCCTCGATGATCTCCTTCGGATAGACCGCGCCCGTCGGGTTGTTGGGGTTGATGATGACGACGGCCTTGGTGCGGTCCGTGATCTTCGCCGCCATGTCGTCCAGGTCCGGGTACCAGTCCGCCTGTTCGTCGCAGAGGTAGTGCACCGCCTTGCCGCCCGCGAGCGTCGTCACGGCCGTCCAGAGCGGGAAGTCCGGGGCGGGGATGAGGATTTCGTCGCCGTCCTCGACCAGCGCCTGGACCGCCATCGAGACGAGCTCCGAGACGCCGTTGCCGAGGAAGACGTCGTCCACGCCGACCTCCAGGCCCAGGTCCTGGTAGCGCTGGGCGACGGCACGGCGGGCCGAGAGGATGCCCCGGGAGTCGGTGTAGCCGTGTGCCTGGGGCAGCATGCGGATCATGTCCTGGAGGATCTCCTCCGGCGCCTCGAAGCCGAAGAGCGCCGGGTTGCCGGTGTTCAGCCGGAGCACGCTGTGGCCCGCCTCCTCCAGGGCGTTCGCGTGCTCTATGACCGGACCCCGGATCTCGTAACAGACCTCGCTGAGCTTGCTCGACTGCCGGAACTCCATGCGGTGCGCACCTCCAGGTTGGTGTGTTGCTTGGTTTTACCAAGTAGCGGCTTGGAAAGTCCAACAACATGTCTAGACTGCGTCGCATGTCACCTCGCCGAAGCTACGACCAGTACTGTTCCGCAGCCCGGGCCCTCGACGCCGTCGGTGACCGCTGGACCCTCCTGATCGTCCGCGAGCTCCTCGCCGGTCCGCGCCGCTACACCGACCTGCACGCGGATCTGCCCGGCGTGAGCACGGACGTCCTCGCCTCCCGGCTCAGGGACATGGAGCGGGACGGGCTGTCGAGCCGGCGCCGGCTGCCCCCGCCGGGCGCGGCCTTCGTGTACGAACTCACCGACCGCGGACGCCAGTTGCTCCCCGTCCTGCAGGCGCTGGGCGAGTGGGGTGCGCCCCTGCTGGAGGAGCGGCGGCCCACCGACGCGGTGCGCGCGCACTGGTTCGCACTGCCGTTGCTGCGCTGCCTGGCGGGACTTGGCGACGGGGTCGTACAAATACGGTTGGAGGAAGGGGAGTTCTACGTTCGTATCGGTGCCGAGGGCGGCGGGCCGGTGTACGCGGAGGGGCCGGCGCCCGAGGACCCCGATGCCCGGCTCGCCCTCGACTCGGCGACGTGCACGGCACTCGCCGGTGGCGGTCTGACGCTGCAGGAGGCGATACGGGCCGGGCGTGTCGAAGTGATGGGCGACGGGCCGCTGGCCAAGGAGCTGCGGGACATCTGACGACAGACACCGCCCCTTCCAGCCCACGGCGGTTCACGCTGCCTTCAACGGATTGGGCACCCCCGCCCAGATGTCCCCCGGCCGCTCCGGAGACAGCCGCATCAGCGTCAGCGCCTTCGTGGGCAGCGGTCCGTCCAGAGCGGCCGCCAGGTCAGGCGTGCGCGGCAGGTCTCGTACGGCCGTGGAGAGGGCCTCGCCGAGCGCCGCGCTCGAACCCGCCGTCGCTCCCAGCGTGCCCGTGACGAGCGAGCCGAACAGCTTGCGGCGCAGCGTCGTCTCGTCGTCCGTGATCAGCCGGCCGGACAGGTCCGGGGCCGGGATGCCGTGGCGGGCGAGGCGGGCCGGGCTGATGCGGATGTCGGCGAGGTCGCGGTAGATCAGGCGGGTCGGGGCGCCCGAGGGGGAGAGCACCACGAGGAGGTTCTGGCCGTGGGCCTCCAGCGCCACGCCCAGCTCCAGCAGTCGCAGACACACCGTCAGCGCCAGCCGCGTGAACTGGGCCATCCAGGAGGGGGATCGGGGCAGACCGGTCATGGTGAGGGCGGCGACCGGTACCACCCGCTCGCCCTCCGCCGCGTACATCTCAGGTGCCTCGCGCACCGCGGCCGCGAGGTCAGGTGTGCGGGCGGTGACCGCCCCCAGGGTGCGCGTGATGTGAAGGAGGCCGCCCAGGCGGGCGGCGACGGAGTCCAGGAATGCCGACACCGTCGCGGCCGTGGCGATCGAGTACACCGAGATGTCCCGCACGGCCGATGTCAGCCGGGCGCTCAGCGCGGTCTTGATGTGCGGCCCGCCGGGCTCGGCGTCGGCAAGGGTGCGCAGCGACATGAGGGGGTGCGCGGTGACACCCGCGCCGCCCACCAGCGTCTCGTCCTTCAGCACATGCCGGGCCTGCCACGGATGCACCGGGATCAGTACCCGCCCGGCCTCCCGGTACGGCCACTCGCCCGCCACCAGACAGGCCTCCTCCGGCACGGCGACCAGGCCCAGCTCGACCACCGGACGGTGCTCGGGCGCGTACGCCAACTGCTCGGCCACCGAAAAGCCCGGCCGGGAACGGCAGTTGGGGTGGAAGGGATGCCCGTCGACGATCCGCTGCTCCCACTCCCAGGTCGCGGCTGGGGCGTCGAGGGGCGGCTGGTCGGCGCGGGACAGGGCCAACGAGGCGACGCCGTGGTCGAGTTCGGCGGCGAAGGCGTCACCGTGCGGGAAGGAGAGCGCGGTCATGAGCGCGGCCGGATGGTCGTATGCGGCACCGTCCAGCTCGACCTCCGTAACGCGGGCGGCAGTTCCGTACGCATCCGAGTGCGGTCCGTGCAGCCGGCGGCCGTCGGCCAGATGGAGCGTCAGGCCCTCGCGCTCCTGCTCCCGGCGTGTGATCCACGGCAGCGGCTCATGGGCGAGACCACGCCACAGCCGGGTCAGCACGGCGGCCCGGGCGCCCGGGAGCTCGGCGGCGTACCCCGGCAGCAGGTCGGGGCCCTCGGTACGCAGCTCGGCGGCGAGGGCGGACTCGGCCTCGGCCGGGGTGGGGGGATGGTGCACGGGTGGCTCCTCGGTGATGGGAGGGCGTCGGCGCCGGGTACTACGGCAGACATACTGATCGTCACTACCCGTATGGAACGAATGGATCGCGTGGAGCCCATGCCCCCCAGGGACGACGTCGCAGAGGCCGCCGACGCGTACGCGGCGGCGCCGCTGCTCAATTGTCTGCTGCGGGAGGTGGCCGAGCCCGCACCGGGGTCCGGTGAGCGGCCCGTGTACCGGCTGCCGGGCGGGGGACGGCTGCTGCGGGTACGCGGCGGACGTCGGCCCACCGATCCCGAGGTGTACGCCGCCGGGGCCTGGCACCGCCTCACCCACACCGAGCTGGTCAAACTCACCGCCGACGAGCTGCGCCGGCACACCGGCCTGGCCAACTCCGAGCTGCCCACCGAGATGATCGACAGCCGGGACGCGGTGGCGGCGCTCCTCGTCGCACGCGAGGGGACCACCCCGCCCGAGGACCCGTACCAGCGCTCCGAGCAGTCCCTGATCACCGGGCACCCCTACCATCCCGCGCCCAAGGCCCGCGGCGGCGGCCCGGTCGCCGGCTGGCTCCCTTACGCCCCCGAGGCGTACGCCCGTTTCCCGCTCGTCCTGCTCGGGGTGCGCGAGGACGTGGTCGTCGAGGAGGGCGACCTGCGGGCGATCGACGCGCTGGGCCAGGCCCCTCCCGGCTACCGGCTCCTGCCCGCCCACCCCTGGCAGCTCGACCTCGTCGGCACGCGGCCGGAGATCCACGACGCCTTCGCCGACGGCCGCCTCGTACGACTCGGCCGCGCCTCGTCCCCGGTCTGGCCCACGGCGGCCATTCGGACGGTGTACGACCCTGCCGCCGACCTCTTCCTGAAATTCAGCCTCGACGTCCGCATCACCAATGACATCCGCCGTCTCTGGCGCCACGACCTCCTCAAGCTCCACCGCACGGACGCGGCGGTCACCTCGGCGTTCGCGGGCCTGGACGGCCCCGCGGCCTGGCTGAGCGACCGCGGCTACCGCACCGCGAACTTCGCCTTCGAGGAACTCGCCGTCCTCGTACGCGACGGCCTGCGGGACCACGTCCTCCCCGGCGCGACGCCCTTGCTGGCGGCGGCCCTCACCGAAGGCTCCGACGGCAGCCCGCTGGACCGCCTCTCCGATCCGGCCGCCTGGTGGACGGCCTATGTGCGTCAAGTCATCGCACCCGCACTGGAGTTGTTCGCCCGCCACGGAGTCGTACTCGAAGCGCATCTGCAGAACACGGTGGTGGCCGTGGACGACGACGGTCTGCCCGTGCAGGCGCTCTTCCGGGACGCCGAGGGCGTGAAGCTGCTGCCCGACGTCACGCGAGCCGCCGGGTGGGAGCGGCTGGTGTACTGCCTCGTCGTCAACAACCTCCTTGAGATCGCGGGGGCGTTGGAGGAGCGGTATCCGGGGGTGGAGCTCTGGCCTGCCGTACGGCGGGAGTTGAGGCGTTACGAGGCGGGGGTGCCGGAGGTGGGGGAGCTGCTCAGGTCTCCCACGCTGCCCGGCAAGACGAACCTGTTGTTGCGGTGGACGGGGGCGGACGGGGCGGATGCCCGGTATCTGCCGCTGGCCAACCCCCTGCTGTAGGTCGCATTCCGGGCGGGACCGGGCAGAGAATACCGATCAGGCGGGCGAGCGGCCGTTTTACCGTGGTCCATGTGCTGCGCGAAGTGACTGCCGACTGATACGTGACCCCGCTGAGGTCCGGCGCCTCCGTGCCCGGAGTCGTCGAGGCCGACGACCTGGGGACGTACGTCGTGAAGTTGTCCACCTGGGCCGTTTCGTTCGGATCACCAAACCCTTGGCATGTGAGGGCGCTCGTCGAGGGCGCCTCCGGCGGCCTCTGTAGCCTGGCGGCGCTGTACGTCGGGGGGAGCTGACCGTGGAGAACATCCTGTCCGTGGCCATCGGGGCCGCTATCGGCCTCGTAGGGGCGGTGTTCGGTTCGTGGTTCACCGCGCGCCGACAGGACCGCATGTGGCTCCGCGAACAGAAGCTCAAAGCCGGGATCGGCTTCAACACGGCCGTAGTTCAGCTACTGGACTACCTGAAGGAAACACAGCTGAGTGACGACGGTCCCGGAGCCAACGAGTTGGCGAACCAGATGCAGGAAGCACGCTCAGCCCTCTACCTGCTCTGTGCCAGCGACACCGTCGATCTCGCCGATGCTCTCGCGCGTCGGGTCTGGAGCACCCGGCCCATCGACGGCAGGGACGACCGCCGGGCCGAGTTCCAAGAGACGTTGGACCTCCTGCGTCGCTTCACCCACCGGCTCCGGCAAGAAATCGCCAGATCGTAGTCCCCATTGGATCAGTGGGCCGCCTCGGCTGCCGCGACGGAGTCGGTGACCTTGCTGGTCGGCCGGGACGGGGATCACCGCTCGGATGCCGCGCTTGCGCAGGTGCTCGCGGATCGCGCGGGAGGAGTATGCCTTGTCGGCCAGGACCGCGTCCGGCCTGGTCCGGGGGCGTCCTCGGCCCCGGGGAACGCGCAAGCGGGCCATGACGTCGATGAAGGCGGGTGCGTCGCCGGCCTGTCCGGCAGTGAGGACGAAGGCCAGGGGGGCGGCAGCGGGTGTCGGCGGCGAGGTGGATCTTCGTGGTCAGCCCGCCGCGGGACCGTCCGATGGCGTGGTCGTCGGGCTCGCCGGCTGGGGCCCTTTTTTGCGGGCCCCAGCGGCGCGCTGGTGGGCCCGCACGATGGTGGAGTCCACCGAGACGGCCCAGTTCAGATCGTCTTCGGCGTCGGCCTGGGCCATCAGCGTCGTGAACACCCGCTCCCAGGTACCGTCGACGGCCCACATCCGCAGCCTGGCCACGGAGGAGGGCAAAAGACCGGGGCGACCCCGGGTATGTCCATATCTCAGGCATCCCTCGGAGCCGCCCCGGCCGGGGGTTCCACCACGTCAGACCGTGGGCTCGATGTTCTGGTTACGGCGGAAGACATTGGCCGGGTCGTAGACCGCCTTGAGCGAGGACAGCCTGTCCAGGACGGCCTTCTCGTACAGCTCGGACCGGAAGTCGTCGGCGTCCCGCCTGCCGTAGACGAAGTTCGGCGCCCGGCCCAGAGTCCAGTCCGCCACGGCCTCGTCGATCCGCTCGTGCGTCGCGCGTACGTCGGACAGCTCGATGCCCTCGGGCGACGACAGCACCCGCAGGATGTACTGCGCGTCACGGAAGGACACCGCGTTCGCCACCTTGGGGCTGCGCGAGAGAGCACCGCCGAGATGGCGCAGGTCGACGATGCACGACACCGGGGCGTCCGCGCCCGCGAGTTCGCGAACAGCGGTCAGCACCTGCGGGTTGAGCTCGCTCAGCAGCACACTGTTGCCGTCGTAGTAGTGGGCGAAGTTGGGCTCTCGGTAGATCGAGCCGGCTTCGCTGTAGGGGAGTTCGCCGACGTGCTCCAGAAGCGTCGGTGCGACGTCCCGCCAGGGCCGTACGAGTTCCGGGCCGTCAGCGAGGTCGGTGGTGGCGAAACGGACGTGGACGACGTGCCTGCCGCGCAGCGGCTCGGGGAAGACCGGGATGGGCGGGTAGCCGATCATGCCCACGGACGAGGTCATCGTCTCGGGGACCCGGGAGGTCCACTCGTGGAAGAAGGCGAAGACCGCATCGGCGTGCTCGAAGCCGAAGAACATGCCGCCGCCGTAGATGCGCTCGACCGGCTGGAGCTCGATCTCCAGACTGGTCACCACACCGAAGTTGTCTCGCCCGCCGCGCAGCGCCCAGAAGAGGTCGGGATCGCTCTAGGCCGTCACATGCCGCAGTTCGCCGTCAGCGGTGACGACGTCGAGGGCGCGCACATGATCGGCGGCGTAGCCGAACTCGCGGGCGAGCAGGCCCATTCCGCCGGCCAGCGTGTAGCCGGCCACACCCACATGTCCGGCGGAGCCGCTGGGCGGTACCAGTCCGTGCGGCTCGGCGCATGCCACCACCTGTTCCCAGCGCGCGCCTGCCTCGATCCTCGCGTACCGGCCCTGCGGGTCCACGGTGACGTCGGCCATCCGCTTGGTGGAGATCAACACGCCACCCTCGTCGAGCACAGTCACACCGTGGCCGGTGGACTGGACCGCGACCGCCAGATCGCGGGAGACGGCGAACTGCACCGCCGCGCGCACGTCCTCGCATGCTGGAAGCGGGGGAGCCGGCCGTGACGTTGGCGCGATGGCTCGGGCACTCCTCGCCGGCTGTCACGCTCGGTTACTATGCTCACTTCATGCCGGAGGCCGGGAGTGAGGGACGCACCGCCATTGACGGCCTGCTCGGGAGGCGGGGAGAGGGGCATGCCAGTCGAAACTCCCCGGATTCTCCCCGGGGCTGATCGCGAGCGGTTCCCCGGGTTGCAGCCGATTGGGTTCGCCGTGCAATGTGGGGCAAATGATCCATGGAGCCTTGGAAAATGCTGAGAGAGGTCGCTGCAGTTCGCTATATCGCGCCCCTGCGCTCTGGCGGCTCCGTCCCCGGAGTCGTCGAGGCCGACGACCTGGGGACGTACGTCGTGAAGTTCACCGGCTCCGCGCAGGGCAGGAAGGCGCTGGTCGCCGAGGTGATCGTGGGTGAGCTGGCCCGCGCGCTGGGGCTCAGGTTCCCCGAGCTGGTCCTGGTGCACTTCGACCCGGAGATCGCCGACGGGGAGCCGCATCAGGAGGTGCGGGACCTGCACAGCGCCAGTGCCGGCATCAACCTCGGCATGGACTTCCTGCCGGGCGCGAAGGACTTCACGCCCGAGGTCGCCGAGACGTTCCGCGTGGACCCGCTGGAGGCGGGCCGGATCGTCTGGCTCGACGCGCTGACCGTCAACGTCGACCGTACGGTCCACAGCTCCAACCTGATGGTCTGGCCCACGTTCGGCACCGCACCCCCGCACCTGTGGCTGATCGACCACGGCGCCGCCCTCGTCTTCCACCACCGCTGGGACGCGACGGAACCGGAGAAGGCGTACGACTTCCGGCACCACGCGCTCGGCCACTACGCCCCGGACGTACGGGCCGCCGACGCCGAGCTGGCGCCCCGCGTGACCGAACGGCTGCTCCGCGAGATCACCGCCGAAGTGCCGGACGCCTGGCTCGCGGACGAGCCGGGCTTCGCCACGCCCGACGAGCTGCGCGATGCCTACGCCGGCTACCTCCACGCGCGCGTGCGCGCATCGGCGGCGTGGCTGCCCACGGATTTCCCCACCCGGGAGGAACTCGCCGCCGAGGAGGCCCTCCGCGCGGCGAAGAGTCAGCGAGGCCGTCCGAAGTGGCTCCAGCAGGTCCCCGACCTGCACGGCAAACCGGCGGCGGAACAGGATTGGTCGGTACACCTCGGATGACCCACCGCGTTCAGATCGAGTACTGCACCCAGTGCCGCTGGCTGCCCCGCGCCGCATGGCTGGCACAGGAGCTGCTGACCACGTTCGAGACCGAGCTGACGGAGCTGTCCCTGAAGCCGGGCACGGGCGGGGTGTTCGTCGTACGCGTCGACGACGAGGTGGTCTGGGACCGGCGCGAGCAGGGCTTCCCGGAGCCGACGGCCGTCAAGCGCCTCGTACGCGACCGAGTGGCCCCGGGCAGGACCCTGGGCCACTCGGAGAAACCGGCGGACTGACTCGGCCCGCCGGTCGACTCAGCCGGTGAGCTGCTCGTACGCGGGCAGCGTCAGGAAGTCCACGTACTCCTCGTCCAGCGACACCTTCAAGAGCAGGTCGTGGGCCTGCTGCCAGTTGCCGGCCTCGAAGGCCTCGTCGCCCAACTCGGCGCGGATAGCGGCCAGTTCCTCGGCGGCGACCTTGCGGGCCAGCTCCGGGGTGGCCTTTTCACCGTTCTCGAACTCGACGCCCGCGTTGATCCACTGCCAGATCTGGGAGCGGGAGATCTCGGCGGTGGCCGCGTCCTCCATGAGGTTGAAGATGGCGACGGCGCCGAGGCCGCGCAGCCAGGCCTCGATGTAGCGGATGCCGACCTGGACGGCGTTGACCAGGCCCGCGTACGTCGGCTTGGCGTCGAGGGAGTCGATGGCGATCAGGTCGGCGGCCTTGACGTCGACGTCCTCGCGCAGCCGGTCCTTCTGGTTGGGCCTCTCGCCGAGCACCGCGTCGAAGGACGCCATCGCGATCGGCACGAGGTCCGGGTGCGCCACCCAGGAGCCGTCGAAGCCGTCCCTCGCCTCGCGGTCCTTGTCGGCCTTGACCTTCTCGAAGGCGACCTTGTTGACCTCCTCGTCGCGCCGCGAGGGGATGAACGCCGCCATGCCGCCGATCGCGTGCGCCCCGCGCTTGTGGCAGGTGCGCACGAGGAGTTCGGTGTACGCGCGCATGAACGGGGCGGTCATCGTCACCGCATTGCGGTCCGGCAGCACGAACTTCGGCCCGCCGTCACGGAAGTTCTTGACGATGGAGAAGAGGTAGTCCCAGCGGCCCGCGTTCAACCCCGAGGCGTGATCGCGGAGTTCGTACAGGATCTCCTCCATCTCGTACGCCGCCGTGATCGTCTCGATCAGGACGGTCGCCCGGACGGTGCCCTGCGGGATGCCGACGTAGTCCTGCGCGAAGACGAAGACGTCGTTCCAGAGGCGGGCCTCCAGATACGACTCCGTCTTGGGGAGGTAGAAGTACGGGCCCTTGCCGAGGTCGAGCAGGCGCTGCGCGTTGTGGAAGAAGTACAGGCCGAAGTCGACGAGCGCGCCGGGGACGGGGGTCCCCGAATCGTCCACCAGATGGCGCTCGTTCAGGTGCCAGCCGCGCGGGCGCATCACGACCGTCGCCAGCTCCTCGGCTGGCTTCAGGGCGTACGACTTGCCCTCGGGGGACGTGAAGTCGATACGGCGCTCGTACGCGTCGGTCAGGTTGAGCTGGCCGAGGATCACGTTCTCCCAGGTGGGCGCAGAGGCGTCCTCGAAGTCCGCGAGCCAGACCTTGGCGCCCGAGTTGAGGGCGTTGATGGTCATCTTGCGGTCGGTGGGTCCTGTGATCTCGACGCGGCGGTCGTTCAGGGCCTCCGGTGCCGGGCCCACCCTCCAGGAGTCGTCGGCCCGGATGGCGGCGGTCTCGGGGAGGAAGTCGAGGGTGGAGGTACGGGCGATCCCGGCCCGGCGCTCGGCGCGACGGGCGAGGAGCTCGTCACGCCGGGGCGTGAACCGCCGGTGCAGCTCGGCCAAGAAGGCGAGCGCCGCGTCCGTGAGGACCTCACCCTGCCGGGGCAGGGGCTCGGCGGCGACGATGGCCAGCGGGGACGGCGCTGGTGCGGACATGAGCTGTCACTTCCTTCAGCGAGCTGACTTCAGTACACGGCGGCACTGGGTGCCAATGGATACTAATTTCCTCATGGTGGAAGTTCAATGTTTTGTTGATGTCAAGATTCTCTGAGTCACTCGAGGTGGATCAGATCGCTTTCCGTGTCGATGTCGTACGCCTGCGCTACGTCACCGCACTCGACAAGCGTGATCGCGTCGTCGTGCGCCTTCAGGTAGGCGCGTGCCCCGCGATCCCCGACCGCAGTCGCGCTGATGCGGGGCCAGTGGTCGGCGCCGAACAGCACGGGATGGCCGCGTACACCGTCGTACGAGGCTGCCGCGAGCGACGTCTCGGAGGCGTACGCGGCGAGCACGCGGGCCACCGCCTCCGGCCCGATTCCGGGCTGGTCGACCAGCGACACCAGGGCTGCCCGCGCCCCCGTGCCGGCCAACGAGTCGAGCCCGGCCCGCAGGGAAGAGCCCATGCCCTCCTCCCACTGGGCGTTGTCGACGAGGACGCAGCCGGGCAGTACGGCTCTGGCGCGGACCAGGTCCGCCCGCGCCCCCAGGACCACATGCACCTGGGCGCAGCCGCCCGCCCGCAGCACCCCCGCCGCGTACTCGACGAGGGGGCGCCCCCGGTGTTCGAGCAGCGCCTTGGGTCGCCTGCCGAGCCGCCGGCCTCCGCCCGCCGCGAGCAGGAGGCCCGCCACCTGGTCCCGTTTCGCTGTCATGCCTCTTGCATACCTGACACCACGGCGAGTTCATGGTGTCCAAGGACTGAATTTCGGCCCTTGGAGTGGCGCCCACCGCTGCGGGTGGCGTTTACTGGCCCGCGGTCCCCGGTGTCCGACCAACGCCACGGGGTGTTCGACGGAAGCAATACGTCCGGCGCACAAAGGAGTGCGAGGGGGGAGAGCTGTGTTGCGGAGCTTGGGGCAGAGGCCAGTGACCGGCAGTGATGAGGATCCGAGGGTGGCGGAGCTCAGGACCGCGGTGTCCAGGCTGCGCCGCGAACTCGCCGCGCATCCTGCCGAGTTCCCGGACCGCGGGATCGCGGAGGACGAGCTTGCCGCGCTCGCCGCGATGACGGTCAGCGGCATCCCGGAGGTACCGCGGCTGCGCCGCTCGCTGCTGCTGATCGCCGGCTCCATCGGGTCGGTGAGCGCGCTGGCGCCCGGCTTGCGGGAGGTGCGCAGCGCGGTGGAGATGTTCGGAGAGCCGGGTCGCTGAGCGCTGGGCTGGAACGGTTCGAAACTGCGGGTTCGTCGTGGCTCGTCGCGCCACGCGGGGAGCCGCAAATTGATACAGCCCCGCCCCTGAGGGGGCTGGGGTGCGGTTTGGAAGCCGCGGGTTCGTCGTGGCTTGTCGCGCCCACGCGGCGGAGCCGCAAATTGATACAACCCCGCGCCCCTAAAGGGGCGCCACCCGCCGCGGTCGAAGCTGCGGGTTCGTCGTGGCTGGTCGCTCCTCCACTCTCGGCTTCGCTCGAGCGGGGGACCCCCATCGCGGCGGAGCCGCAAATGTCACAGCCCCGCGCCCCTACGGGGCGCGGCCCTGGCGGGGCCCGGTCCCGGCCGGATCAGGCCCCCGGCCCCGAACTCGCCAGTGCCTCCGACAGTTCCACCGCGATCTGTTGCAGCACGGGCACCGTCTTCTCCGTCATCTCCTCTGTGACGCGGCCGGCCGGGCCGGAGATCGAGATTGCCGCCGCGGTGGGGGAGTCGGGCACGGAGACCGCTAGGCAGCGGACGCCGATCTCCTGCTCGTTGTCGTCCACCGCGTACCCGGAGCGGCGTACTTCCTCCAGCGCGGTGAGGAATGCGTCGGGCGAGGTGATCGTCTTCTCGGTGGCGGCCGGCATGCCTGTGCGGGACAGCAGGGCGCGCACCTCGTTCGCCGGGAGGTGGGCGAGCAGGGCCTTGCCGACGCCGGTGGAGTGCGGCAGCACCCGGCGACCGACCTCGGTGAACATCCGCATCGAGTGCTTGGAAGGGACCTGCGCGACGTACACGATCTCGTCGCCGTCGAGCAGCGCCATGTTCGCCGTCTCGCCGGTCTCCTCGACCAGGCGCGCCAGGTAGGGCCGGGCCCAGGTGCCGAGCAGCCGGGACGCGGACTCCCCGAGGCGGATCAAGCGGGGGCCGAGCGCGTACCGGCGGTTGGCCTGCTGTCGTACGTAACCGCAGGCGACCAGCGTGCGCATCAGCCGGTGGATCGTCGGCAGCGGAAGCCCGCTGCTCACGGAGAGCTCGCTGAGGCCGACCTCGCCGCCCGCGTCCGCCATTCTCTCCAGCAGGTCGAAGGCGCGCTCGAGGGACTGGACGCCACCGCTGGGTGCGGAGTTCTTGGGTGCGGAGGCATCCGCGGGGGCGTCGCTGGCGCTGGACGTCGGCACGGGGCGTTCCTTTCAGGTCCGGCAGGAGAAGCAGCCTATCGGCCGGTCGGTTTGTTGACTGACCGGCTGGGGGTAACTACGTTCTGTTTTATGGAAGGCTAATTCCGCTTTACGGAAGGATCCAGGCGAAGGGGCGTGCTCTTGACGAGGTGGAGCCTGCGGTGAAGACTCCTTCAACATAACGTTGAATTTCGCACTGCGGAAGAGGCGGAAGAAAACGGCAGAGCGGAACAGAGCGGCAGAGAGGGGTCCGGGTGTCGGACGACGGATGGAGCGAGGGACAGGGCGAAGGGCGGGGCGAACTGATCCTGCGCTCGACACGCGTCATCACTCCCGAAGGGACGCGCGCCGCCTCGGTCGCGGTCGCCGCGGGCAAGATCACGGGCGTACTGCCGTATGACGTCGAAGTGCCCCCCGGAGCGCGGCTGGAGGACTTCGGCGACGATGTCCTGCTGCCCGGCCTCGTCGACACCCACGTGCACGTCAACGACCCGGGCCGCACGGAGTGGGAGGGCTTCTGGACCGCCACCCGCGCCGCGGCGGCCGGTGGCATCACGACGCTGATCGACATGCCCCTCAACTCCCTTCCGCCGACCACGACGGTCGACCACCTTCGTACCAAGCAGGACGTCGCCCGGTCCAAGGCGCACATCGACGTCGGCTTCTGGGGCGGTGCCCTGCCCGACAACGTCAAGGACCTGCGACCGCTGCACGACGCCGGAGTCTTCGGCTTCAAGGCGTTCCTGTCGCCCTCCGGAGTCGACGAGTTCCCCGAGCTGGACCAGGAGCAACTCGCCCGTTCGCTGGCCGAGATCGCCGGGTTCGACGGCCTGCTGATCGTGCACGCCGAGGACCCGCACCAGCTCGCCGCCGCCCCTCAGAGGAGCGGCGGCACCTACGCCGACTTCCTCGCCTCCAGGCCGCGCGACGCCGAGAACACCGCCATCGCCCAGCTCATCGCGCAGGCAGGGCGCCTCCACGCGCGCGTGCACGTGCTGCACCTCTCCTCCAGCGACGCGCTGCCGCTGATCGCCGCCGCCAAGCAGGAGGGCGTACGGCTGACTGTCGAGTCCTGTCCGCACTACCTCACGCTCACGGCCGAGGAAGTCCCGGACGGCGCGAGCGAGTTCAAGTGCTGCCCGCCGATCCGTGAGGCGGCCAACCAGGACGCGCTGTGGCAGGGCCTGATCGACGGCACGATCGACTGCATCGTGTCCGACCACTCGCCCTCCACCGCGGACCTCAAGACGGCCGACTTCGCCACCGCCTGGGGCGGCATCTCCTCGCTCCAGCTGGGCCTTTCGGCGATCTGGACGGAGGCACGCAGACGGGGCCGGTCCCTCGAGGACGTAGTCCGCTGGATGTCCGCGCGCCCCGCCGAGTTGGCCGGCCTCTCCCAGAAGGGCGCCATCGAGGCCGGCCGCGACGCCGACTTCGCGGTCCTCGCGCCCGACGAGACCTTCACCGTCGACCCCGCTGCGCTGCACCACCGCAACCGGGTCACGGCGTACGCGGGCCGGACCCTGCACGGCGTCGTCAAGTCCACCTGGCTGCGCGGCGAACGCATCGTGGCCGACGGCGAGTTCGGCGAACCCACCGGCCGACTTCTAGAGAGGAACAACTGATCACCGTGACGGCGCAGCATGAATCCCCTGTGGCTCGTTTCACCGGCGACGCGAGCCCGTACGGGGGCGGTGACCCGTACGCGGACTACCGCACCGCGGACTTCCTCTTCACGCGGTACGCCAACCTCGCCGACCGCCGACTCGGTGCCGGGGTCATCGCCGCCAACGACGAGTTCTTCGCCCAGCGCGAGAATCTGCTCGTGCCCGAGCGCGCCGAGTTCGACCCCGAGCGCTTCGGGCACAAGGGCAAGATCATGGACGGCTGGGAGACGCGGCGCCGCCGTGGCGCCTCCGCCGAGCATCCGTGGCCCACGGCCGAGGACCACGACTGGGCGCTGGTACGGCTCGGCGCCCCCGGTGTCGTACGCGGCATCGTCGTCGACACCGCGCACTTCCGCGGCAACTATCCGCAGGCGGTGTCGGTCGAGGGCGTGTCGGTGCCGGGGTCCCCGTCGCCGGAGGAATTGCTGTCGGACGACGTGAAGTGGACGACTCTCGTGCCCCGTACGGCCGTTGGCGGCCACGCGGCCAACGGCTTCGCCGTCTCCCTGGAGCAGCGCTTCACACATCTGCGCGTCAACCAGCATCCCGACGGCGGTATCGCCCGACTCCGCGTGTACGGCGAGGTCGTGCCGGACCCCGAGTGGCTGTCCGTGCTCGGCACCTTCGACGTCGTGGCCCTGGAGAACGGAGGCCAGGCCGAGGACGCCTCCAACCTCTTCTACTCGCCCGCCACCAACACCATCCAGCCGGGCCGTTCCCGGAAGATGGACGACGGCTGGGAGACGCGTCGGCGTCGTGACACCGGCCACGACTGGATTCGCTACCGGCTTGTCGCTCGGTCCGAGATCCGGGCGATCGAGATCGACACGGCGTATCTGAAGGGCAACTCGGCCGGGTGGGCTTCGGTGTCGGTGAGGGACGCCGAGAGCGGCGACAGCGGCGACAGCGGCGGCAGCGGCGACTGGGTCGAGGTCCTGCCCCGGACCCGCCTCCAGCCGGATACGAACCATCGCTTCGTCCTGTCCGCGCCGGTCGTGGGTACGCATGCGCGCGTGGACATCTTTCCGGATGGGGGGATTTCGCGGCTGCGGCTGTTCGGGGCGCTGACGGAGGAGGGGGTGGCGGGGTTGCGGGGGCGGCTTCGGGAGGTGGGGGGCTGAGGGGGGCTCTTCGCCCCCGCCGCCCTTACCCGTCCCATCCCGGGGCCAGGCCCCGGAGCCCCGCTGAGGGCTGCGCCCCCCCTTCGGGGCTGCGCCCTGGGGCCCACAGGGGCTGCGCTTCGGATCCCACCAGGGGCTGCGCCCTGGGACCCCACCAGGGGCTGCGCCCTCGGACCCGCTCGGGGCTGCGCCCTCGGACCCGCTCGGGGCTGCGCCCTGGGACCCGCTCGGGGCTGCGCCCTGGGACCCCACCAGGGGCTGCGCCCTCGGACCCGCTCGGGGCTGCGCCCCGGACCCCACCAGGGGCTGCGCCCCCGGACCCCGTTTCGAGGGCCGGCCCCCGAACCCCCGCTCCTCAAACGCCGGAGGGGCTAGATTGTGCGCGGACTGGGCTGAACTGTTGGGCTGAACTTTGCAGCCGAGGTCGGCATCAATCAGCCCGTCTGGGGGCACCTCCCAGCGGTAGCTGGGGGAGTTTGAGGACGAGGCCGTTCAGGCCGATGGGGTTTGGGGGCGCAGCCCCAGCGGGGTTCCGGGGCCGGCCCCGGGGATGGGACGGGTAGGGGCGGCGGGGGCGATGCCCCCCGTCAGCCCGACGCCGCGCACACGAGTCCACGGACCGATGAGTTGCGGGCGCAGGAGCGGTCTGAGCTGATGACAGAAACACCACCTCCCCTCCAAGGAAGGCAGTCATCATGGGCAAGCTCAGTCTCACCAGCTTCGTCACCCTCGACGGCGTCATGCAGGCGCCAGGCGGTCCGAACGAGGACACGCGCGACGGCTTCGAGCACGGCGGCTGGAGCGTTCCGTACGGCGACGAGGACTTCGGACGGTTCATCGACGAGGTCTTCGGCCGGGCGGGCGCGTTCCTGCTCGGGCGTCGTACGTACGAGATCTTCGCCGCGCACTGGCCCAGGGTCACCGACCCGGCCGACCCGGTCGCGGGCAAGCTCAACTCGCTGCCCAAGTACGTCGCCTCGTCGACCCTGACGCAGGCCGGCTGGGCCGGTACCACGGTCGTCCGAGGCGACCTCGCCAAGGAGGTCACCGCGATCAAGGAGAACACCGACGGGGAGCTCCAGGTCCACGGCAGCGGCGCCCTCGCCCAGTCCCTTCTCGCGCTCGACCTCGTCGACACCATGCATCTGCTGTCGTTCCCCGTCGTGCTCGGCACGGGCCGCCGCCTCTTCGCCGAAGGCGCCGTGCCGACCGCGTTCACTCACACCGAGGCTCGCATCACGAGCAAGGGTGTCGCCATCCACACGTACGAGCTGGCAGGACGCCCGGAGTACGGCTCGTATGAGCTGCCGACGGAGACCGCGTAGCGCCGATGTGCCGGCCGCTCGGCAGGTTAACCCCCGGGAAAATCATGCGACTTGCCGGGCGAAATTGTCGGCCTTGACATTGACATGCCAGTGTCTACGCGCGTCATGCTAGGAGCCATGAGATTCCCCCCACGCAGCACTCGCATCGGCGCTCTGGTCGCCCTCACATCCGCCCTTCTCATCGGCGGCGCCGCCACGGTCCCCGCAAACGCGGCGCCGGCCGCCGTCGGCAACGTCTGTTACAGCGCACTGCCGTCCCAGGCGCACGACACGCTCGACCTGATCGAGTCGGGCGGCCCCTTCCCCTTCCCCCAGGACGGCACCGTCTTCCAGAACTGCGAAGGCATCCTTCCTGACCAGGACACCGGCTACTACCACGAGTACGGCCTCTGAGTGCCTCGCGGCGCTATTTGTGCAGGTCAGGCGGCTGTATCAGGCGTGCATGAAGGTGTGGGGTCGAATCCGGGCCGAAGTGGCTGCGCGGTAAACGGCAATTCTCTGGAGGGCTGGGGAGTCTCATCCTGAGAGTCGGCGATTGTCGAAGTCGGATCGGCTCCGCCTCGAGCAGAACCCGGCGTAATTTCCGGATGCCTCAGGGCGGCGAAGGCCGGGGATGAAGCCAGCGACGTGCTGACAGCGATCACTCTGGCGATGTTCTGGGACGTGCCGGTCCGACCGAAGGGGAGGAGGTGTTGCCCCGTGCTCTGCGGCGCTGGGCTTTCGTGTGTACCGGGGCCGGAGGAGCGGGAGCTGCCGGTGGAAGACCGGCTGGTGCTGCTGGGGGTGCCCCCTCTGGGGGAGGGTGACGAAGGCGTCCCGGCCGCTGGTGGACCTGCATGATCCGATCCTGGCGCGTGATGTGCTGGAGACGCTGCGCCGCAAGCCGGACGGCGGCGAGGCGGCGGCGGAGACGATGCGCCGCAAGCGCCAGGTGTTGGTGCAAGCGCTCCACTACGCCGTGGAGCGGGGTGAGTTGGGCGGTCATCCGCTGGAGAAGATTCGCTGGCGGGTGCCCAAGCCGGCCGTCGCGGTGGATCCGAGGGTGGTGGCCAACCCCTACCAGGCGCGGGATCTGCTGGATGCCGTCTCCTACGTGGGCGGTCACCGGACGGCTCGCGGCCGTCGGCTGGTCGGGTTCTTCGCCGGCATGTACTGCGCGGGTCTGCGGCCGGAGGAGGCGGTCGCGGTGGCGCTGCCGGACTGCCGCCTGCCCAGCACCGGTTGGGGGCGGTTGATCCTGCACCGCACTCGGCCGCAGGCGGGCAAGCGGTGGACCGACACCGGCCAGTTCCATGACGAGCGCGGGCTGAAGAACCGCCCGCCGGGGGAGACACGGGTGGTGCCGCTGCCGCCGCATCTGGTGGCCTGTGGCGCGAGCACGTCGCCACGTTCGGCACGGCCGACGACGGGCGGCTGTTCTTCACCGAACAGGGCTGGATCATCAGTGGTACCACTTATCACCGGGTCTGGCACGAGACCCGTGACCTCGCCCCGCCTCCTGCCCTTACCAGCACCCCGCTCGCGAAGCGCCCGTACGGCCTGCGGTACTCGGCGTTGTCCACCTGGCTGTGCGCGGGCGCGGACCCGGCCGAGGTCGGCCAGCGGGCGGGCAACAGCGTCGAGGTTCTCCTGTCCTTATACGGAAAGTGTCTCTATGGCCGGCAGAGCGCAGCGTTCAGTATTGCTCGGTCTCCACGAAACCCGCGTCCGCGTCGTCGTCCGCACCGAGGGCGGCGGCGGTCGGGTCGAATCCGGGCGGGCTGTCCTTGAGGCCCAGGCCCATGTCGGCCAGCTTCGCCTTGACCTCGTCGATGGACTTCGCACCGAAGTTGCGGATGTCGAGGAGGTCGGCCTCGGAGCGGGCGACGAGTTCACCCACGGAGTGGACGCCCTCGCGCTTGAGGCAGTTGTATGACCGGACGGTGAGGTCGAGGTCCTCGATCGGCAGGACCAGGTCGGCGGCGAGGGCGGCGTCCGTGGGGGACGGGCCCATGTCGATGCCCTCGGCGTCGATGTTGAGCTCGCGGGCCAGACCGAACAGCTCGACCAGGGTCTTGCCGGCCGAGGCCATGGCGTCACGCGGACGCATCGCCTGCTTGGTCTCGACGTCGACGATCAGCTTGTCGAAGTCGGTGCGCTGCTCGACACGCGTGGCCTCGACCTTGTACGTGACCTTGAGCACCGGCGAGTAGATCGAGTCGACCGGGATGCGCCCGATCTTTTGACCGACCTGCTTGTTCTGCACGGCGGAGACGTAGCCGCGACCGCGCTCCACGGTCAGCTCCATCTCCAGCTTGCCCTTGCCGTTGAGCGTGGCAAGAACCAGATCCGGGTTGTGCACCTCGACACCGGCCGGCGGCGCGATGTCGGCGGCGGTCACCAGACCCGGCCCCTGCTTGCGCAGGTACATCACCACGGGCTCGTCGTGCTCGCTGCTCACGACCAGCTGCTTGATGTTGAGGATCAGGTCGGTGACGTCCTCCTTGACGCCCGGCACGGTGGTGAACTCGTGCAGGACACCGTCGATACGGATGGATGTGACCGCCGCACCCGGGATCGAGGAGAGGAGAGTCCGGCGCAGGGAGTTGCCGAGGGTGTAACCGAAGCCCGGCTCCAGCGGCTCGATCACGAACCGGGAGCGGAATTCGTCGACGACCTCTTCGGTCAGGGACGGACGCTGAGCAATCAGCACGAGGTGTTGCCTCCAGTGGTTTGGCGCCGGCTAGGTGACGCCGTAGACACCACGAAGGGTACGGACGAGACGGGCGATACGGTCTCCGCACAGGCCGAACCGCCCGTCTCTCCAATCCAGCGAGGAGGCTTCGGGTCTCCCTTTCGCCCGCCGTCTCCACGCGTTTCTGCTTTGCCGCATGTCGTGATCATGGCGTTGGCCGGGACAGTTGGCAGGGGTGATGTGCACCGCTCACGGCGCTGTGCTTAGCCGATGCGTCCCGGCACGGAACCCCCGTCGCCTCAGTCGCTGTGCACGTTGGCGAAGACGAGGCGTGGGCCGGCCGCCGCACCAATCCGCGGTCAGTGCTGTGCCGGGACGCCGAGTTCGTCGAGGAGTCCGCGGACGCGGCGCTCGATGTCGTCGCGGATGGGCCGTACGGCGTCGACGGCCTTGCCCGCGGGGTCGTCCAGGGTCCAGTCGAGGTATCGCTTGCCGGGGAAGACCGGGCAGGCGTCGCCGCAGCCCATGCTGACGACGACGTCGGCGGCGCGGACGATCTCGTCGGTCCAGGGCTTGGCGAACTCCCCGGAGATGTCGATACCGCGCTCGCTCATCGCGGCGATGGCTGACGGGTTGACCTCGAATCCGGGTTCGGAGCCGCCCGACCAGGCGACGGCGCCGTCGCCGGCCAGGTGCTGGAAGAAGCCCATGGCTATCTGGCTGCGTCCGGCGTTGTGGACACAGAGGAAGAGCACGACCGGCTTGCCGTCATTGTGGTGGCCTTCGACCTTGGCCAGGGCACGCAGCCGCTGGCGGGCGAACTTCTCGGCGATCAGCGGGAGGAAGTTGGGGATGGTGCTGCGGCCGGCGAACTGGTCGTAACTGGTGTGCAGGAACCGCTCGATGGTCTCCTGGCCGAAGGTGCCGTCGAACTCGCGGCTGAGGTGGGTGGCGGCGGTGCGCAGGGCGACTTGCTGGTCGATGCTCAGGTTGCGGTGCGGGAAGGACGCGGTCTCAGTCATCGATGCCTCCAGGAGGGCGGACGGCGGGAGCCAGCCGGTCGACCCGGTCGGCGAGATCACTCAGGGCGTCGGCGAAGGCGTCGTCGGTGCCGGTGCGGGTGGGGTCAGGGACCGACCAGTGCAGACGGTCGGGGATGCGAGGGCCGAGCTGTTCGTGAGCGTTGTCGCAGACGGCGACCACGAGGTCGTCCGGGCGCAGCGTCTCGTCGATGTGGGAGGTACGGGGGGGCGCCAGGGAGAGGCCGTGTTTGCGTGCGGTCGCGAGGGCACGGGGGTGGACGCGTCGCGCGGGCTGGGTTCCGGCCGAGGCGGTCGGCACGGTGCTGTGGCGTTTCCAGAGGGCGGCGGCGAGGTGGGAGCGGGCGGAGTTGTGGGTGCAGACGAACACCACGCGCGGCGCTGTCCGCTGGGGTGTCGGCATCGTGTCGGCCAGGGTTTCCACACGTAGGCGCAGGTAGGAGCGCCGCCGGTCTCCTTCGGAGCGGGAGCGCTTGAGCAGGCCGACCTGTTCGAGCAGCTTGAGGTGGTGGGCCAGGAGGTTGCTGGGCAGGCCCAGCTCCTGGCCGAGTTCGCCCGGTGAAGCGTCGCCCAGCAGCAGCCGATCGATGATCGCCAAGCGCGCGGGTTCCCCCAGCGCCGCGTGCCGTTGTGCTCGCGCCACCACCGATGCAGACCACTCAGCGTTCATTGACTCAATTTTTACTGAGCTAATATCGCTTGTCAATGCATCCTGCGGAGGTCACGAGACCGGTGCACGAGAAAGCCGTCAGGAGGCGCCCAGCATCGGGCGCTGCACGTCGAGGTGGTGCTCGCTCATCCATGCCTGCGCCGCTACCTGGACCGCGTCCCACGGGGAGCCCAGGGGCGCCGCGACAGGGCGTACGTCGATGATCTGAGCGCCTTCGCCCAGCAGTTGGCGCGTCTGGGCCGTCGAGAGCGGGGCGAGCGTGGGGGTGGTGTCGAGGACCGCGGGGCCGCGCCGGTTGATCTCGCCCAGGCGGTCGAAGTAGGCGGGGTAGGAGCCGAGGCTGCCGAGCAGTTGCCGTACGAAGGTGTCTTCGTCCGGCGCGGCGAGCATTGCGTTGGCCTGCTTCTGGGCGCCGATGGTGGTGGTGCGGTCGGCGCCGGGCGGGGCGGAGCAGAAGGATCCGGCGCCGTG
>NZ_BAAASJ010000076.1:264961-266773 GCF_039532825.1 Streptomyces vastus
TCAGGAGAAGGAAGGACAGGTGCTCGTCGGTGTGTCCGGGGGTGGCCAGCGCGCGCAGTGTCAGCCCGCCCAGGTCGGTCTCGTCGCCGTCGGCGAGCGCCGTGTGCGGGAACGCGCGGTGTCCGGCGGCGGAGGCCAGGACGGTCGCACCCTCGTCGGCGGCGAGCTGGAGCGCGCCGGTGAGGAAGTCGGCGTGCAGGTGGGTGTCGGCGGCGTACGCGATCCTCAGCCCGCGCCGCCCGGCGGCAGCGCGCAGAGCGCGCAGATCCCGGCTCGCGTCCACCGCCAGGGCACGTCCGTCGCCCAGGTCGACGAGGTAGGCGCTGTTGCCCAGACCCTCGTCGACCAGCGGTATCAGGTGTTCCTCTGCGAAGCCCATCGGGTCCTCCTGGTGTCACGGTAGGCGCCGGGTGGTCATGGCGCCCGCCCACAGATACAATATTCCATGGATTTATGGAGGATGTCATGGCGGAGACCACCACGGCCGGCGCGAAGGCGCGGCTGTACGACGCGTTCGCGGCCAGCGGCAAGGCGCTGGCCAGCGGAAAGCGTCTGGAGTTGCTGGATCTGCTCGCACAGGGCGAGCGGACCGTGGATGCGCTGGCGAAGGCAGCGGGCCTGAACCTGACGACGGCCTCGGCCCACCTGCAGACGCTCAAGCAGGCGGGGTTCGTCGCCACGCGCCGTGAGGGCGTGCGCATCCACTACCGGCTGGCCGGGGACGATGTGGCGCAGCTGTTCGCGCTGTTGCGCAAGGTCGCCGAGGCACACCAGGCCGCGGTCCCCGCCGCCCGGCACGCCTACCTCGGTTCCGACGACGCGGTGGAGGTCACCCGCGATCAGCTGCGCGCCCGGATGGAGGCCGGTGACGTGGTGGTGCTGGACGTACGGCCGGTGGAGGAGTACCTGGCCGGACACATCCCCGGCGCCGTCTCCATCTCGGTGGAGAAGCTGGCCGAGCGGATCAACGAGCTGCCCGAGGACGCGGAGATCGTCGTCTACTGCCGCGGCGAGTACTGCGTGCTCGCGTACGACGCGGTGCGGCTGCTGACCGACCGCGGCCGCCGGGCGATCCGGCTGAACGACGGCATGCTGGAGTGGCGCCTGGCCGAGATGCCCGTGCACGCAGGGGAGTTGGCGTGACCGACAGTCTTCCGTCGCATCCGGGGCTGGTCGGCGGACCGGTCTTTCTGGACTACAACGCCACCACTCCGGTGGACCCGAGGGTGGCCGAGGCCATCCACCCATATCTGGCCGACTGGTTCGGCAACCCCTCCAGCAGCCATCCCTACGCGGCAGCCCCGACGCGGGCCCTGGCCCGCGCCCGCGCTCAGGTCGCCGCACTCATCGGCGCGGACGCGGGAGAGATCGTCTTCACCGGCTCCGGCTCGGAGGCCGACAACCTCGCCCTGCGCGGCGCCGTGCTGTCCGGCAGGACCGACCGCCCGCATGTGATCACCCAGGTCACCGAGCACCCGGCCATCCTGGAGACCTGCCGCGCCCTGGAACGCCTCCACGGCGCCGAAGTGACGTACCTGCCCGTTGACGGCAACGGCCTGGTCGACCCGGCGGCACTCGCCGCCGCCCTCACCGAGCACACCGTTCTGGTCTCGGTCATGGCCGCGAACAACGAGACCGGCACCCTCCAGCCCATCGCCGAACTGGCCCGCATCACACGCGCCCACGGGGTGCTCTTCCACTGCGACGCCGCACAGGCAGCCGGAAAATTCCCCCTGGACGTACGAGAGTTGGACGTCGACCTGCTGACCGTCGTCGGCCACAAGATGTACGCACCGAAGGGCATCGCCGCCC
>NZ_BAAASJ010000077.1:0-872 GCF_039532825.1 Streptomyces vastus
CAAGGACGTCGGGCACCGGGAGAAGTGGCGGCTGGCACTGGACGCCCTGGACGAACTGGCCACCTGGCGCCTTGCGCCGCCGGTCCTGGTGGCGGATGCCGGCTACGGCCAGAACGCCGACTTCCGCGCTGCCCTGGCCGAGCGGGGACACGCGTACGTCGTCGGCATCCGCGGCGATATCACCGTCCAGCCGCACGAGGCGCACCCCGCCACCCCCGCCTGGTCCGGCAACGGCCGTCGGCCCCTTCCCCGCTACCGGCAGCCACCGGTGACGGTGGCACAACTGGCCGCGGCCGCCGGACGGGAAGCCTTCAGCGAGGTGACCTGGCGGGAAGGCTCCCGCTCCCCGATGACCTCCCGCTTCCTCGCGCTGCGGGTCCGCCCGGCCGGGGTGCGCTCGCGCCGGCTGGCCCAGGCAGCCGCGGTGGCCGAGCACGGCCGGTGGGACGGCGTCCTGCCCCAGGTGCGACTGCTGGCCGAATGGCCCGACGGCGAGGACGAACCCACCCGGTTCTGGCTGTCCGACCTGCCCGACGACACCCCGATCCCGGACCTGGTCCGCCTGGCAAAGATCCGCTGGCGCATCGAGCACGACTACCGCGAACTCAAGCACGGTCTGGGCCTGGACCACTTCGAAGGCCGCTCCTTCAACGGCTGGCACCACCACGCCACCCTGGTCACCGCCGCCCACGCCTTCCTCACCGAGCAGCGGCTGGCCCCAAAAGCCGCCACACCGGACTCACCCTCTACCAGATCCTCGACGCCCTCCAGGACCTGCTGAACTGCTGGACCGGCATCTGCGCCACCTGCCACCAACCCCTGCCCACCAGGACCACACCAAGATCAAGACAGACCTAACGGAGTCCTACTAG
>NZ_BAAASJ010000078.1:0-639 GCF_039532825.1 Streptomyces vastus
GGACAAGCCCTCGGCCTATTAGTACCAGTCACCTCCAGCGGTTACCCGCCTTCCAGATCTGGCCTATCAACCCAGTAGTCTCCTGGGAGCCTTAACCCCTCATGGGGGTGGGAGTCCTCATCTCGAAGCAGGCTTCCCGCTTAGATGCTTTCAGCGGTTATCCCTCCCGAACGTAGCCAACCAGCCATGCCCTTGGCAGAACAACTGGCACACCAGAGGTTCGTCCGTCCCGGTCCTCTCGTACTAGGGACAGCCCTTCTCAAGACTCCTACGCGCACAGCGGATAGGGACCGAACTGTCTCACGACGTTCTAAACCCAGCTCGCGTACCGCTTTAATGGGCGAACAGCCCAACCCTTGGGACCGACTCCAGCCCCAGGATGCGACGAGCCGACATCGAGGTGCCAAACCATCCCGTCGATATGGACTCTTGGGGAAGATCAGCCTGTTATCCCCGGGGTACCTTTTATCCGTTGAGCGACGGCGCTTCCACAAGCCACCGCCGGATCACTAGTCCCGACTTTCGTCCCTGCTCGACCCGTCGGTCTCACAGTCAAGCTCCCTTGTGCACTTACACTCACCACCTGATTGCCAACCAGGCTGAGGGAACCTTTGGGCGCCTCCGTTACTCTTTAGGAGG
>NZ_BAAASJ010000079.1:0-92227 GCF_039532825.1 Streptomyces vastus
CCCCGTCGAACTCATCGGCGGCGTCCGCTTCCCCGCCATCGGCGACCTGCCCTACCTCCTCACCCTCGCAGGCCACGGCTTCTACTGGTTCCGCCTGCGCCGGGCGGTCCCCACCAGTGCCAGCTGGCGATCTTGATCGTGTGCCTCACCTCGTGTGCCTCGAAAGGACGCGCCTCCATGCCCAGGACCGCACCGCTCTCACCGGACAGCCTCGGCTCGGCCGCACTGCTGACCTCGGTCGCGGGGTTGCTGCAGGCCTGGCTGCCACGGCAGCGGTGGTTCGCGGGCAAAGGGCGGCCCGTCACCGATCTGACACTGCTGTCGGTGACTGAACTGCATCCGGGGTTCCTGCATCTTCTGGTGCACGCGCAGCACGGCGCCGGAGCGCCCCCGTCGGGAGACTGCTACCAACTGCTGCTCGGCATACGGGAGGCCCTGCCGCCCCGGCTGGTCCATGCCTTCATCGGCCGGGCGAGTCAGGGCCCGCTGGCGGGCCTGATGGTGTACGACGCCTTCCGGGACCCCCGGTCCACCGGACTGTTGCTGGAGCGGCTGCGTCATCCGGGCACGGTGGGACCGCTGCGTTTCGAGCGCGACGCCCAGGTGACGGTGCCCGCCGGGCTCGCTCCCCGGCTCCTCGACGCCGAGCAGTCCAACTCATCGGTCGTATACGGGGATTCGTACATTCTGAAGGTCTTCCGGCGAGTCCAGGCCGGCATCAATCCGGATCTGGAGGTGCCGTGGGCGCTGGTCCGCCAGGGCTGCACTCGCGTCCCTCCCCCCGTGGCATGGTTTCGGACCTCGAGGCCGCAGGAGGCGACGCTCGGCGTGCTCCAGCCGTTCCTGCCCGAGGCCACGGACGGCTGGACTCTGGCGCTAAAATCCCTGACCTCGGGAAGGGATTTCACCGAGGAGGCGTACCAACTGGGGTGCGCCACGGCCGAGGTGCATCTGGCGCTGGCCGCCGCCTTCCCCTCCGAGACCCCAAGTCCGCTCCAGAACAAGCAACTTGCGGCCGCGATGACCGAACGTCTGGCCGCCACGAGCCAGTCCGTGCCCGAACTCCTGCCGTACGCACCCGGGTTGCGGGCCGCCTTCGACGCGCTCGCCGAGCTCGACTCGACCCGTCCCGCGCAGCGGATTCACGGTGACTTCCACCTCGGCCAGGTGCTGCGGGCCGGGCGGCGGTGGTTCGTGATCGACTTCGAAGGCGAGCCGGCCCGCCCGCTGGCGGAACGCCGTCGCCGCCAGTCCCCCGTACGCGATGTGGCGGGCATGCTGCGCTCCTTCGACTACGCCGCCCGCAGCCGCCGTCCGTGGCGGCCTGCGTGGGCGCGGCGCTGCCGGGAGGCTTACTGCGCCGGGTACGCCGCGGAGGCGGGGTGGGATCCGCGGGAGGAACCCGGGTTGCTGCGCGGCTACGAGACGGACCGGGCCGTGTACGAGGTGCTGTACGAGGCCCGGCACCGCCCCGACTGGCTGCCCGTGCCGCTGGCGGCGATCGCCCGTCTCGCCGAACCCGGCCGAACGCCCTCCGGCAGTGGTCCGCCGGCCCCTTCGTTCTCCCACAACGCCTGAGGAGGCTCACACCGTGGCAGCTCGCAAGGTCCCCATAGATGTGGCTATGGACCCGGCCGATCGGGAGCGGCTGCTGGCGGGCGCCCATCATGATCCTCATGCGTTGCTCGGGGCGCATCCAGTGCCGGGGGGTGTGGTCTTCCGGGCGCTGCGTCCGTACGCCGATGCCGTGGCCGTCTCGGCGAACGGGCGGCGTGTGGAGCTGGAGGCCATGGGCGACGGTCTGTTCTCGAGTGTGCTGCCGCTCGACTCGATCCCCGAGTACACGCTGCTGGTGACGTACGGGGACCACGTGTTCGAGCTCGAGGATCCCTACCGATTCCTGCCCTCCCTCGGCGAGTTCGATCTGTATCTCTTCAGCGAGGGACGGCACGAGCAGTTGTGGAAGGCGCTCGGTGCGGAGCCGATGGAGCACCAGGGGGTGACCGGCACCCGCTTCACGGTCTGGGCGCCGAACGCACGCGGGGTGCGGCTGGCGGGCTCGTTCAATTTCTGGGACGGCACCGCTTTTCCGATGCGGTCGCTGGGCTCCTCCGGGGTGTGGGAGCTGTTCGTGCCGGGGCTCGGCGAGGAGGAACTCTACAAGTTCGAGATCACGCGGCCCGACGGCTCCAAGACGATGCGTGCCGATCCGATGGCCCGTAGCGCGGAACTGCCGCCCGCGACGGCCTCGGTGGTCCATGTGTCGCGGCACGAGTGGCGGGATGCCGAGTGGACGGCCCGGCGGGGACAGCGACCTGTGCACCTTTCGCCGTTCTCGGTGTACGAGGTCCATCTCTCGTCCTGGCGCCCTGGGCTGACGTACCGCCAGCTCGCCGAGCAACTCCCCGCCTACGTCTCTGACCTGGGCTTCACCCACGTCGAGCTGATGCCGGTCGCCGAGCACCCCTTCGGCGGCTCCTGGGGCTACCAGGTCACCGGCTTCTACGCACCCACCGCCCGCCTCGGCACCCCCGACGACTTCAAGTACCTCGTCGACACCCTCCACCAGGCCGGCATCGGCGTGATCATGGACTGGGTACCCGCCCACTTCCCCCGCGACGACTGGGCACTGGCCGAATTCGACGGCCGCCCGCTGTACGAACACGAGGACCCACTCCGCGCCGCGCACCCCGACTGGGGCACCCTGGAATTCGACTACGGCCGCCGCGAGGTACGCAACTTCCTGGTCGCCAACGCCGTGTACTGGTGCGAGGAGTTCCACATCGACGGCCTGCGGGTCGACGCCGTCGCCTCGATGCTCTACCTCGACTACTCACGCGAACAAGGCCAGTGGACCCCGAACGTGCACGGCGGACGCGAGAACCTCGACGCCGTCGCCTTCCTCCAGGAGATGAACGCGACCGTGTACCGGCGCGTGCCGGGCGTCGTCACGATCGCCGAGGAGTCCACCGCCTGGGACGGAGTCACGAGGCCCACGTGTGACGGCGGCCTCGGCTTCGGACTGAAGTGGAACATGGGCTGGATGCACGACTCGTTGGTCTATGTGTCGAAGGACCCTGTGCACCGGAATTACCACCACAACGAGATGACGTTCTCGATGGTGTACGCGTACAGCGAGAACTACGTGCTGCCCATCTCGCACGACGAAGTCGTCCACGGCAAGCAGGCGTTGGTGTCGAAGATGCCGGGTGACTGGTGGCAGCGACGCGCCAATCACCGCGCGTATCTGGGCTTCATGTGGGCGCATCCCGGTAAGCAACTCCTCTTCATGGGGCAGGAGTTCGCGCAGGGTGGGGAATGGTCGGAGGGTCACGGACCGGACTGGTGGCTGCTGGACCCTGCATACGAGGCGGAGCCGGACCATCGCGGCGTACGGGACCTCGTCCGCGATCTCAACCGCCTGTACGCCGCGACTCCCGCGCTCTGGGAGCAGGACACCGTCCCGGCGGGGTTCTCCTGGGTCGTGGGGGACGCGGCGGACGACAACGTCTTCGCGTTCCTGCGCTTCGACGCCGCGGGTGCTCCGCTCCTGGCGGTGTCCAACTTCTCGCCGGTGGTCCGGCACGAATACCGGCTCTGTGTCCCCGAGGACATCCCCGCCTGGGGCGAGATCCTGAACACGGACTCCGCCCACTACGGCGGCAGCGACGTCACGAACCCCGACCCCGTCAAGACGGAGTCCCCCGCGAGCGGCGGCGGGGCAGGGACCATCCAGCTGACGCTGCCGCCGCTTTCTACGGTGTGGCTGCGGCCGGTGTAGGGGTGGTTTCGCCCCCGGGCGCGTCCGAGCCGGGGGCTCGGCGTCACGCCGACGCGTCGGCGGTTCCGGACAGCAGCGCGCGTGCCTCCTGGCGGGCATGGTCCAGCGCCCCGGGAAAGATACGCAGGCCGTGTGCCACAAGGGCACCCTCGTGAAGCAGCATCAGCGTGCGCGCCAGCGCGTCGGGCACGGCCGGGGCAACGGGGCGTACGAGGTCCGTGAACAGGGTGAGCATCCACGCCTTCTGGCCGGTGATCACCGCGTACGCGGGATGCGCCGGATCGTCGATCTCCGCATGCGCGTTGACCATGCTGCACCCTCGGGAACCATTGGACTCCATCCAGTCACGTGAGGCATCGAAGACGGCCAGGACCCGGCCCTCCGCCGTGGGGGCCGAGTCCAGGCGGGGGGCGAGGAACGCTCGCCAGCGCTCGTCGCGGTCGGCCAGGTATTCAACCACGATCTGCTCCTTGGAGCCGAAACGGTCGTAGAGCGTCTTCTTCGTGACGCCGGCCTCGGCCGCGATGAGGTCGACGCCCACGGCATGGATGCCGCGCTCGTAGAACAGCCGCCCGGCCGCTGCAAGCGCGCGGCGGGCGCCGGGGGTCAGTGGTACGCGTCGGGGGGTGTTCGCAGTCGCCATTCCTCAAGAGTATACCGGTCTGTATACTCGGCACCAGATATACAGATCGGTATAGCTGCGCCGCCGGCATCCACTCACCACCCCTGGAGGTGTTCGCGCCGTGAACGTCCTGCTCTCGAATCGCCGTCAATCGCGTTCAGAGTCAGGACGGACCGCTTCATACACTGCTTGGGGGGGAGCAACTCCCCAAGCAGTGATAGGAGTACAACACCCAGATCGCGTTCGTCGTCGCCTGGAGTTCTGGCTTCATCGGGGCCAAGCTCGGGGCGGGGAGCGCGTCGGCAGTCACGCTCCTGATGTGGCGCTTTCTTCCGCTGGCTCTCGTCCTGGGCATCGTGGCCTTGACGGTGGCGCGGACATCCTTGCGGGAGCTGACGCCACGCGATCTCAGGCGACAGGTCGCCGTCGGGGCGCTGTCGCAGAGCGGCTACCTCCTCACCGTCTACTACGCGATCGAACTGGGCGTCTCCAGCGGCACGACGGCCTTGATCGACGGCACACAGCCGCTGGTGGCCGGAGTGCTGGCCGGGCCGCTGCTGGGGCTGCCGGTTTCCCGTACGCAATGGCTCGGGCTGGGACTTGGCGTTACCGGCGTCGTCATCGTCACGATGGCCGACGCCGGGGCCGGGACGGGTGCTGCCTGGTGGGCGTATCTCGTGCCGTTCGCCGGCATGCTCTGTCTGGTGGCCGCGACATTTCTGGACCGCCGGTCGCGCACGGAGGTCCGCCCGGTGGCGGCGATGACGGTCCACGCCGTCACAAGTGCCGTCGTCTTCACGGCACTTGCCGCGGCGACGGGAGGCGCGGTGCCGACCTCGAGCGCCTCCTTCTGGAGCGCCGTGGTCTGGCTCGTGGCCCTTTCCACGTTCGGCGGGTACGGGCTGTACTGGCTGATCCTGCGGCGGTCCGGGGTGACCCAGGTGAATACCCTCATGTTCCTGATGGCCCCGGTGACGGCCGTGTGGGGTGCGCTGATGTTCGGGGAGCCGTTCGGGGTACCGACGGCGGTGGGGCTGGCGCTCGGTCTGCTGGCGGTGGCCGTCGTGCATCGCGGCGACCAGAAAGGACCGGGACAGGGCCCGGGTACGCGCAGGTTCACACCCCGGCGATCAGCGTGGCCCCGAGGGCGATCATCGTCGCGGCAATCAGACCGTCCAGTACCCGCCATGCCGACGACCGGGCCAGGAAGCCGCTGAGCAGCCGGGCGCCGAAGCCCAGCGCAACGAACCAGCACAGGCTGGCGAGTGCCGCGCCCAGGCCGAAGGTCCAGCGGAGCGGGCCGCGGTCGGCCGCGACGGAGCCGAGGAGGAACACGGTGTCGAGGTAGACGTGCGGGTTGAGCCAGGTCATCGCCAGGCAGGTGAGTACGGCCCGCCGCCGCGAGCCCGCCGAACCGGCTTCCACCCGCAGGGCCGAGGCCGAGGGGCGGAAGACCCGCCGGGCGGCGAGGCAGCCGTAGCCGAGCAGGAAGACGCCGCCGGTCAGCGCGATCACGGTGAGCGCCGACGGCCAGGCCACCACCACGGCGCCGACCCCGGCGACACCCAGCGTGATGAGGGTCGCGTCGGACAGGGCGCAGATGGCCACCACCGCGAGCAAGGCCTCCCGGCGGATGCCCTGGCGCAGCACGAAGGCGTTCTGCGCGCCGATGGCGACGATGAGTGAGAGGCCGGTGCCGAATCCGGCGGCCGCGGCGGTCAGGGCGTTGGTCACGGCGTCGACGCTAGGAAGCCGGGCAGCAGGAGTACAGCTAAAGATTCTTACGTATCATTAGCGTTCGTGATGACGGAGCTTCCCCTGGACCAGGTCCGCACGTTGCTCGCCGTGGTGGACGAGGGCACGTTCGACGCCGCGGCCACCGCTCTGCATGTGACGCCGTCGGCGGTCAGCCAGCGAGTCAAGGCGCTCGAACAGCGCACGGGACGCGTCCTGTTGATCCGTACGAAACCGGTGCGGCCCACCGAGTCCGGCGAGGTCGTCGTCCGCTTCGCACGCCAACTGGCCCGGCTGGAACGGGACGCCCACACCGAACTCGGCATGACCGGCTCCGAGGAACCGACGCGTCTGTCGATCGCCGTGAACTCCGACTCGCTGGCGACCTGGTTCCTGCCGGCGCTCACGCGCGTGTCGGAGGAGCTGCGGCTGTGCTACGAGCTGCACCGCGAGGACCAGGACCACACGGCCGCGCTGCTGCGCGAGGGGCTGGTGATGGCGGCGGTGACCTCGTCTCCGGACCCGGTGGCCGGGTGTTCCGTCCGCAGCCTGGGCCGTATGAGCTATGTCCCGGCGGCGAGCCCCGGCTTCGCGGCGCGCCGGCTCGGCGACCGGCTGGACCAGCCGTTGCGGGACGTCCTCGGCGATGCGCCAGTGGTGTGCTTCGACCGGCGCGACGACCTCCAGGACGGGTTCGTACGAAGGCTCCGGCGTGGCCGGGACGGCGCGAGCCCCATGCGCCACTTCGTGCCGACCTCGGAGGGCTTCGTCGAGGCCGTCGCCGCCGGCATGGGCTGGGGCATGGTGCCCGTGATTCAGGCCGCGCCCCTTCTGGACGCGGGTCGACTTGTGAATCTGGCGCCAGACCGGAAGATCGACATTCCCTTGTTCTGGCAGCAGTGGAAACTCGACTTTCCGGCACTCGCGACCGTCGCGGAGATCGTCGCTGCGGCAGCCGCCGAGGTTCTCGATACGACATGACGCAACTGTCCGGACAAATCGCCCCTCACGAGGAATCCGCTGGAAATCCGCGAAAGGAACGACACCTTCAGCGAAGACGTGCGTGAATCGTCAAGGCCGAGGTAATTCTCTTTTCTGGATCCTCACAAGTGCGGGATAATCCAGCCTCGCAATTCAGCCATGCCCGCGATGATCCAGGCCGGCAGCCGTCAGCCGGTCGACCCCGGCCCTGTTTCCGTTTCCTCCCTGAGGAAGCTGGCCACCTGGGCGGCAAGGCTGTCGCCGGAACTGTCGGGGCGGGCTCCGGCGCCGACGGACGGCTGGTGCAGGTCGATGCCTCCGGACCAGAGATACCGGTGGGTCCACTCGTCGTCGACCTTCAGCTGAACCTGGACGTCCACCCGCCCCAGGCCGGCCTCGTCGGCCGCGGCGTACAGAACGGCCGTGACCCGGCGCAGCGGGTAGACGTCGAACCCCTCGATGAACTGCGAGTTCCGCCAGTCGAGGAAGGCGCTCTCGCCGTCGGCGCCGACCCGGACGTCGAGCTGGCCGTCTTCGAGGTGGATGCCGAAGTACGCGGTCGTACGGTTCTCGACGGTCACCCGGAACCTGACGTAGGTCAGACCCTCGGCCGCGTCGTCACGTCCCCGCGGTGGCTCCGCCTTCTCCAGGCCGTGGACGCGGACACGCAGGCCGGCATGCTCCTCGTCGTACTCCTGCCAGTCGCCCACCACGTTCGGCTCGTACACAGTCCACCTCTCCACCTTCAGAGAGCTGCTTCCTATCTGGGCGTGCGATGACGTGTCAAATGCACGGAATGGGCTGTGGCCAGGGATTTTGCCCTGCTTGATCAGCGATCAAGCCGTGGCGAGGCACGATCCGCGCTCACGGCTCCGACGGCGGCAGTACGTGCGTGCTGCACATCACGTCCCACACGCGTCTCGTGTCCGCAGCGGAGGGGCCGGTGAACGAGGTCCGGCGAACAAGCCGGGCGGAGAAAGTGACGCGCGTTGAATTTAAGTCACCCACGGTCAATAGCAATGATCCGGTTGATAGTTGAAACGATGGAATGCCACAATCCGATACGCCGCGCCGGCCACCCCACCAGCGAGGCCAACCAGTACAGCCGGAACACGGTTTCAGTGGCATTTCGGGCGAATTCCCGACCTGTGCGACCGAAAACGTGAGCCGCGTTCAACAGCCGTCCCCCTGCATATTCAGTGAGCAATTTCCGCGTGCAGACCGCGAACACAAGGCCCCAGACAAGGCACGGTATGCCAAGACACTCCAACTCGCCCTTCAGCTCCCAACCAGGACAGATGCCGCCCGCCCCCTCGGCGGAGAACAGAGTCGCCTCGCATCCCGACTTCCGCTCCATACGCGGATCCCACCGCTCGTTCGGGATCGCGGCGATACTCATCTCGGTCGGCGGCTTCCTGCTGTTCGTGCTGCTGTCGAACTTCGCAACCGGAGTGCTGAACCAGAAGCTGTTCGGCCATGTGACGGTGGGACTGGTGGGTGGCATCGGCCAGTTCGTCGTGATGGCCGTGACCGCGTGGCGGTACACGGTGCACATGGAGCGGCGGATCGACCCGGCCGTCGACCGTCTGCGGGCTGAGATCGCCCGCGACGAGGCCGAGCAGGCTCGGTTGCAGCAAGCTCGTGTTCCCCAGGAGAGGCGGTTCGGTTCGTGGTGACTCTCTCCGACGGTCGCATGGTGACTCTCTCCGAGGGCGTCGTCGGCGGCACCAGTCTGAAGCTGACCTTCGTCCTGTTCGTGTCGGTCGTCGTCGTCAGCATGTTCTCGGCCCTCATCACCGCTCCGCAGGGCGACGAGATCAGCGACTTCTACCTGGGCAACCGGACCATGTCGCCCCTGCGCAACGGGCTGGCGATGTGCGGCGACTATCTGTCCGCCGTCACCCTCCTGGGCAGTACCGGACTGGTCGCACTGACCGGATACGACGGCCTGCTCTATCTCGTCGGCACCGTCGTCGCCTGGATGATGGTGATGCTGCTGATCGCCGAACCCCTGCGCAACTCGGGCAAGTTCACCCTCGGTGACACCCTGGCCCTGCGGCTGCCCCGGAGCCAGCGCTCGGTACGCATCGCCCTGGCCGCCTGCACACTGGCCATCTGCGTCCTCTACATCGTCGCCCAACTCGTCGGCAGCATCGCCTTGTTGACCCAGTTCATCGGCGAGCCGAGTGCCACCGTCCGCACCATGTGCGTCGCGCTCATCGGCACCCTGATCGTGCTGTACGTGGCGCTCGGCGGGATGCCCGGCGCGACCTTCCTCCAGATCGTCAAGGCGGTCATGCTGATCGCGGGCGTCGCGGTGACCGCCATCATCGTGCTGCACCGCTTCAGCTGGAACATCGACGGCCTCCTCGGCGCCGCAGCCGACGGCAGCGGCATGGGGCAGCGGTACCTGGAGCCGGGGCTGCGCTACGGAGGCAGCACGACCAGCAAGCTCGACTTCTTCAGCCTGCAGATCGCCATCGCGCTGGGCCTGGCGGCACTCCCCCACATGACGATGCGTCTGCTCGCTCCCCGCGCCACCCGTGTGCTGCGCCGATCGGTGCTGTGGGCCACGGGCCTGGTCGGCTTCGTGTGTCTGGCGGCGGGCGTGCTCGGCCTGGGTGCGACGGCGATCGTCGGCCGCGACTCCATCGCGGAAGTCGACGCCAAGGGTGACGCGGCGGTACTGCTGCTCGCCAACTCCATCGGCGGCGCCGTACTCACCGCACTCATCTCCTGTCTGGCGTTCATCACCCTGATGGCCGTCGCGGCCGGGCTCATGCTCGCCGCGGCGTCCTCGCTCGCACACGACCTGTACGGGCAGGTGATCCGCAAGGGCAAGGCGAGCCAGACCGAGGAGCTGACCGCGGCCCGGCTGTCCGCAGTCGTCATCGGGGTCCTCGGCATGCTCCTCGCGCTTCTGGCGTGGGGCACGAACACCGCCAGCCTGGGGTTCCTGGCCTTCGCCATCGCCGCGTCCGCCATCCTGCCGACCATGGTCTACAGCCTGTTCTGGCGTCGCTTCAACGCACGCGGCGCGCTCCTGAGCCTGTACGGGGGTCTCGCCACCTCCGTACTGCTGATGATCTGCTCCCCCGTCGTCTCCTCTACGCGCACCTCGTTCTATCCCGACGCGGACTTCGCCTTCTTCCCCCTCCAGAACCCGGGCATCGTCTCCGTACCGGCCGGGTTCCTGCTGGGCTGGCTCGGCACCGTGATGAGCCGTGGCGAAGAAGACGCCGCCGACGTGTACGAGAAGTTCGAGGTCCGCTCGATGCTCGGTACCGGCGAGCAAGAGGAGGCGCAGCAGGAGGAGCCCGTGGGCGCGCGACAGTGACGCCGACCGGGCTAGCCCTCAGCCTTCCGTGACGACGAGTGGGGCCGGTGCCGCACGGCACCGGCCCCACTCGTCGCCCGCGGTACACCTCGCGCCGGTTGACGAACCGGGCGTCCAAGTGCGGAGATGCTCTTGCTACGTGACGGACGACCGCGAGGCGAGGGCCCAAGAGCAATGGCATTGCACATCAGCGCCACCAACCCGGAGCATCCCGCGCTGCTGCTCGAACTGCCCTGGGATCTGCCCCTGGAGGACTGGCCGGAGCGCCACCTGGTGCCGCTGCCGCGCGGTATCTCACGGCACGTGGTGCGGTACGCGCGCGCCGGCGACGAGGTGGTGGCCGTCAAGGAGCTGGCCGAGCGGCCCGCCGTGCGTGAGTACGAGCTGCTGCGCTCTCTTCACCGGCTCAACATCCCCGCGGTGGACCCGCTCGCCGTCGTCACCGGCCGCACCCGGGACGACGAGGCCCCCCTGGAGCCGGTGCTGATCACCCGGCACCTGAACGGCTCGATGCCCTACCGGTCGATGTTCGAGACGACGATGCGGCCCGCGACCATGCACCGGCTCATGGACGCGCTCGCCGTGCTGCTGGTCCGGCTCCATCTGGCGGGGTTCGCCTGGGGCGACTGCTCCTTGTCCAACACACTGTTCCGGCGCGACGCCGGGGCGTTCGCCGCGTATCTCGTCGACGCGGAGACCGGCGAGCTGCACCAGAAGCTCAGCGACGGGCAGCGCAGTTACGATCTCGATCTCGCGCGCGTGAACATCAGCGGCGAGCTGCTCGATCTGGAGGCGTCCGGGGCGCTGCACCCGTCCGTCGACCCGATCGACTTCGGTACGGAGATCTGCGGCCGTTACGAGAGCCTCTGGCAGGAGCTGACCCGTACGTCCGTGTATCCGGCGGGCAAGCACCACTACATCGACCGCCGGGTCCGGCGGCTCAACGAACTCGGCTTCGACGTCGCCGAGATGCAGATCGCGCACTCCTCGAACGGTGACACCGTGACCTTCGTCCCCAAGGTCGTCGACGCTGGCCACCATCAGCGCCAGCTCCTGCGGCTGACCGGGCTCGACACCGAGGAGAACCAGGCGCGCCGGCTCCTCAACGACCTCGAGAGCTGGATGGCCACCCAGGACGACTACGCCCCCGGCGATCCCCTCGCCGCACGCCCCGAGGTGCTGGCGCACCGCTGGGTGCGGGAGGTGTTCCGGCCCACCGTGCGCGCCATACCGAAGGAGCTGCGCGGCTCCATGGACGCGGCGGAGCTGTACCACGGGCTGCTCGAGCACCGCTGGTATCTGTCCGAGCGGGCGCAGCACGACATCGGCCTGGACATGGCCGTCGAGGACTACGTCACGAACATCCTGCCGAAGATCCGGGAGAAGCTGCCGGCGCCCGACGCCGCCGCGTCGCAGACGCCGTCAGCTTGAGCCGGGCGCTCAGGTCGGCGGGACGACCGCCACCGGGCAGGGTGCGTGATGCATGACCGCATGTGCCACCGAACCGATCCGTGACCCCACGGCGGAGCGCTGGGCACGCCGCCCGACCACCATCAGCTGCGCCCGGGACGCCACCGACAGGAGCACCTCCCCAGCGCTGCCGATCTCGACGTGTTCGGTCACGGGCACGTCGGGATACCGCTCCCGCCAGGGCAGCAGCGCCTCCTCGAGCGCCTTCTTCTCGTACGGTTCCAGACCGCCGGCCTCGTCGAGGAGTTTCAGCGAGCCGGGGCTGAACTGGTAGAGCGCCGGGAGGCTCCAGGCCCGTACGACCCGTACGGTCGCGCCGCGTGCCGCCGCGGCCTCGAAGGCGTACCCCAGGGCCGCGCCGCTGTCGTCCGGGCCGCCCTGCTGTCCCACGACGATCTCGCGGCCCGCCGCCTCGTGTTCGGCGCGGTCGTCGGCGCGTACGAGGACGACGGGGCGCCCGGATTCGGCGGTCACCTGCTGGCCGACGGAGCCGAGCAGGAAACCGACGATCGCTCCGTGCCCGCGCGAGCCGAGCACCAGCATCTCGGCAGCCGACGCCTCGGCGACCAGCGAGGGGACCGGGGCCGCGTCCAGGAGGTCGGTGGACACCGGCAGTTGGGGATGCCGCTCAGTAAGGCCGCTCGCGGCCTCCCGCAGCACGTCCCGCGCCTTCGCGTCGTGCTCCCCCACGTCGTCGCTCTCCCAGGCCTGCACCAGACGCAACGGCAGCTCGCGGCGGACGGCTTCCCGGCCGGCCCAGGCCACGGCGGCCAGGCTCTCGGGTGATCCGTCCACTCCCACGGTGATCGGGCGGGTCATACGGGGGTCCCTCCTGCGGTTCTTCTGCGTCGGCTGCGGGCACCGGTCGTCGGCCGGACTGCCGACAGTACACAGGGCGAACGCCGGTTTCCGGACAGTTGCGCAGGGCCGATCGGCGACCCCGGCTGGGAGTTGAGGTGAGGGTTGAGCGCCGGGCCGGAAAAGGACCTGCGTGACCGGGCCGTACTCGGGTAAATGATCACTCGGTGCACAACACGGCGGGCAGGCGACGGCCCGCCCGACTACCCAACGGGGAGACATCCGAGCCCATGGGCCACCCGCCGACCGGTCCCTCATCCTCGCCGTCACCTCCACCGACCCGCTTCGACGAGACCTTCTGCGAGCTCCTGCCCCGGCTCTACCGAAGAGCCGTCATGCTGGCCGGGACGAGATCCTGGGCCGAGGACGCCGTGCACGAGGCCTATCTGAAGCTGGCCGCACGGCCGCAGCGATTCCTCGACCATCCGGAGCCGTACGCCTATGCCTTCACTGCGCTGCTCAGCGTCGTACGCGACACCCATCGCCGCGAGCGCCGTCAGGTCCTGGTGGATGATGTGGAGGTGTCGGGTGCCGCCGATGCCGCCGGGCAGGCGGGACGCCTCGGCTCGATCGGGCCGGTGGTCGCGGCGGGCTGGGACGGCGGAGTGGAGCGGCGTGCCGCCGAGATGGAGGCGGTACGGCTGCTGGGGAGGCTCTCTTCCAAGCAGGCAGGCGTGGTGATACTCGTCGATCTGGACGGTTACACCATCGACCAGGCCGCCCGGATCATAGGAGTGCACCGCGGAACGGCCGCCCGGCATCGCACGCGTGCGCTGCAGAAGCTGCGCTCGCTGCTGGACAGAAGTGAGCGGGAACGCGGGGACCGTTCGGGAAAGGAGCCGGGGCATGGGGCCTGACGCAGAGCCAGACGACCGCGTTGCCGCGCTGCTGCGCGACCGGCTCAGGGCCGCCGACGAGGAGATCGAGACGCCGCCCGGGCTGTGGGAGCGTGTCCGGTCCGCCGAAGCTCCGCCACGCAGGGCGGCCTTCGGGTCGCGGCCGCGGATAGGCTGGGCGGTCGCTGCCGCCGCCGTCCTGGTGTGTGCCGTCGCGCTGGGCGCCTGGTGGCTGGTCCGTCCGACCGCCGACACTCCTCCTGCCGATCGGGAGCGGTTCGATGCCTCGGTGACGGTGTTCAACGCCGAAGGGCCGTGCCGTCCGCTGCGGACGATGGAGTGCGCGCTGCGGCTGGCGTTGGATCCGTACGGCGAGTACGCGGCGCCGGGGAACACGGCCGGCCGCGTATGGCATGGCGACCGGCTGGCCGCGGCGTGTGTCGTCACTCGCGGCACCATGGTGACGGACGAGAGCGGGATCTCCTCGACGCGCTGGTACCTGGTCAGGACCCGTGACGGGGCGGAGGGCTGGCTGCCGGGTGTCCGAACCCGCAACACGGCTGAGGTACGCGTGTGTTCGGCGGACGAGGCTCGCAACTCGCCCTGACCGCCACTCCCTTGGTGCGTGACGAGCGTCACTCGCCACGGTGTCATACAGAGCGGCCCGTGTGTTCGTGTGCCGTGCGTAAGGAAGGCACGACCAAGCCAAGCACGACAACACGGGGAGATCTCATGCGACTTCGTACTGCTCTCGGTGCCACCCTCGCCGCCACGGCCCTGACCGCGGGCCTGGTCGGCCCGGCCGCCGCCTCGGCCGGTGACGCCTCGGACGGCGCATCCGCCCGGGCGAGCTTCACGGTGTGGGCGACCGACGTCAATGTCCGCGACAATCCGGGCGACCCGGGCGCGTGCGACGCATTCCCGTCGCCGGGCAACTGCCCTGTGGTGGCCGGGCAGTTGCAGCCGAACCAGTCCTTCGAGGCGGTCTGCCAGAAGCAGGGCCAGAACGTCGGCGGCAACCCGTGGTGGGTCTACATCACGCGCGGTGACTCCCGCGGCTACATCGCGAGTTACTACGTCGACCACCCGGACAACCAGCTGCCCGGCGTCCCGGTCTGCGGCTCCTGAGCGACTGAGGGCCGCGAAAGCAAGGGAAAGGGCCAGGCGCGTCCCAGCGCCTGGCCCTTTCCTGTCTGCGCGGCCAAGTTCAGGGCGTGTCCTCCGACTTGGCCAGGACCGTGGTGACCCCGCGGTTGTGCAGTTCGTCGAGGACGCGGGGGTCGGCCGCGTCGTCCGTGACCAGGGTCCAGCCCGCGGGCAGGGTGGCCCAGGCGTGGAAGGGGCGACGACCCACTTTCGCGGCGTGGGCGAGGACGTAGACGTGGTCGGCGCGGCGTGCCATGAGCTCCTTCAGGCGGGTCTGGCGCAGGTCGGCCTCGCAGATCCCGTGCTCCGGGGAGACGCCGTCCGTGCCGAGGAAGACGCGGTCGAAGGTGAGACGTTCGAGGGCTGCTTCGGTCAGCGGGCCGACGAAGCCCTGACTGAGGGGGCGGAGGGTGCCACCGAGGCATTCCACGTGGACAGTCTGGACGTCGGCGAGTTCCTGGAGCGCGGTCAGGCCGGTGGTCGCGACGGTGACGTTCTTGGCCGTACGCAGTTCATGCGCGAGCGCGCCGACGGTCGAGCCCGCGTCGAGCAGGAGCGTCTCGCCGGGCTGGATCTGGGCGGCCGCCCAGCGGGCGATGGCGCGTTTGGCCTCGAAGGCCTCGCCCGTGCGCTGCCGCAGTGAGGCCTCGGGGTGCGCGGACAGCGCCATCGCGCCGCCGTACGTCCGGGCGAGGCGTCCGTCGGTGGTGAGCTTCGCCAGGTCGCGGCGGATGGTGGAAGCCGTGACGCCGAACAGCTGCGAGAGTTCGTCCACGCTGGTCAGGCCGGTGGTGGTGGCGAGCTGGACGATCCGGTCGCGCCGGGACCTGGATCCGATCGCAGACATCAGTCCTGTGTCCTCCGGGTGTGCGGTGGTGTCCTCCGGGACCCACGAGAGCGGGGTCATCGGGCGGCCGAGGCGGATGACATCTCGGCGGCCTGCCGCAGCGCCTCGACCATGCTACCGGCCTCGGCTCGGCCGGTTCCCGCGATGTCGAACGCGGTGCCGTGGTCCACGGAGGTGCGGATGACGGGCAGTCCCACGGTGAGGTTGACGCCCGTTTCGATGCCGAGGACCTTCACCGGGCCGTGGCCCTGGTCGTGGTACATGGCGACGATGAGGTCGTAGTCGCCGCGGCCGGCGAGGAAGAAGGCGGTGTCGGCGGGGATCGGCCCGCGGGCGTCGATGCCGTCGTTGCGTACGGTCTCCACGGCGGGGACGATCTTCGACTCCTCCTCGCCGTAGCCGAACATGCCGTTCTCGCCCGCGTGCGGGTTGATGCCGCAGACGCCGATCGCGGGGGCGTCGACGCCCGCGCGGACCATGGCTTCGTGGCCGCGGCGCACGGTGCGTTCGACGAGGCCGGGCTCGATGCGGTTGACGGCGTCGATCAGGCCGAGGTGCGTGGTGACGTGGATGACCTTCACCTTGGGCGTGGACAGCATCATCGACACCTCGTCCACGCCGGTGAGGTGGGCGAGGAGTTCGGTGTGGCCGGGGTAGAGGTGCCCGGCGGCGTGCAGGGCCTCCTTGTTGAGGGGGGCGGTGCAGATGGCGTGGACTTCGCCGTTCAGGGCGAGCCGGGCGGCGACGCGGATGTAGTGGTACGCGGCGTCGCCCGCCGCCGCGGAGAGGGCGCCCCAGTGCAGTTCGGCCGGGAGCAGTCCGAGGTCGACGACGTTGATGCGGCGGGGTGTGAACTCGGCCTGCGCGGGGCCGTCGACGGCAACGATGTCACAGCTGGTGCCGAGGATGTCCGCCGCCTGGCGCAGGCGGTGGGCGTCGCCGATGACGACGGGGCGGCAGCCGCGCAGGATGTCGGGGTGCAGCAGCGCCGGGACGATGACCTCCGGTCCGATGCCGGCGCCGTCGCCCATGGTCACCGCGATGACCGGGAGCCGATGTCCGGCGGTGCCGGACTGCTCGGCGGACGCGGCGGTGGGGGCTGCGTTCACGTGGGTTCTCCTTGCGGGGCGAACGACGGGGTCAATGCGGCGGCGTGGTCGGGGCGCAGCGCGCGGGCGATGCGCAGCAGGGAGTCGGTGTCGCCGAAGCTGCCGGGGCGGGTGACGACGGAGCGGCCGTCGGCGGTGCGGGAGTGCACGGCGCCGTGGTGGATCTGCCCGACGGGCAGCAGCTCACGGATGCCCAGGGCGTCCAGCACACGGCGTGCGGTCTCGCCTCCTGTCAGGACCAGGTCGCTGTCCAAGGCGGTTTGGGCGACTGTGCGGGCGAGGCCGGCCACCAGAGCGCGGGCGGAGCCGGGCTCGACGGGGCCGCTGCCGTCGATGCTGACGATGGTGATGCCGTCCGGCGCGGTGGCGAGCGGGTGCGGGCGGCCGCCGTGGTCGGTGAGCAGGTGCGCCGGTACGGGTATGTGGTGCGCGCCGGAGGCCAGCAGTTGCGCGATCTGCGCAACGGCACTGGGCTCGGTGGTTCCTACCACGACGACCAGCGGTCTGCCCTGAGTGCGGCCCGGGGTCCCCCGGAGCCCGGCCCCGTCCGCTCCCGCCAGCCTCCGGCCGAGGGCGGCGGCCAGCCCGCCCGCTCCCAAAAGCCGTACGCCGGGGCCGAGTTGAAGAACCGCCTCGGCTATCGCGTCGAGGTCGGCGTCCGTCTCGGCGTCGCACACCGGGTGATGGCCCTTCGCGATGAGGGTGCGCAGCCAGCCGGACAGAACCAGGACGGGCGAGCGCACCGCCGACAACGGCACCACCCGCGTCGGTAGGTCGCCCAGCGCCGCCGGCACCGATTCCGGCGCCGGACCCCGCTCGGCGCGCCAGGCGTCGGTCGCGTGCAGCGCGGTGCCGTGCAGATGGACGACTCCGTCATGCACGGTGCGGCCCGCGACCGGTACGGCGGGGGCGATCACGACACCTGTGGCGCCCTCGGCGTAAGCGGCCGTCTCCGAGGCGAAGTTGCCCCGCAGCAGCGAGTCGGCCTTCTTCAGGACGAGGCCGCCGTCGGCGTACGGCATGACGTCCCGTACGGCGCGTGCGGCCTCGTCCGCGGTGAGCTGCCGGGTGTCGAGGTCGAGTACGACGGCCTTGCCTTCCGGCGTCGGCGCGGTGGGCGGGCCCAGCAGGATCCGGCCGGGCAGGCCGAGGGCGGCAGCGGTCTCGGCGGCGCCGGACAGGTCGTCCGCGAGCGCCAGCACGCGGGACGGGCGGCCGGCGGGGGTTGTGCGGGACACGGGTGCCTCCTCGGGCCTGTGGGTGATCGGCCTCGCACGCCGATGATGGCACGGCTGCGCGAAGTGCGCGAGACTCCTTGCGCGATTCGCGCAACCGTGCCACCTTTTTGGCGCGATACTTCTTCGTCGTCCGGTGCCCGGGCGGCGTCAGCGACAGCCGGTCGCCCCCAGAACCGAGAAGGTCGACATGACCCCAACGCCGCCGCATCGTGTCCCCCCGTCCGGTCGCCCCCGCCGCCGCACTGTGCTGCGCTGGGGCGCCCTCGGCGGTGCGGGCGTCGCCCTCGGTCCGTTGCCCGCCTGCGCCGGACCCACCGGCGCGCCCGGCCCCGGCACCCTCGGTCTGAACCGCTCCCTGGTGAGCCTCGACAACAAGCTGAACCAGTTCGAGGCGGCGGTGACCGTGCAGCGCGCCGTGCGGCAGGCGCTCACCCGTATCGGCCCGGACCTGGAGCCCCAACTCGTCCTGGCCGACCGGTTCGAGATGACCGAGCCCACCGCGTGGACGGTGCGGCTGCCCGAGGGCGTGTGCTACTCGGACGGCAGCCCGGTCACCGTCGAGGACGTGGCCACGGCATTACGCATGTACGGCGAGGTCCCCGGCTCGTTCCTGCTCGGCCTCTTCCCGGAGCTGCCCACCGTCGAGGCCACCGGTGAGCGGACCTTCCTGCTGCGCACGGAGCGTCCGCTGCCGGTGCTCGACCGGCTGATGGCCAACATCCACATCACACCGGCCAAGGCCAACCGGCCCGAGGAACTGCGCTCCGGACTCGGCTCGGGCCCGTACCGCGTCGTCCGCGCGAACAGCGGAGCCGGCGAGTACACCCTCGCCCGCAACACCCGGTACTGGGGCAGGCAGCCGTCGGTCGAGAAGGTCCAAGTCCGGTTCGTACCGGAGGAGTCCAGCCGTGTCGTCGCCCTGCGCAGCGGTGAACTCGACGTCGTCGACACTCTGACGCCGGACTCCGCGGAACAGCTCATCGGGCTGCCGGGCGTCACCGTCCAGGAGAACGTCGGCGTCCGCATGTGCCAGCTCTTCTACAACTTCCGCAAGCCCGAGGGGCATCCGCTCGCCGACCCCCGGGTGCGGCAGGCGCTGACGTACGCGATCGACGGCACCGCCCTCGTCGACGATGTGCTGACCGGGACGGCCGAGGAGGCCCGCGGCGTGGTCCCGCTCGCCCTCCAGGGTGCGGTGCCGACAGGAACGTACGCCTTCGATCCGGGGCGGGCCCGGCAGCTGCTGCGGTCGCTCGGCGCAGACGACCTGCGGATCAAAGTCATCTGGGAGTCAGGGGAGTTCGCCGGCGACACCTCCGTCATGGAGGCCCTGCTCGACATGCTCCAGGACGTCGGTGTGCGCGCCTCGCTGCAGCAGTTCCAGCCCGGCTGCGACATCCTCAAGTGGCGTCAGGGACGCGCCGGCGACTGGGACGTCATCGGCAACGGCTACAGCAGCCCGACAGGGCAGGCCCTCACCATGCTGCAGGGGATGTACGGCGGTACGGCCGAGAAGGAGCGTACCGGCGACGCGTTCATGGGCTATGTGATCCCTCGGATCGAGCGGCAGCTCTCGGCCGCCGCCACCGAGGTCGACGACGCGGAGCGGGACCGGCGGCTTGCCGCGGTGCAGCGCGCCGTCTGGGACACCTGGCCCAGCCTGTGGGCCTTCGCGCCCAAGACGCTCCTTGCCCGCCGCGACCGCGTCCAGGGGCTGGCGCTCCAGGCGATCAACTCCTACGACCTGACCGCGATACGTCTGGAGGGCTGAGCCGTGCCGAAGTACCTCGCCCGCCGCATCGGCCAGAGCCTGCTGACCGTCTTCCTCACGCTGACCACAGTCTTCCTGCTGGTGCGCCTCGCGCCCGGCGATCCAGCCTCCGCGTACGCGGCCCCCAACGCGACCTCCGCCGAACTCGCCCGCATCCGCGAACAGTTCGGGCTCGACGATCCGCTCCTCGTCCAGTACGGACTCTTCCTGCGCGACCTGTTCACGGGGGACCTCGGCACGAGCTACTCCTTCAGCTCCCCCGCCTTCGACGTGGTCCTGGACCGGATGCCGTACACCATCACGCTCGCCGTCTCCGCCATCGCGGTCACGACCGTGGTGGCCGTGCCGCTGGGCGTGTGGATGGCCCGCCGCGCCGGCACCCGCAGGGAGCTGGGCGCCAATGTGCTGACGATCGCCGGGCAGTCGATGCCGGACTTCTGGACCGGTGTGATGCTGCTGACGGTGTTCGCGGTGGTCCTTCCGGTACTGCCCGCCTCCGGCTTCACGACCTGGAGCGGCCTGGTCCTGCCGACCGCGACCGTGGCCGTCCTCCAACTCGCCCTGGTCTCACGGCTGGTACGGCGGGAGATGACCACCGCGCTGGCCTCGTCGTACATCACCGTGGCCCGTTCCCGCGGGGTGTCCGAGTCCGCGCTGACGTGGCGCTACGCGCTCGCGAACTCGGCCGTGCCGCTGGTGACGGCACTCGGTACGCGCTTCGCGGCACTGCTCAACGGTGTCGTCGTGGTGGAGGTCGTCTTCGGCTGGCCGGGGGTCGGCTCGCTGGTCGTACGCGCCCTGGAGACCCGCGACTATCCGCTGATCCAGGCCACCGTCCTGGTCACCGCGACCCTTGCGATCCTCGTCCAACTCCTCGTCGACCTGGCCTATCCGCTGCTCGATCCGCGGGTTCGCCTCGGAAAGGCGGCCTGAGCCATGACCACCCACGTGACCTCCGGCATCGACCTGCCGAACATCCCCGTCCCGCTCTCCCGCCTGGTACTGGGCACCATGACCTTCGGCGACACCGTCGACGCCTCCTCAGCAGCCAACATGCTCGACGCCGCGCTCGACGCAGGCATCACCGGCGTAGACACGGCCAACGGCTACGCGGGAGGCGAGAGCGAACGCATCCTCGCCGGCCTCCTGCCAGGCCGCCGCGACCGAATCGTCCTGGCGACCAAGGCCGGCATCCCCCACCCCGACCAGGGCGACAACGCCCCCCTTTCCGCAGCCGGCCTGCGGACCGCACTCGAGGGCAGCCTCAAGCGCCTGGGCACCGACTCGGTAGACCTGTTCTACCTCCACCAGCCAGACCGCGCGACACCACTGGCCGAAACCCTCACCACCGTCGCCGAGTTCGTAGCCGAGGGAAAGATCCGCGCCCTCGGCGTCTCCAACTACGCAGCCTGGCAGATATCCCAACTCATCCGCACCGCCGACGAGTTGGGAGCTCCGCACCCCGTCATCGCCCAGCAGATGCACAACCTCCTCGCCCGCCGCATAGAGGAGGAGTACGTCGAATACGCCGCAGTCACCGGCCTGCGCACCATGGTCTACAACCCCCTGGGCGGCGGCCTCCTCACCGGCCGCCACCGATTCGAACAGCCCCCGGAATCAGGCCGCTTCGGCGACTCCAAAGTCGCCGAGATGTACCGCCAACGCTATTGGGACGAACGCCTCTTCACCGCAGTGGACCAACTCTCCACCATCGCCGAAGCCGCAGGCATCCCCCTCACCGACCTGGCCCTCCGCTGGCTCCTGGACCGCGACTCGACCGACGCCCTACTCCTGGGCGGCTCCAGCACCACCCACCTACTGGCCAACATCACGGCCTCCAACAATGGCCCACTGGCCCCCGACGTCACGGCGGCCTGCGACGAGATCGGCAAGGCACTACGCGGCCCAATGCCCGCATACAACCGCTGAAGAGGAGCCCACATGACCCCCACCGCCTTCGCGGCAGCGCTACGCGCACGCGACCCCCTAGTCGGCTACTGGTCCGTCCTGGACTCCCCCGTCTCCACCGAACGAATAGCCCGCCTCGGCTACGACTACGTAGCCCTGGACGCCCAACACGGCCTGATCGACTACGCCGGAGTACTCGCCTCCCTGACCGCCATAGACACCAAGGGCTCAACCGCAGTAGGCCTGGTACGAGTAGAGGCCAACGACCCCATGCCCATCGGCAAGGCCCTGGACGCAGGCGCGGCCGGCGTCATCGTCCCGCTCATCGACACCGCACAGGACGCCGCCGCAGCGGTGGCCGCCGTACGCTACCCCCCACTCGGCAGGCGCTCGTACGGCCCGATGCGCTCAGCCCTGCGCATCGGCCCCGACCCCGCCGACGCGCACGAGCAAACCGTGGTGCTCGCGATGATCGAAACCGCAGAGGGCCTCAAGAACGTAGAAGAGATCTGCGCCACCGACGGCGTCGACGGCGTCTACATCGGCCCCTCCGACCTACGCATCGCGCTGGGCGGAGCCAGCTCCACCGACCCAACGGTCGCGGACGAGTTCGAGGCCGCACTGGTCACCGTGCGCGAAGCGGCAGCCGCCGCCGGGATAGCCGCCGGCATCCACAACGCGGACGGCGCGAGTGCCGCCAAGCGCCTCACCGAGGGCTTCACCTACGTCACGGTCGCGAGCGACCTCGTACACCTGGAGCAGGTGGCGTACCGCCACCTCACCGCCGTACGCGCGACAGGCCAGGTCCGGTGATGCCGGGCCCGGCCGTCGCCGACGGCGTCGTACGCCCGCACCCCACCGAGACGGGTCGCTTCGAGTCGTGGCTGTCCGCACCGGCCGTCCAGAACCATGCCGCCAACCTCACCGTGTTACCCGACGGTGAGCTGGGATGCGTCTGGTTCGGAGGGACGCAGGAAGGTGTCGCGGACATCTCGGTGTGGTTCTCCCGGCTGCCCGCGGACGGTGACACCTGGTCCCGTCCGGAACGGCTCTCCCACGACGACACCCGGTCCGAGCAGAACCCACTGCTGTTCACCGACCCGTCCGGAGACTGGTGGCTGCTGCACACCGCGCAGCGGGCCGGACGCCAGGACACCGCCGAGGTACGGCTGCGCGTCAGCCACGACGAGGGAAAGACGTGGGGCCCCTCCCGCGTGCTCTTCGACGGCGGGATCTTTGTGCGCCAGCCGGTGACCATGCTGCCCTCGGGCCGCCGGCTGCTGCCCGTGTTCCGCTGCATCGCCGCGCCGCGCGAGCGATGGTCGGGCGATCGGGACACCAGCTCGGTGATGGTCAGCGACGACGAGGGGGTGAGCTGGCGCGAGGTTCCGGTGCCGGGTTCGACCGGTCTGGTTCACATGAACGTGCGCCCGCTGCCTGACGGTTCGCTCCTCGCCCTGTTCCGCAGCCGCCGCGCCGACGCCGTGTACCGGAGCGTGTCGTACGACGACGGGGAGAGCTGGACCGAGCCGCGCCCCCTGGACCTGCCGAACAACAACTCCTCGATCCAGTACGCCCCGTTGGCCGACGGCCGTCTCGCGCTGGTCCACAACCACAGCAGCGCGGCGGACGCCGTCGCCCGCCGCGTCTCGCTGTACGACGAGATCGACGACGACGGGCTGAACACGGACAACGGGCCGAACGCGGACGCGCCCGCCGCCCCCACGACCGGAGCCGCCTTCTGGGGCGCCCCACGCGCGCCGCTCACCCTCTCCGTCTCCTCGGACGGCGGCCTGACCTGGCCGGTGCGCCGGGACCTGGAGACCGGTGACGGCCACTGTCTGACCAACAACTCCCGTGACGGCCTCAACCGCGAGCTGTCCTACCCGTCCGTCGTCCAGACCCCGGACGGCGCACTGCACATCGCCTTCACCCACCATCGCCGCACGATCAAGTACCTCCGCCTGAGCCCCACTTGGGCGGACCGGGAGATCGCATGACCACGACCCCCATGAACACGACCACCATGGCCACGACCCTCATCACCACGCCCACCTTCTCCCGCTACTCCGCCGAGCCCTGGCAGATCCTGGAGCGAGCGGGCGCCGGCCCCCTGCGTCCGTACGAGGACAAGGCGCTGCCCGCCGACGAACTCCTCAAGCGGATCCCGGAGACCGACGCCCTGATCGTCGGCATGGACCTGATCACCTCGGACGTCATCGACGCGGCGGACCGCCTCAAAATCATCGCCAAGCACGGCGTCGGCGTCGACACCATCGACGTCGGCGCCGCACAGGCCCGCGGCATCCCCGTGGTGTGCGCGCCCGGCAGCAACTCCCGGGCGGTCGCCGAGTTCACCTTCGGCCTGATCCTGGACGCCACCCGCCGGATCACCGATGCGAGCCGACGGGTGGCGGACGGGGAGTGGCCCAAGCTGTTCGGACCCGAACTCGCGGGCAGAACCCTGGCCGTGATCGGCTTCGGGCGGATCGGTCAGCTCGTGGCCAGGTACGCCCGCGCCTTCGGCATGACGGTGCTCGCGCACGACCCGTACGTCGACCCCCGGGACATGTGCGCCCTCGGCGCCCGCTCGGCCACCCTGGACGACTGCCTGGCCCGCGCCGATGTCGTCAGCCTGCATCTGCCCGCGACCCCCGGCGCCGGCCCGCTACTGGACCACGCCCGGCTCTCCGCGATGAAGCGGGGCGCGCTGCTGGTGAACACCGCCCGCGGCGGTCTCGTCGACGAGACCGCCCTCGCGACGCTCCTCGAGGACGGTCACCTGGGCGGCGCCGCGCTCGACGCCTTCGCATACGAACCGCTCGGTGACAGCCCGCTGCGCAGTGCCCCGAACGTCCTGCTCACCCCGCACATGGCGGCCTGCGGCCAGGACGCCAACCGCATGATGGGCGCCATGGTCGCCGAGGAGGTCGTACGCGTCCTCGCGGGCGAGCCCCCTCAGCACCCCGCACCCTGACGACCTCCCTCCTCGCATCCCGTCCCCGCTCCCCTCCCCAATACGGCTCCCCAACTCCGCTCCCCCGCCCCCGAGTCCGGCGACGAAGCCGGACGCCCGAAGGACCCGCCATGCCGAAAACCACCACGCCGACGGCACCCGCGGCCCCACCGACCGAACCCGACCCGTACGCCCTGCGCGCCGAGGACGTCCGCGAGGCGCCCGGTACCTTCACCGGGCGGCTGCGCCATCTCGGCCCCGGTTTCGTCCTGTCGGCCGCCGTGGTCGGCTCGGGCGAGCTCATCGTGACCACCTCGCTCGGTGCCGAAGCCGGGTTCGTACTGCTGTGGCTGGTCGTCATCAGCACCGCGGTGAAGGTGTGGGTGCAGATGGAGCTGGCCCGCTGGACGATCCTCAACGGCCGTACGGCGTTGGAGGGTTACCGCGATGTCGGTCCCCGTATCGGCCGCGTGGGCTGGATCAACTGGCTCTGGATCGGCATGGACTTCGCCAAGATGTTCCAGCGGGGCGGCATCATCGGCGGTACCGCGGCGGCCTGTTCGGTGATGTGGCCGGTCACCGGGGAGGCACTGAGCTACCGTTCGCTGGCCGTGTGGACGGTGGTCGTCACCGCGCTCGCCGTGCTCCTGCTGCGTACGGGCCGGTACAGCGTGGTGGAGCGGGTGTGCTTCGCCTCCGTCGTCCTCTTCACCCTCGCCACCGTGGCGCTGGCGCTCGGCTTGCCGATGACCGAATTCGGTTACGGAGCACGCGATTTGAGCGAAGGGTTCAGCTTCCTCATCCCGGCGGGCACGGCCGGGATCGCGCTGGCCATGTTCGGGATCACCGGTGTCGGCGCCGACGAGATGACGACGTACACCTACTGGTGCATCGAGAAGGGCTACGCCCGCTGGACGGGCCCGGACGACGGCAGCGAGGAACGGGCGCGGCGGGCCGAGGGGTGGCTGAAGGTGATGCGCCTGGACGTCGCCGCCGGCTGGCTGGTCTGCACCCTGTGCACGCTGTCCTTCTACGTCATCGGCGCCGCTGTGCTGCACCCGCGGGGCCTGGTCCCCGAGGGCAACTCGATGATCACCACGCTGTCCCGGATCTACACGGACACGATGGGCCCCTGGGCCGAGTACCTGTTCCTGATCGGCGCGTTCGCCGTCCTGTTCTCGACGCTGGTGGGGTCGACCGCCAGCGTGCCGCGGCTGTGGACCAACACTCTCGGACTGCTCGGTGTCATCGACTGGCGCGACGTCCGCGTACGGCGGCGCACGATCCAGATCCTGACGTGCTGCCTGCCGCCGGTCTGGGCGTCGTTCTTCCTGTGGGTGCAGTCGCCGGTGCTGATGGTGCAGATCGGTGGCATCGGCGGCGGGGTCTTCCTGCTCGCCGTGGTGATCGCGGTCTGGCGGCTGCGGTCCACCGGCGTCGACAAGCGCTTCCGCGGCAACCCGTGGCTGACGGCGGCGCTCGCCGTCAGCAGCGCGGCGATCGTGTTCCTCGGCGTCTACGGCGTACTGGACGTCTTCGGCATCAGCCTCGCGGGGTCCTGAGTCGGCCGGGTGCGGGCGGGGTACCCGGGGGCTGCGAGACGGTGCCGGCCCGCTGGAGCCACGGGTCGGGGGAAGGAGCCGGACGTGGCTGAGAAGGACCGGCTGCGGACCTACCGCGGCAAGCGCCACTTCGACCGGACCAAGGAGCCTCCGGGTGCCGAGGAGCCTCGGGGCCAGGACGTGTCCGAAGCGTCCTCGGACGAAGGACGGCATTTCGTGGTGCAGATCCATGACGCGAGCACCATGCACTTCGACTTCCGGCTGCAGGTGGACGACGTACTGAAGTCCTGGTCCGTCCCGAAAGGTCCGTCGGCCGATCCGCAGGACAAGCGGCTCGCGATGCCCACGGAGGATCATCCGCTGGAGTACGAGGAATTCGAGGGTGTCATCGCCGAGGGTGAGTACGGCGGCGGGACGGTCATCGTCTGGGACCGCGGTACGTACCGGCCCATGAGCCATGACCGGCGGGGACGGCCCGTGCCCTTCGACGAGGCCCTGGAAAGCGGTCATGCCAGGTTCTGGCTCGACGGCTCGAAGCTGCACGGCGGATACGCCCTCACCCGTTTCCGTGGCGGTGAGCGCGAGGCGTGGCTGCTGGTGAAGACGGACGACGAGCGGGCCCGGCCCGGTGACCCCGGTACGCCCGATCCGCGCCGGGCCCGCTCGGTGCGCAGCGGGCGCACCCTGCGGCAGGTCGCCCGGGAGGAGTGAGCGGCGATGACCGACACCGACCTCCTGGGCACGCTGTCCGCCGACGAGAGCCGGCGGCTGCGCGCGGCACGCCCCGGCGTGGAACTGGCCGACCGGCCGATGCTTGCCACGCTGAGCGACCGTCGCGACTTCCCCGGCGGGTGGATCTTCGAGCGGAAGCTGGACGGCGTCCGGGTGCTGGCGGTCCGCGAGAACGGGCGGGTGCTGCTGCTCTCCCGCACGGGCAGGCGGCTCAACGACACATACCCGGAGATCGTCGAGGCGCTCGAGGAGCAGTCGTGCACGGACTTCACGGTGGACGGCGAGATCGTCGCGTTCGCGCACGGCCGGACGGACTTCGCCCGGCTGCAGCAGCGGATGGGGCTCACCCGGCGGCGGGAGATCGAGGCGAGCGGTGTCGCCGTGACGTATTACCTCTTCGATCTGCTGCGGCTGGACGGCGCCGACACCACACAACTGCCGTTGCGCACCCGCAAGTCGCTGCTGCGTCGCGCCCTGGCGTTCCGCACCCCGCTGCGGATGAGCACGCATCGCAACGCGGGCGGCTCAGAATTGCTGGCCGAGGCGTGCGCCCATGGCTGGGAGGGGCTGATCGCGAAGCGGGCCGACAGCCGCTACCAGCCGCGCCGTTCGCCGGACTGGCTCAAGCTGAAGTGCTCCCAGGGTCAGGAGTTCGTCGTCGCCGGATTCACCGAACCGGCCGGCAGCCGTGTCGGGCTCGGTGCGCTGCTGCTCGGCTACTACGACGGGGACAGGCTGCGGTACGCGGGCAAGGTGGGCACGGGCTTCGACCATCGCACCCTGGCCGCCCTCCGCGAGCGCCTGGACGAACTCCGCGCGTCGGCCTCGCCTTTCGCCGACCGGGTGCGGGAGCCGCGTACCCACTGGGCGCAGCCGGAACTGGTCGCGCAGATCGAGTTCACCGAGTGGACGCGGGACGGCATGCTGCGGCATCCGCGGTTCCTCGGGCTGCGCAACGACAAATCCGCACGTGACGTCGTCCGCGAGCGGCCCGCGGCGCTACGCCGCTGAGGCTCATGCCACGACGCGGATCTTGGCCAGTTCTCGGTCCGAGGCGTCCGGGAGATTCATGCCTCCCCGCAGGCCCGTTCGCAGGTAGCGCAGGACGGGCTCGGTGAGCCGTTCTCCGGGCAGGACGGCCGGGATGCCGGGCGGGTACGGCGTGATCGTCTCCGCCGCGACACGACCGGCCGCCCGCTCCAGGGGCACGGCTTCCGAAGGTCGGAAGTACGCGTCGCGGGGCCGGCAGGCCTGTTCGAGCCGCATGTCCTCACCGCTCGGTACGTCGATGTCCGGCTGCCCGGCCGCCAGTTCCCCGGCGTGCCCGGCGAGGTCGCGCAGGGCACCGATCAGCGGCTGGGTCGTGGCGGCCGAGTCGGCGTGGGTGAGCTGGGCGTTGATGCGCCTGTGGTCCGCGAGGTGTACGTCGATGTGGTGCCGGGTGCGCAGCCAGTCGGCCGCGCGGTAGCCGCTGGTACCGAGTCCGCTGACGTCGATGACCATGGGCAGCGGATCGAAGTCCACGGAGAGGCCGGGTCCGACGAGGTCGTCGTGGCCGAGGACGTGCAGGCCGGGGATCTCGTCGATGGCGCGGCGGACGTCCGCGGCGAGTCGCAGCGCCTCGTCCAGGAGGTCCTTGCCATGGAGGACCATCTGGCGGCGCCAGGCGTCGAGTCCCGCGTAGATGAGGACCGAGGGGCTGGTGGTGCCGAACAGGTCGGCGCGCGACTGGAGGGTGTTCGTGTCGATCAGGGAGCCCTGAAGGTGGTAGACGGAACCCTGTTCCAGTCCGCTGCCCATCTTGTGGATGCTCGTCACGCAGACGTCCGCTCCGGCGTCCATCGCCCAGGACGGCAGTTCCGGGTGGAAGGGCAGATGAGCGCCCCAGGCCTCGTCGACGACGAGGGGCAGGCCGCGTGCGTGGAAAATGTCCGCGATGTCCCCCACGGCGGCGCATCCGCCGTACGGGGTGGGGCTGGTGACGAGGGCGCCGCGCGCGTCCGGGTGGCGGCTGAGCGCCTCCTCGAAGTCCTCCGGGCCGGGTGCGTGCGCGAAGCGTTGCTTCTCGTCCCATCGGGGATCGACCCAGACCGGATCGATGCCGGAGAGGATCAGCCCGGAGATCACCGACTTGTGGGCGTCGCGTCCCACGATGAGCTTTTCGCTCGGGCCCGCCAAGGCGAGCATGGCCGCCTTGACGGACAGGGAGCTGCCGCAGGTGGTGAAGTACGTGCGCTCGGCGTGCACCGCGTCCGCCATCAGCCGCTCGGCACGCAGCAGCACATCACCTCTCGTACGCCGGTCGTCGAGGCCCCGGAAGCCAGGAGGTCGGTGTGGTAGACGGCGTCACCGAGGATCGCCCGGGCCTGAGGGTCGGCGCCTCGTGCCTGCTTGTGGCCGGGCGGGGTGAAGGCGAGTTCGCCGCGTTCGTGATGGCGCCGCAGGGCCTCGAGTACGGGGGCTTGCGTGTGGTCCACGGTGACCGGCTTCCCTTCGGAAGTGACTGCGGGTGGAGGCGTACCGCTCAGTCGGAGCCGTCCACCTCGGTGGCTTCGCGGTTCGCTCGGGGGCTCGGCGTGATGGGGTCACCGGGCCCGCGGTCCCGTCCCTCGCTGGTGTCCGTGTCGTCCTCGTGCCCCTGCTCCTTGACTTCCTCCAGGGCCTCTTCGGCCGCGGTACGGGGCTCCTTCTTGCGCCCGGACGGGCGCCGCATGATCTTGCGCATACGCGACGGGTACCCGGTGCACCGGTGGGCAGTCAGGTGGAGAACCGTCGCACAAAGCGCCTCCGGCGGCCGTACGGGCGAGCCCGATACGGCCGCCGGAGGTTCATCGCGCCGGCGAGCCGGGCCTACCGGCCGGTCCTCTTCGCGCGGTCGGCGGCCTTCTGCTCGGCTTCCTGCGCCTGGCCCGACATCTGTTCGCCCCGGCCCTCTGCCTCCTGGGTCCGGTCGCCGGTGGCCTTGCCGGTGGCCTCCTTCATCTTGCCCTTCATCTGCTTGGCCTTGCCCTTTGCCTTAGCCATGGTGATCCGTCCTTTGCGGGGAGTTGGACTGGCGTATCCACCCTGCGCCCCGGCTTTCACCTTCGCAATTTGTGCACCTTTCGCCACAGTGAGTGAGCCGCATGCGATCGCGGCCGCCCGCACTGGCACACGGTCGGGCAAGTGGCGACGATGGAGTAACACGTCAGCGCTCCGACCCGGAGGGGACGATGACCTCACACACCCGTTCGGGAGCTGTCGAGCCGGCCGGTGGCCCGCAGGAGGCGACCGCGCCTGACGAAACGGCCCAGATCGTCGCGTTGCAGGAAGAGGTCGGCCAGCTTAAGGAAGCCGTGACCTCGCATGCCGTCGTGGACCAGGCGATCGGCATGATGGTCGCGCTGGGGCGGGTAACCCCCGAGCAGGGCTGGGCCGTTCTGCGGGAAGTTTCCCAGCACACGAACATCAAACTGCGGAATGTGGCGGAGCTGATCATCATCTGGGGGCAGAAAGGCGATCTCCCACACGATATTCGAGCCACGCTGGAAGACACACTCGATCGTTACGGGCCGACACAGATTCCCGGTGGACCACCACTTGGGGAATCGCCGTAATCGCCTCGGCTCATCAACTCCGGCCATGGACCGTCGGACCCGTCGGACCCGTCAGTATTCTTCGAAATTCCCCAATCCGGTTCCTCAACAGATTCCCCAACAGGGGAGAGCTACCGTTTCGTTCGGACGGACCCGAGAGCGTTTCGGATCCGTCCATGTGGTTATTTCGGAAAGCGGCGGTCCACTGGCAAACCGCTCCCGGGAGGGTTCGGCAGTGAGCTCGCCGCTCGGTCGCCCGGCCCGGGGACCACCGGCGCCGGGCGTCCGGGTTTGTCCGCTCCGGGACACCGGCGCGGACACGACCGCGGGCCGGACAACACCCGGCCCTGTCGGCCATCAGGCGGCCTTCTCGGCGAGGGCCTTCTCCCTCAGTTCGGCGCAGCAGGCGCTGAGCAGCCGGGACACGTGCATCTGCGATATGCCCAGCTGGTTCGCGATGCGGCTTTGGGTCATGCCTCCGAAGAAGCGCAGGTAGAGGATGGTTCGTTCGCGTTCGGGGAGTTCCTGCAGACAGGGCTTCACGGCCTCGCGGTCGACGACCAGATCGAACCCGGAGTCGGGCTCACCGAGGACGTCGCCCAGAGCGTAACCGTCGTCGCTGCCCGGCAGTTCGGCGTCCAGCGAGAGGGCGGTGAAGCTGTCGAGGGCTTCAAGACCGATTCGTACGTCGTCCTCGCTCATCCGCGCGTACTCGGCGATCTCGGCGACGGTGGGCCGACGGCCGGACGACGTCTGCGAGAGGTCCTTCGCGGCCGTACGGACCCGGTTGCGCAGGTCCTGGACCCGGCGCGGTACGTGAAGGACCCACATGTGGTCCCGGAAATGACGCTTGATCTCGCCGGTGATCGTCGGGATCGCGTAACTCTCGAAGGCGCAGCCACGGTCCGGGTCGTAACGGGCGACCGCCTTGACGAGGCCGAGTGCCGCGACCTGGCAAAGGTCCTCGACCGCCTCACCGCGCCCCCGGTACTGAGCGGCGATGCGGTCGGCCATGGGCAGCCATGCGCGGACGATCTCGTCACGCAGGGCGCCGCGCTCGGGCCCCTCGGGCAGAGCGGCAAGCCTTTCGAAGGCCGCGGCCGTGTCGGGGGCGTCATCGTGCGGGTGTTGCTTCGATCTGACGGTGACTCGCATGGTGCGTCGCATCTCCCTCAGAAGGTGCCGAGACAGTCACCATGGGAGAAGGCGCACACGAACCGCTCGGAACACACCCGCGATCTGGCGGACCAGCTCCCACGGACGTGCCTCCTGTCCGAAGCACTTATCACGCCTTTTGCCCCATATTCAGTCACCCAAACGCTGTCGTTCAAACCCAGTGGGCAGAACCCGGCCGGCAGAACCCGGTCGATCCACCGGCACGGGGAATGGCGTGACGCCGAGCCATCGACCGGTTCCGGAATGTGACGAGCCCAGCGAAATACCCGGAATTAGCGACCCGGGATATGCAGAACGAGGGCCGCAGGCCGCTGTTTCGGTCGCCCGCGCCGGGTACTCGCGGGTGATGGACATCGTCACGACACGACTGGCCGTCGACTCCGCGGTGGTGGGCGGAGTGGTGCCGTTCCTGGTGGGGCTCGTCATCGTCGGCGCCCTGATCTGGGCCGTGTGGCGTGGCCGCCGGATCCGCGCCCGCGAGCCCGCACCGCCGCGCCCCGAGGCGCAGCCCAGGCCGCCCGACTCTGGCCCTGTGCACGAGGTGCGCGAGCGGCGGGAGCCCGCCGAGGTACCGCACGGCCGTCACCGGACCACCCCGCATCGGCTGCGGGCACACGGCAACCTCCGTACTCGCCGCGCGGCGGACCAGAAGGCCCCGAAGTGGGACGAGAACTCCAGCGGAGGCTTCGGCAGCGGTGGCGCGGGGCGGACCTGAACCCTCAGCGCACGGGCTGCCTCGACGCATGGATCCCTTCGACGCAGGGGGCGCGCCGTCTGCCAGGAAGGAACGGGAAGGAACACGCACATGAGTCACACCGACCGCGACACCCTGCCCCTGCCCGACTACGACCACCTGCCGCTGGGCGGTCTGCGGACCCGCATCAGGGCGCTGTCCACAGACCAGGTCGAGCAGATACTGGCGTACGAGCGCGCTCACGCGAACCGCACGCCGGTGGTGGAGATGATCAAGGCGCGGCTGGCCGAGCTCGCCTCCGGGGCGGAACCCACGGGCGGCGACCCCACGGCCGTACGCCCCGAACAGTCCCCGCAGCGCGCGGGCCGGACGGTGTCGCCCGCCACCGCCGCGGAGGCGACCCACCCGCCACCCCACGGAACGCCGGACCAGCGCGGCAGGCCGAAGGGCAACCAGACCTGAGACCCAGAACGGGTTCGAGACTTGAGGCCCGACTCCGTGTGGGGGGAACGGACTCCGGTGGATACCCGTCGTCGCCATGAAGGCACCGATCATCAACTGCACCCTCAAAGCCTCACCCGAACCGTCCAACACGGAAAGCCTCGCCACTGTCGTCGCCGAGCAGCTCGTGAAGGGCGGCGTGGACGTCGATTTCGTACGGGCCGTCGACCTGGACATCAAGCCGGGAGCTCAACCCCTGGTTGAGGAAATGCATGGCCGAGCCGCTGCCGCCCCCGGACAGCGCTCCCCACGCCGGCGACCGTGGACGGTCTGGTTGCCAGTCTGGGCGTGGCTGTGCAGTACATCGGCCTGGCGCCGGCGGGCGCCGGTACTGGAGTGTGGCCGGTCGCCGCGGGGCCGGCCTGGTGAGCGCGGGCACCGCGATCGTCCTGCTGACCTTGGGCCGACAGGGCCCAGCCCGGTACCGTACAGATATTCGAATACGAGCGTAACCTGGACCCATGTCCACCCATCTCCAGGGCTCGCTCTTCGACCAGACCGACGACATCGGCCTCGGCCCGCTGCACGAGCTGCGCAGGACCCGGCTCGGTGATGGCGCCTGGATCGATCTGCTGCCGGGCTGGCTGAGCGGCGCCGACGCGCTGTTCGCACAGCTCGCCGCCGAGGTGCCGTGGCGGGCCGAGCGGCGGCAGATGTACGAGCACACGGTGGACGTCCCGCGCCTGCTCGCCTTCTACGGCGCCGGCGACGTACTGCCGCACCCCGTCCTGTACGAGGCACGGGACGCCCTTTCCTCGTACTACGCCGAGGAGTTGGGGGAGCCGTTCACCACCGCCGGGCTCTGCTACTACCGGGACGGCAGGGACAGCGTGGCCTGGCACGGGGACCGTACGGGCCGGGGCGCGCGCGAGGACACGCTGGTCGCCGTCCTCTCCGTGGGCGCGCCGCGCGATCTGCTCCTGCGGCACCGGCGCGGCGGCAGCACCGTACGCCGCCCGCTCGGCCACGGGGACCTGCTCGTGATGGGCGGCTCCTGCCAGCGCACCTGGGAGCACGCGATCCCCAAGACCACGCGGGCGGCCGGGCCCCGGATCAGCATCCAGTTCCGGCCGCACGGCGTGCACTGACCGGGGCCTCAGGTCGGGGGCCTCAGCGGAGGTCGCTCTCCTTGAGGTAGTCCCCGCCGATGAGCACCCTCTTGTAATTCTCCTTGTCGATACTCACGGGTTCCAGCAGGTAGGCGGGCACGATCTTCTCGCCGTTGTCGTAGGTGCTCTTGTCGTTGACCGCCGGACTCTTGCCGTGGACTACCGCGTTGACCATGTACGAGGTGATGAGCGCGAGTTCGCGGGTGTCCTTGTAGACGGTCTGCGTCTGCTCACCGGCGATGATCGACTTCACCGAGGGAATCTCGGCGTCCTGTCCCGTGATGATGGGCAGGCGTCTGTCTCCATCGCCATAGCCGTGCGCCTTCAGGGCTTTGATGATTCCGATGGACATGCCGTCGTACGGGGAGAGGACCGCGTCGACGCGCTCGTTCGCGTAGTGGGAGTCGAGCAGTTCGTTCATGCGCTTCTCGGCCCTGACGCCGTCCCAGCGCAGGGTCGTGACATCGTCCATCTTCGTCTGCCTGGATTTCACGACGAGTTCGCCGCTGTCGATGTAGGGCTTCAGAACCTTCATCGCGCCGTTGAAGAAGAAGCGGGTGTTGTTGTCGTCGGCCGAGCCGGCGAACAGCTCGACGTTGAACGGGCCCTTGGCGCTGCCGTTGACCAGCCCCAGCTGCTCGACGAGGAAGTCGCCCTGGAGTTCGCCGACCTGCTCGTTGTCGAAGGTGGCGTAGTAGTCGACGTCGGGGCTGCCCAGGATCAGGCGGTCGTACGAGATCACGGGAATCTTCGCGGACTTCGCCTTGCGCAGCACATCCGTGAGCGCGCGTCCGTCGACCGCCGCGATGACCAGGGCGTCCACACCGTCGTCGATCATGGCCTGCACCTGCTCGACCTGAGCCTTCGGGTCGTTCTCGGCGTACTTCAGCGTGGCGCCGTAGCCGAAGCCCTTGACCTGGTCGACCATGCTGCGGCCGTCGCTGATCCACCGCGGGGAGTCCGTTGTGGGCATCGCTATGCCGACGGTTTCGTCTCCTGAACTGCCCACGTCGCCGCTCTCACCGCAGGCGGCGAGGGACAGGGACAGGGCTGCGGACAGGGCCGCGGCTACGGTGATGCGGACGCGCATGGTCTTCTTCCTCGTAAGTGACAAGTCACCGCACCGGACTGGTTTCGTACGGCTCGTTCGTCCGGTGGGTGCGCCAGGTGAACCGGCACCCGGGAGCGGGGAGCTGTCCGGGGCCGGCTGGGACTCACCGGGTCCCGGTGAGGCGGTACGACAGCAGACTGTTCGGTATGTGTCTCGGAGCGGCTTTCCGTTGAACCCGCACACGAGCAGGCCGGGGTGACCGGCCCCCACGCGCACGGACTCGAACGTGGGGTGCCGGGAGCGTATACCGCCGAAGACGCTCTGTGGCCGACTTTCGTCACTTTCGTTGCGGCAGCGCACGACCAATGACCAAGCATGCAACAGGACGTGTCGCGTTCCGAACGCGAACCGGCCTACAACTCGCGCTACTGTGCGTTCAGTTGAGCAACAAGGTGATCGGTGAGCGCGCGGACCTGCGGCATCAGTCCGTCCCAAGACTCCTTCTCGTCCCCGAGATAGATCGATCTGGCACGGGCCAGTACAAACCGGTACTGGTCAGGCAAACGGTCGAGGGCCCAGTCAGCCGCCGCGTCCTTGGACGTGATCGCCCCGGTCTCCAGCGTCGTCCAGATACGGGTGAGGGTCAGCAGGACGTTGCGGGTGTCCGACTCGAGCTCGGCGAGCAACTCCGGCACACCGGCGACGATCGCCCGCCGCAGGTCCTCGGGCGGGACGGGATCGAGAACGTCCGCCGGCGGCGGGCCGAACAGCGGGGCGTTCCCGAGCAGCACCATCGTGATGAGCGGCGCGAGATCGGGCGCGGGCGCGGGAGCGGGCACCATCCCGCGCTCGAACTCGTCGCGCAGCCACTCGCCGTACAGGAACTCGCAGTGGGGCGGACAGCGCCAGGGGCGGACGTCGTCCTGGGCGATGAGGGTGAGTTCGACGGGGCGGCGGCCGGGTCCACTCCGGGCCTGGCACTCGGAGACCTCGAGCAGGCCGTGGACCAGGGCCCGCCGCTCCTGCTCCGTGGTTCGTCGTCGCACGACGACGAACAGATCGAGATCGCTGCCCGGTCGCAGACCGCCGAGTACGGCGGAGCCGTGCAGGTAGACACCGACGACGTCCGCGCCGAGTACGCCGTGCAACAGGCGCAGGACGTCATGGGTCTGGGAGTCGGACGGGGAGCCGGACTGGGACGTGCGGTCGATCACGGTGGGGATCGTAGGCTCACTGCCCCGCGTCGCAGCAACCCTCCCGCCGCATCAGTCGGCCCACTTCGAGCCAGTCCGCCTTCTCCATCGAGTTCTCCGTGGAGTCCTTCTTCGCGTTCTCCTTCGAGCGCCGGGTCTCGGGTTCGTACGAGGCCACCAGGTCCTTGGTCGTGTACGGCACCCCACCGCGGAGTACGGAGACCGTGCGGACGAGGGTGTCGAAGTCCGTGAACGGATCGCCGTCCACCACCGTCAGGTCGGCGAGCCTGCCCGGCTGCACGGTGCCGAGGTCCCCGTCGACGCCGAAAAGCCGGGCGGGCAGCACGGTCGCGGTGCGCAGGGCCGCCGCCGGGGACAGCCCGCCCCGGTGCAGGGCGCGCAGTCCGAGGTGGAGGGAGAGACCGACGGGAACGAGGGGCTGGTCGGTTCCGAGGGCCACGAGGCCGCCCGCGGCGAGAATCCGCCGGTAGATGTCGGTCTCGGTACGCAGCGTCGCCAGCTGGGCGGGGGTCGGTGGCACGCCCGTGGACTGCTGGACCAGGGCCACGTCCCACGGCGGCATCACGGCGGTGACCCGGGGGTCGTCGGCGAGCCCCAGGTCAGCGCCGAGGAGCGGCGCGGAGGTGAACGGCGTGGCGATGAGACCGAAGTTGACGCCGCGCGCGCTGTAGATCTCCACCAGGTCCTGGTACGCGCGCCCGGACGCGGTCACCGCGTGCCCGAACTCCCCTCGCTGCGTGGCCTGCAGATGGGTCGTCAGGTCCTGGCCGAGCTGGACGCCCGGCGACAGGAGATGGCCGCCCGTCCGTACGCCGAGGCGCTCGTGCGCGAACCGCGCCGCCTCCTCCATCACCCAACTCGGCGCACGGACATAGGTCTTGACGAAGTCCCAGTCGAGCGCGGCACCCCGCTCCAACGAGCGTCGCAGCCCGTCCCTGGTGCCATGGGCGCGTCCCATGCTGTAGGCGACGCGGGCCCCGTCGAGCAGCTCCCCCGTGGTCAGCAGCCGGGGTCCGGCCAACTGTCCCGTCGCCACGGCCTCGCGGATCCGGGCCTGCTCATGGGCGAATCCGCCGAGCGACACCGCCGTGGTGATGCCGTAGGTGAGCTGGCCGACGGTCTGACGTCCGCCGTAGGTGATCTGCCAGGGGTGGGTGTGCGTGTCCCACAGCCCGGGGACGACGGTGTGGCGCGAGGCGTCGATGCGCCTGAGCGCGCCGCGCCGGCGGTGCGGTTCGACGGCGGCGACGCGTCCGCCGCGTACCACGATGTCGACGTCGTCCCATACGGATTCGCCTGCCCCGTCCCACAGTTGACCGGCGTGCACCACCGCGTCGGCGGGTGCGGGCCTGCGCTGATCGAGTGGTGCGCGGACCGTCCGCGCCGGGCCGCCGTCGATGTCGGTCAGCCGCAGCCGGGCGCCCGACAGGTACAGCAGCGTCCTGGAGTCACCGGACCAGGACGGATGATCGGCCGGTTCGGTGGTGAGGGTGCGCAGGGCGCCGCGCGGGGTGCCGTCGGGTGCGACCGGCAGCAGACAGAGCGCGGATTCGACGATCACCGCCATCCAGCGCCCGTCGGGCGACCATGCGGGCCCGGAGTCGTACCGGTCGGCGAGGGAGACATGGGGTGCGACGGAGTGCAGGCGGTCGGTGCCGGTGGTGGTGTCGACGACCCGGATGAGGTTGTAGCCCTCGCGGAAGCGGAGGTTGAGGCGGCCCCGGTCGCAGAGCGCGACGTATCGCCCGTCGGGCGACCAACTGGGCCGGCCGGGCAGCCCGCCCGCGCCCAGCGGGGTCACGAGCACGCGTTCCGTACCGGACTCCAGGTCGCGGACGACGAGCTGCCCGGTCATGTCGAGGCAGGCGAGCCGTGTGCCGTCGGGCGAGAGCGCCGGATGGACCCGCCCGCCGGTCGCGAGCGCGGTCTCCTCTCCGGTGGCCAGATCTCGCCGGTACACGCCGAGCAGTCCGTCGCGGTCGTCGGCGTACAGCAGGGAGCGCCCGTCGCGCGCCCACACGGGTCCGAGGAGATAGCGGGTGGGTTCCGACCGGCGCAGCCGCTGCGGCGCCCGGCCCCCCGAACTGTCCGCCAGCCAGAGCGAATTGAGGGCGGCGAACGCGATCCGCCGCCCGTCGGGCGAGAGAGCCGGCAGATGAATGCCGCGCACCGGTCTCGCCCGCCCCTCCCCCAGGTCGTACTCCTTGACGCGGTAACGCGGCCGGTCCACGGGCAGCGCGCCCTCGAAGGGGATGGTTTCCGGCTCGGCCGGTTTCTCCGGTCGTACGAGGGTGAAGTGGCCGTCCACGGTGAGCAGCAGCTCTCCCGCCGGCGTCCAGCGCGGGGGCACCGGCGCGATGTCTCCGGCGACGGTGACGGGTTCGCCGTCGACGACGAGTGTGCACGAGCCGTTGGGTGATGCCGTGACCCGCAGATACGCCAGGCGTCGGCCGTCCGGTGCGAGGGCCGGAGTCATGACCTGCGCGGCCTGCGTCTCGGTGTGCTCCACGACGACCGGACCCGTGCCCTCGGCCGGGACGGCGGCGACGGTCCGGGCCTCGAGTGCGGGACCGGAGGCGGTGGTGACGCCCTTCGCGCGTACGAACAGGATCCGCTTCCCGTCCGGCGACCAGGTGGGGTCGAAGTCCTCCCAGGCCCCGTCCTGCAGAGGACCGTCCTGCCCGGGGAGGCCGGTGACGCGGGTCAGTTCGCCGGTGGACAGGTCCAGCACATGGATGCGGTACGGGCTCCCGGTCACCGGATCGCCGCCGCGCTCGGAGGCGAAGGCGAGGCGCGTACCGTCGGGCGACCAGGCCGGACCGCGGTCGTCCCAGGGCCCGTCGGTGCGCTGCCGTACGCCGGAGCCGTCGGGGCGCATGGTCCATACGTGGAAGCCGCCGCCCTCGTACGCGCAGAACGCGATGAGCTTGCCGTCGGGGGCGTACACGGGCCGGTTCGGTTCGAGCCCGGCCGGGGTGAGGGGGACGGCCTTGCCTCCGGAGCGCGGCAGCGACCACAGGACGTTCTGGATCTCGGCGATCAGCCGGTCGCCGCCGGGCGCGAGGGTCGCGGAGCCGTTGGTGGCCGCGGAGAAGGACAAGGACAGCGAGAGCCCGGTGCGCGGCTGTGCCACGGTGGGCGCGGAGCCGACGGCGGTGACGGCTCCGGCGGCGCCCGCGGCTGCGAGGAGTTGTCGACGGGAGAGTGAGGGTGAAGGGGACGGCGAGGGGGTGGCGTTGCTCCTGTCACGGTCCATGACTGAGCACGCTCGCGTATCGCGGAGCACGTGAGCAACAGCGCCATTCAGCCAAACGGGTTGCCCGTTCGGAGGTCAGCCGCGCCTCGCGTGCAGGGTCCGCGCGAGCCTGGGACCGAGCCAGCGCTTCAGCCTGCGCAGCGCCTGGAGTTGTTCCGCCGCCCGGTCGATCCGGTAGTAGAGCTGCGGCGGGACGTACGGGAGCAGCGGGGAGTGCCGCTGGCCGAGGAGCGCGAACATCCGGTGCGGAGGGAGGTGGATGTAGCGCGGCAGGTTCTCGTACCACTGCGCGCTGAGGCGGGCCGCGCTCTGCACGGAGAGCAGGGCTGCCTTGCGTTCCTTCTCGTACGCGGCGAGGGCGGGGGCGAGTTGGGACTCTCCCGATTCGGCTCCGCGCAGGGCACCGGCCAGGGAGATGGCGTCTTGAAGGGCGAGCGTGGTGCCCGCGCCGATGGAGTAGTGCGTGGTGTGGGCGGCGTCGCCGAGCAGGACGAGGTTGCCCCGGGACCAGGTGCGATTGGTGAGGGTGGGGAAGTTGAGCCACCGCGTGCTGGTGCCACCGGGGTCTGTGCTGCCGGGGTCTGTACGGCCGATCAGCCGGTGCCCGTCGAGCAGTTGGCCGAAGAGTTCTTCGAGGAGCGCCGGCCCCTCGGTCTCCCCCGCCCGGTCGAGGCCCAGCCCGGTCCAGGTCGTCGGCGAGCACTCGACGACACAGGTGCTCGCGTCCTGGCTGAAGCCGTACGCGTAGCACCAGATCCAGCCGTGCGGCGTCTCCACGAAGGCGAACGTGAACGAATCGAAGACCTTGGTGGTGCCGAGCCACAGGTACTTGTTCCGGCCATAGGCGACCTCGGTGCCGAAGTGGCCGGCGTGCCGCTCGCGCACCGCGCTGCGGACGCCGTCGGCGGCGACCACCAGGTCGGCTTCCGGCAGTTCCGCCCCGCCCGCGATCTCGTGCCCGAACTCGAGGCGTACACCGAGGGATTCGGCCCGCTCGGCGAGGATTTCCAGCAGTCGGTGGCGGCCGATGCCGTAGCCCTCGTCGCCGTGATGCGTGGTCGTACGGTCGCCGATGTGCGCGACCCCGTCGCTCCAGCGGACCGAGCTGTCGCGGATGGCGCGTGTCGACCGCGGGTCGCCGGCGTGCAGTTCGTGGAGCAGATCTCCCCAGTACGTCACGCCCCAGCCGTACGTGGAGCCTGCCGGGTTCCGTTCGTAGACGGTGATGTCGTGCGACGGGTCCTGCCGCCGCATGAGGATCGAGAAGTACAGGCCGGCCGGGCCGCCGCCGACGCAGGCGATCTTCATGGGCACACCCCAACTGTTCGCTGGTTCTCTCCAGGTGATCACTCGACAGCACAGGGTAGGAACGAGGCGGTCGCCGCTCCGGGCTCACCACGCCGCGTGGCGAGCCACCGGACCGGGAAAGGTGAACGGGAAGCAGGACAAGCCGGGACGAGCCGAGGCAGGACGCATGGACAGCAGTACGTGGATTGTGGTCCTCGTGGTCGCCGCCCTGCTGGCCGCTGTTCTCGCGGTGGCGGTCGCGTTTCTCGTACGGCTGGTCCGGACCCGGCGCGCGCTCCGTCGCGCGGGGCTCCCGACGGGCTCGCCCTGGGTCTTCTGGGGTGCCGTCGCCTACGTGGTCCTGCCCACCGACCTCGTGCCCGACCCGGTGTACCTCGACGACATCGGCGTACTGCTTCTGGCCCTGAGGTCACTGCGCACTTCCGCGGACCCGCAGCGCTGACCCCGCCGCCCATCTGCTTGGCTGGGTCCGGCAGTCAGGGACCTTGAGGTCAGAGATGATGATGCGGGCACGCACGAGCCAAGTCGCCGACGGCGTCCATCTGGTGCACGGCAGCAACACCAACTGGGTGATCCTCACCGAGGACGACGCCGTCACCCTGGTCGACACCGGCTGTCCCGGAGACCGCGAGAAGGTCCTCGAATCACTGTCGGCCGTGGGCAGTGCACCCGAGGCGGTCGCGGCCGTGCTCATCACGCACGCACACAACGACCATCTCGGCTCGGCCGAATACCTCAGCCGTACGTACGACACGCCGGTCTACGCCCACGAGGCCGAAGTCCCGCACGCGCGCCGGGACTTCCTCCACCAGGTGACCATCGGCGAGATCCTCAAGAACGGCTGGCGCCCGGGCGTCCTGCCCTGGGCGGTGCAGGCGCTGCGCTCCGGCGGCACGAAGCCCGTACCGGTGACGAGCCCTCAGCGCTTTCCTCCCACCGCCGGCCCCCTGGATCTCCCCGGCCGCCCCGTCCCTGTCCACACCCCCGGACACACGGAGGGCCACAGCGCCTTTCACCTGCCGGAAGCGGGGATCGTGATCTCCGGCGACGCGCTGGTCAGCGGACATCCCACCTCGCGCGTGCAGGGCCGGCAGTTGCTGCCCGTCATGTTCGACCACGACCGGCGCGGGGCGCTCGCCACGCTGGGCACGTTCGAGGCGCTCTCCGGTGACGTACTGCTGCCCGGGCACGGGCCGGTTCACCGGGGTTCTGTGCGGGAGGCGGCGCAGCGCGCCCGGGAGCTGGCCTGCTGACGTCACAATCCGGGGAACCCCCGCTCACCGGTGAGACGTTGTCCGGGCAACGCCCCTCGGGGCGCGTACAGCGGATTCAGCACCCCGACGGGCGGCGGCACGATGAGCGAGTTGGTTCCTGGAGGCAATCTGGCCCTGCCGGATGGCGCCCTGACGCTTCAGGTGCCGGGGCCGTTCGACGTGTCCGCGCTCATCACCGATGACAGCGGCAAGGTGCGCGGAGATGGCGACTTCGTGTTCTACAACCAGCCGAGCGCACCCGGTGCACGCCTCACCGGCGAGACGCTCAGCGTCGACCCGCCCGCGCTGCGGCCGGGGGCGAGCCGTGTCACCGTGGTCGTCTCTCCCGCCGATCCCGGCACTCCGCTGGGCCGGCTGCCCGCACCGAGCCTGCGCGTGACCGGGCCGGGCGGCCGTGTCCTCGCCCGGTTCACCCCGCCGCGGCCCCAGCAGGAGACCGTGCTGCTGCTCGCTGAGATCTACCGCCGGGGCACGGCGTGGAAGATCCGTGCACTGGGGCAGGGGTACGCCGACGGACTGGCAGGCATCGCACGGGACTTCGGCGTGGAGGTCAGCGAGGACGCCGACGCCCACGCCGGCGGGGGCGCGGTTCCAGGCGGCTCGCCGGTTCCCGGCAGCTCTCCTGCCTCGGGCTCCAGGGGCACGGGTGTCGCGACGGCCCTGAGCGTTGCGCGTGCCGGGCTCGACCGGCTGCGCGGCGGCGGGCGCACGGCAACCGGACGCCCGGGCCCCGCACCGGCACCCGCACCGGCACCGGCACCGGCACCGGCACCGAGCGCTCGTATCCCATCTCCTGCACCGGCCGGAGGCCCTCGTGCCGCAGACCCCGACGGCTTTCTCGGCCTGGTCAACTCCGAGCGCGCCGCAGCCGGTTCACCGTCCGTCTCCCGCGACGCCCGGCTCGAAGCCGCGGCCCGGGCCCACGCCGCCGGTATGGCCGCGCAGGGACGTCTCGGCTCCGAGGGCGCGGACGGGCTCTCCGTGTACCAGCGCGTCACCGCGGGCGGATACGCGTATCTCACCATCGGCGAACACCTGGTCTCCGGCCCGCGCACCCCGGCCGAGTTCGTGGAGTACTGCCTGTCGGGCGAGCAGTCCCGCAGCACGCTCCACGATCCGGCGTTCACCGAGACCGGCGTGGCGTACGTCCCGGACAGCCGCTCCGGCACGCTCTACTGGACGGCGCTGTGGGCCCGGCCCCTCACCCCCGGCGGGCTTGCGCAGACGGCCGCCGACGTCATCGCGCTCACCAACGCCGAGCGTGCCTCGGCCGGACTGCCGCCCCTAGCCCCCGACCCCCTGCTCACCGCGGCGGCACAGGCGCACAGCGCGGACATGGTGGCCCGCGCCTTCTACTCCCACACCTCCCCCGACGGGAGCGAACCCTGGCACCGCGCCGCCGCCGCGGGCAGCACCCGTCGCACCATCGGCGAGAACATCGCCTGCGGCCAGCGCTCCCCCGCCGAGGTCGTACGAGGCTGGATGAACAGCCCCGGCCACCGCGCCAACATCCTCAAGCCTGCCTTCACCCACATAGGCATCGGCTTCGCGGGCGGCGGCGCGGCAGGCACGTACTGGACGCAGCTCTTCGGCGCCTGACCGCGGGCCCCCGGCGGCCTTCGCAGGCCCGGGGCCGCTTCCGACCGCCAGATGCATCGCGGCAGGTCAGAGGCCTGTTAACGATGATGACAACGGTCACCGATGCAGCCTTTGCCGATCTCCGCAAGGTGCGCTTCACTGCGGGAGTCGGCCATTGAATCGAGGGGGCAACACATGACCAGCGCGCACCACGCACACGAGCCGGGCGGGCATGCCGGGCACGGGGGGCACGCGCACGGTGTGGCCGCGGACGCGGACCGCCGCTGGCTCGCGATCGCGCTGACACTGATCGCCTCGTTCATGGCCATCGAGGTCGTCATCGGCATCATCGCCCAGTCGCTCGCCCTGATCTCGGACGCGGCGCACATGCTCACGGACGCCGTGTCGATCGTGCTGGCGCTGATCGCGATGCGGCTGGCCGCGCGCCCGGCCCGCGGCGGTTTCACCTACGGCCTCAAGCGGGCCGAGATCCTCTCCGCGCAGGCCAACGGGCTCACGCTGCTGCTGCTCGGCGCCTGGCTGGCGTACGAGGCCGTGCTGCGCCTGATCGATCCGCCCGAGGTGGAGGGCGGGCTGGTGCTCGGCACAGCCCTCGCCGGGATCATGGTGAACATTGCGGCCGCCTGGTGCATCTCCAAGGCCAACCGCACCTCGCTCAATGTCGAGGGCGCCTACCAGCACATCCTCAACGACCTGTTCGCGTTCATCGGCACCGCGGTCGCCGGTCTGGTCGTGCTGCTCACCGGGTTTGCGCGGGCCGACGCCATCGCGACCCTGGTCGTGGTGGTCCTCATGGTCAGGGCGGGCTACGGACTGGTCCGCGAGTCCGGGCGGATCTTCCTGGAAGCGGCTCCCGCGCACCTCGATCCGGACACCATCGGGGACCGGCTCGTCGCACACGGCACGGTGACCGAGGTGCACGACCTCCATGTGTGGACCATCACCTCGGGGCAGCCCGCCCTGTCCGCGCACGTCCTGGTCGACCCCGGCGCGGACTGCCACACGGTGCGCCGGGACCTGGAGAGGACGCTCCACAGCGACTACGGGATCAGCCACACCACGCTACAAGTCGACCACGCGGCCGAGTACCTCCTCGAAGTCCGCGCCGGCGCATTCGACGACGCCCACTGCGAGACGCCGCACGGCCCGGTCCACCGCGAGGAGCCGCACCCCCACTGACCGGGTGCGCCGCGTGCCCATGCCGCCCAGCGGCACAGCACCGAGCGAGCAGGCCAGAATCTCCCTCCGTCAGGAGGAAGAGCAAGTCAATTGTGAGTAGCCGCAATGACAGAGGCCACTCACCTGGCCTTCACAGCGAGGCCCGTATGATTCACGCTATGTCCACCACTCCACACCGTGTTCCGAACGCCTCCGGGCGCTCGGCCGCCGAGGTCAACGAGGAGATCCGCGCCCTGTGGCTGCGGACAGGTGGCACGCTCAGCGGCGAGCAGCGGCAGGAGTACCAGCGGCTGGTATTGGAGTGGGCGGCTGCCTACGAGCGCGCCTCGCACACCACGCCGTCCCAGCGATCCCACCCGTCCGCGGACTCCCGCAGGGCGGCGTGACCGGGAGACCCACCCGTTCTCCAAGTGCTCGTTCATCCCTTCATCGCCCCTTGGAGCAGTCCCGCGATGAAGCTGCGCTGGAAGATCACGAAGAGGATCAGGATCGGCAGCATCACGATGATCGTGCCCGCGGCCAGCGTCGGGATGTCCGTGGTGTTCTGACCGACGAAGAAGCCGAGGCCGGCGGGGGCGGTGTGCCTGGTCGTGTCCTGGATGAGGACCAGCACCAGCAGGAACTGCTTCCACGACCACATGAAGACGAGCAGGCCGAGGGTCGTCAGGGAGGGCCGGGCCAGAGGCAGCAGGATCCGCAGCAGGATCGTGGCCGGTGAGGCGCCGTCGATCCGGGCCGCCTCCACCAGCGACTGAGGGGTGGACTGGAAGTGGGTGCGCATCCAGAACACGCTGAACGGCATGAACAGCGCGATCTCCACCAGGATCACGCCGAGGAACGAGTTGGTCAGGCCGAGGCCCCGCAGGTCGAAGTAGAGCGGGACCACGATCAGTTCGACCGGGATGGTGAGGCCGGCGATGAAGAAGGCCGCGACCGCGTTGCCGCCCGGGAGCCGCATGGTCCCGAGCGCGTAGCCCGCCAGCGCGGCGAGAACCAGGGTGGCGGGCACCACACCGACGGCGATGATGAGGCTGTGCCGGATGAGGTCGGAGAACGCGGCCACCGACCACGCCTGCTCGTAGTTGCCCCAGCTCCACTCCTCCGGCCAGGTCAGGCCCACCACCGGTGTGCCCGCGGGCTGCACGGAGGCGAGGAAGACACTGAGGAACGGGAGCACGACGGCGATCGCCATGACCGTGAGGAGCCCGTAGCCGGACCAGCGTTCCGAGCGCTTGGCGGTGGTCATGTCTGCGGTCATGTCTCCGTCCTCGACAGACGGTTGACGAGGTAGACGATCGCGAGGATCAGACAGCCGAGGACGACGGCCAGAGCCGCGGCCAGTCCGACCTTGCCCTCGGAGAACGCCAGCCGGTACACGAGGAGACCGGGAACGGTCGTCTGCTCGCCGGGGCCGCCGTTCGTCGTCACGTACACGATGTCGAAGCTGGCCAACGCGGCCACCGTCGTCACGGTCATGGCCACGGCCAGCTCGCCGCGCAGATGCGGCAGGGTGACGGACACGAACTCCCGGACCGGGCCCGCCCCGTCGATCCGGGCCGCCTCGTACAGGCTGGGGTCCACCTTCTGCACCCCGCTGAGGAAGAGCATCATGCACAGGCCGCTCAGCACCCAGGTGCCGACCAGGCCCACGGCGATCAGCGCGGCGTCGAAGTCACCGAGCCACGCCCGCGTCACACCGTCCAGGCCGACCGCGCCGAACGCCTGGTTCACCAGCCCGTCGTCCCCGTACAGCCAGCGCCAGGTGACGCCCACCGCGACGAGGGGGATCACCTGCGGCAGCATGAACAGGAAGCGGTACGCCCCCATGCCGGGCCGCCGGTAGCGGGCCAGCAGCCCGGTCATCGCCAGGCCGAGCACGATGGGCACGAAGGAGAAGAACACCACCAGCACCAGGGCGTTGAACACGGACCGGCGCAGTACGGAGTCCTGGAGAATCTCCTGGTAGTTGCCGAGGCCGACCCACTCGCCCAGCGTGACGCCGTCCCACTCGAACAGCGACAGGTACGCCGTGTGCAGGGCGGGCAGCACCGCGAAGGCGACGTAGACGAGGAATGCGGGCAGCACGTACACATAGCCGCGCCACGGACCGCGCCCACGGGCGCCCGGAGGCCGGACCGGCGGCCTACTCGGCATGGTGTTCCTCCCACTCGTCCTGAAGAGAGTCGAGGTAGTCCGCGGGCTCGACACGATCCGCGATGAGCTTCTGCACCCCGGAACGCAGCCGGTCGAGCATCGCGGGCGCGGCGAAGTCGGGGAACGTCGTGATCCCGTCGTCGCCGACGGCCCGCCGATGACCCTCCGCGACGTCGGCGAGCACGCCTTCCGGCTTCGCGACGGCCTCGGGGTTGGGCGGCAGGAAACCGTTGTCGCTGATGATCTGGCCGGCCTCCGGCGAGGTCAGGAAGTCGAGGAACGCGCCTGCCGCCTCGGGGTGTTCGGTGCGGGACGAGACGGCGTAGGCGACGCTGAAGCCGGAGGCCACCGTGGGATCGCCGGCCTGCTCGCCCGGCATCGGGAAGAAGCCGACGTTGTCTCCCATGGTGGTCGCCAGCTGTCCGGCCGCCCAGTTGCCGTTGATCAGGAAGACGCTGTCGCCCTTGGCGAACTGGGCGGTGGAGTCGAGCTGAGCTGTGCCGTTGGCGGACTCGTTGTAGTACCCCTTGCGGCCCCACTCGACGACGAGCCGGCTGGCGGTGATCCCGGCCCTGTTCTCGATGGTGGCGTCCTTGGTGCCGTTGACCCAGTCCCAGTAATCGTCCATGGGCATGGTCTGGTTGAGGAGAGCGGCCCACAGGTGCAGGCCGCCGGTGTCCAGGCCGCCGACCCCGAGGGGCGTCAGGTCCGCGTCCTTCGCTGCGGCGAGCTGGTCCTCGAACTCCGCCAGCGTTCTGGGCGGACCGTCGATCCCGGCCTTCTCGGCGAGCTCCTTGTTGTAATAGATGCCGGTCATCGACAGACCGGCCGGGACCCCGAACAGGGCGCGCCCGCCGGTGGCTTCGCTTCTGAGCCCTGCGGTGAGCTGGTCGAGGCTGACCGGAGGAATGGACTCGTCCCAGCCGTACGCCTCCCGGTACGGCGCCAGGTCGAGGATGTGCCCGTCCTGAGCGAGGTCGGTCATCCCGACCGCGTACTGCGCGATGTCGGGGGCGGAGTCGGAGGTCATGGTGAGCTTGAGGTTCTGCACGTAGTCGGAGAACGTCTTGTACTGCGGCTCCACGCTGATCCCGGGGTGGCCCTTCTCGAACGCGGCGATCAGCGCGTCCACCATCAGCGGGGCGTCGGCGAACTGGACGCGCAGGGTGACGTCCCCCTCCGGCACGGCGGTTGAGGACGGGACGCTGCGGGGCCCCGTAACGGCGGCCGTGCTCCCGGGTGTCAGGGCGTCGCAGGCGGTCAGGGGTAGCACGAGGGCGAGGGCGCAGGCCGCCCGGGCGAGGCGGCGGCGTAAGCGCCGCGTGCTCTTCATCATCGGCCTCCTTGCGTGGTCTCGTCGGGGCGGACCGGTGCGTCAGCCCCCTTCGGAGGCGCTGGCTGGGGAGTCGCTGACGTGGCTGTGGACCGTACCAAAGGGGCATGCGGCTGCCCAGACCCCCGGATGGGATTGCCGCCCAGATTGCCGTCAGTACACGTCAGTTCGTTGACCGAGGGGAACGGTCGACTTAGCCTGGGCACCCTGTGGTACGTACCACTGGCTGTACGTACGCACCACTGGCGCCGGAGTACCAGCAGCCCAGCACCCTGGACGTGGAGATGGACTCCTACAAGCACGAGGCGCTGCGACGGCGGCTTGAGGCCGACATCTCCCGGATGCGGCCCGACACGGCGCTGCCCACCGAACGGCAGCTCGCCCAGCGGTACAACGTCAGCAGGGCGACCGCCCGGCGTGCGCTCCAGGCGCTGCGCGAAGACGGCCTCGTCCGCAGTGTGCGGGGCGTGGGCACCTTCGTCGCACACCCCAGGATCACCAAGACCTCGACGCTCACCTCGTTCTCCGAGGATCTCCGTTCGCGCGGCTACCGGCCCAGTGCCGAACTGCTCGCCGCTCAGCGGCTGGAGGCCGACCTGCACCACGCCACCGCCCTGGGCGTCGACCCCGGCACGACCCTCCTCCGCATCGAACGGCTGCGCCTCGGCGACGACTTCCCCATCTGCCTGGAGACGGTTTACCTCTCCGCCGAGCGCTTCCCGGACCTCGACGAGTCACTGCTCACGGGCTCGCTGTCGGAAGCCCTGCAGATCACCCATGGCGTTCGTGTGGTGCGGGCGACCCAGCAGATCCGTGCGGTGAACGTGACGGGCCGTCAAGCGGGGCTGCTCGGCGTCAAGGAGGGCTCCGCCGCCCTCCTTGTACGGCGCACGGCGTTCGACGACACGGGTCATGTCGTGGAGTACGGCGAGTCGCTGTGCCGCGCTGATCTCTACGAGTTCTCGCTCGTGGTCACCAAGTAGCCGGAGCCATCGGGCAGTTGACCGGCACCGCGCGCTCTGCTGTCGGCGAATCTGCTGCGGGCCGAGATCCCTTACGCCACGCCTCACCTCGGGCCGAGGGTGGAAGCACCGCGGCGATGCGGCAGTCAGCACAAGGAGGAGCGATGGCACCACTCACCACCGGCCGGTCCCGGACGACCGGCTGGGCCCCGGCCCTGACACCCCGAGCCGAGGAGGGCGACACGCCTCCGTCACGGTTCGACGACCACCTGGCCACCCAACTCCTGGGCCAGCGCATCGTGTTCCTGGGCACGCAGGTCGACGAGGTCTCCGCGAACCGCGTCTGCGCCCAACTGCTCGTACTGTCCGCCGAGGACCCGCGAACCGACATCAGCCTCTACATCAACAGCCCGGGCGGCTCCGTGAGCGCGGGTCTGGCGATCTACGACACGATGCGGCTGATCCCGAACGACGTCGCCACCCTCGCCATGGGCTTCGCCGCGAGCATGGGCCAGTTCCTGCTCACCGTCGGGACGCCCGGCAAGCGCTACGCGCTGCCGAACGCGCGGATCATGATGCACCAGCCCTCGGGCGGCATCGGCGGCAGCACCGCCGACATCCAGATCCAGGCGGAGAACCTCGAGTTCACCAAGAAGACCGTCGAACGGATCACCGCCGAGCACACCGGCCAGAGCGAGGAGACGATCGCCCGCGACGGCGACCGGGACCGCTGGTTCACGGCCGAGCAGGCACAGGCGTACGGAATGGTCGACCGCGTCGTCGAGTCGCTCGACGACGTCCGCCCGGCCGCCTCGAAGCGACGGATGGGACTCTGACATGAGCCAGTACGCGATCCCCAACGTCGTCGAACGCACCCCGCAGGGGGAGCGCGCGTACGACATCTACAGCAAACTGCTCGCCGAGCGGATCATCTTCCTCGGCACCGAGATCGACGACGGCGTCGCCAACGTCGTCATCGCCCAGCTGCTCCACCTGGAGTCGTCGGCTCCCGAGCAGGAGATCTCCGTCTACATCAACTCGCCCGGCGGCTCGTTCACTTCGCTGATGGCGATCTACGACACGATGAGCTACGTCAACGCGCCCATCTCGACGTGCTGCGTCGGCCAGGCCGCCTCGACGGCGGCGGTGCTCCTGGCCGGTGGAGACGCCGGACGGCGGTTCGTCCTGGAGCACGCCCGGGTGCTGCTTGGCCAGCCCGCGAGCGGCGGCGCCCGGGGAACGGCCGCCGACCTCAGCATTCAGGCCAAGGAGATGATGCGCATCCGATCCCAGGTCGAGGAGGTGCTGTCCCTGCACACCCATCACTCCGTGGAGACCCTGCGCGCCGACATGGACCGCGACAAGGTGTTCACCGCGCAGGAGGCAGTGGCGTACGGCCTGGCCGACCAGGTGCTCAGCCGACGGGTGCTGGCAGCGGCGTGACGGGGCCGGTCCGCTCGGGCTCAGGCCGCGAGACGTACACCGCCGAACCGCGACTGCACCTCGGTGGAGCGGTGCGCGGTGCGGGACCCGAGCGGCCGGGCGGGCCGGACGAGTTGGCGGTGGGCGCGGGCCAGCAGGTCGGCGAGGCTGAGTCCGAGGGCGTGGGCGGCGGCCGCGAGGACCTCGGACGAGGCCTCCTTGCGGCCGCGCTCCAGCTCGGAGAGATACGGCATCGAGATCCGGGCCGCGTCGGCGACGTCCTTGAGCGTACGTTCCTGAGCGAGCCGTTCGCGTCGCAGGACGTCACCCACGACGTCCCGCCACAGCGGCTCCTTGGGCGCCGGCTCGGGGGGACTGGCAGGATCGGTCGGCTCCGCCGGTACCGGTCGCGGTCGCAGGGGAATGACGCGGGCTTCGTTGGGCGCGTGGCTGCTCACCGCTCCAGCCTAGAAGCGTGACGCGTGACGGGAAGGGGATCGCGTTCCGCCCTCGGCGAATCTTGAACGTGCCGTCACCACTTCCCGTACCTCCTGGCACAACCGGTCCATGTCCAGGTCCACACCCCTGTCGAGGAAGGAAACCACGGTGACCAGATCCCGCCTCCGCCCCTTGTGCACCGTCGCGGCGGCCTTGTTGAGCACCCTGCTGGTGGGGTGCTCGGCCGAGTCGGCGCAGCCGGCGAGCAAGGCGAGCCCGAGTACGGTCTCCCAGCCGCCGGCGCCGGCCAAGGTCGAGGTGATCGCGTCACTCACCGGCTGCAAGCCGAAGATCCGCATCGAGGCGGATCAGCTGCGCGAAGGGGTGTGCCGGACCTCGCGCGGCGACTGGACGGTCACCACGTTCCCGCAGGAGAAGTACAAGGAGACCTGGCTGGATGCCGCCGCCGTCTACGGCGGTACGTACCTCGTGGGCCCGAGATGGGCGATCGGCGCGCAGCCCGCACTCCTGAAGAAGCTGCGCACCGATGTCGGCGGGGAACTGCGGAAGTTGAGCGGCACCAGCGGGCAGTCGTCCGCGCCGTAGCGGCTCTGGTGCGCTGACCTCACGCTTCGACGCCTCCCAGCACCAGCACCTGGATCGCTAGTACGGCCGCTCCTCGCGCCCAGTCGTGGAAGTCGGACACCTTGGTCTCCAGGTTGACCGGTTCCGCCCGCGGGTGGCGGTTGGCCTGGATGGCCGCCTCGACCGCCGGTCCGGCGACGTCGACCAGGCCCACGCCTTCGCCGGCGAGGAGGATCTTCTGGGGCATGGCGAAGTTGGCGATCTGGGCGACCAGTGTGCCGAGGGCGCGGGCCGCCTCGTCGATGACACGGGAGGGCATGGGATCACCGGCGGCGGCGAGGGTGAGGATCTCGCCGTACGACAGGTCCTGGCCGGTGGCGGCATGGATCTGGTAGCGGATGTTGGGGATGGTCAACAGGGAGACGGCGCTGCCGCGTTGGCCGTCGGGGGTGAGCGGGCCGTTGGGGTTCACGATCCAGAAACGGCCGTAACCCACTCCGTCCTCCGCTGTCGCGACCCGTTTGCCGCCGATCACGAGGGCGTAACCGATGCCGGCGCCGATGGTGAGGACCGCGAAGCGGTCGAGGCCTCGGCCGGCGCCGAACCAGCTCTCGGCCTCGACGAGTGCGGCCACGTCGTTCTCGACGACGACGGGCAGCCCGGTGCGCTCCTCGACGAGCCGGCCCAGGGGCACGTCGCGCCAGTCGAGGAAGGCCGATTCGTCGACGACGGACCGGTCGTGGGCACGGCCGCCCACGCCGATGCCGATGCCTGCGAGGCCGGGGAAGTCGCGAGCGAAGTCGTCCGTCAACTCCCTTAGCACGTCGACGATTTCGTCCGGGTCATGGCCGGTGAGCGGACGGTCGCGGCGGGCCACGATGTCGCTCCTGAGTGTGGTGACGACGCCGTACACCATGTCCTGTGTGATCTTGAAGCCCACGAACCTGCGGGATTCGGCGACGATGTCCAGAGGCTGGGAGGGACGGCCCTGGCGCACCTCGGCGAGTGTGGCGCCCTCGGTCACCTCGACCAGCAGGCCCGACTCGATGAGCGGCTTCGTCAGCCGGGTGACGCTGCCCGCGGAGAGGTCGAGTCGCCGGGCGAGTTCGCTGCGCGACAGCGGGCCGTGGGTGAGCACCTCGATCGCCACGGCACGCTCGCCGGGACTGAGCGGCAGCCAGCTGGCGGTAAGTGTGGTCATGGCGTGAATCCTCGCACGTTCGCATGTTTTATTTTGCCGTGGAAGCAACACGGAAACGATACGGCCATCGCCAGGCCAGAAGAACCACTTCGAGAAGGTACATGCACGACTCTTGACGCGCAGATTATTCCGCATCAAAAGTAAGTGGGGCACGAGGCCGAGCCGCAGAGCAGGGAGTCCCCCGATGACCGTCGCCTCCAGCAGCCCACCATCCCGCCTACCACTCAGCGGTGGCGAAGCCGTGGCCCCCGTGAAGAAGGCCAAGGCCCGGCCGCACGGTGACGGAGCCCTCGCGGCCGTCTTCATCGCACCGGCCATGCTGGGCTTTCTGGTCTTCCTGCTGTGGCCCACCCTGCGCGGCATCTACCTGAGCTTCACCAACTTCAACCTGCTGACGCCGGCGGAGTGGGTGGGCCTGGACAACTACGTCCGGATGGTCAACGACCCGATCTTCTGGGAATCGCTCTGGGTCACCGTCGAGTACGTGGTCCTCAACATCGGTGTGCAGACGGTGGCGGCGCTGGTGATCGCGGTTCTCCTCCAGCGGCTCACGCAGTCGTCCTTGCTGCGGGGCATCGTGCTCACCCCGTATCTGATGTCGAACGTCGTCGCCGGCCTCGTGTGGCTGTGGATGCTCGACACCCAGCTCGGCATCGGCAACGAGATCATCAGCGGTCTCGGCGCCGACCGCGTCCCCTTCCTCGCCGACGAGACCTGGGCCATCCCCACCATCGCCCTGATCAACGTCTGGCGGCACGTCGGCTACACCGCGCTTCTCCTGTTCGCCGGGCTCCAGGCGATCCCGAACGACATGTACGAGGCGGCCAGGGTCGACGGCGCGAGTGAGTGGCGGATGTTCTGGCGGATCACGATGCCGCTGCTGCGGCCGGTGCTGGCCGTGGTGCTGATCATGACGGTGATCGGTTCGTTCCAGGTCTTCGACACCGTCGCGGTGACCACCGCGGGCGGCCCGGCGAACGCGACCAACGTCCTGCAGTTCTACATCTACGGTTCCGCCTTCGGCCGCTTCCAGTTCGGCTACGCCTCGGCGATGTCGGTGGCCCTGCTGGTCGTGCTGAGCGCGATCACCGTCCTGCAGTACCGGCTCACCCGGGCCGGCCAGAGCGACCTCGGCTGACGGAAGGGAGATACCGACATGGCTGCCGTAACAGCGACCAATACCGGGATACGACCGGAGCGGCGCAGGTTCTCCTTCGGGCGGGCCGCGGCCTGGACCGGGATGGGCCTGATCGTCCTCATCACCATGCTGCCCTTCTACTGGATCCTGCGCACCGCGCTCTCCACCAACGCGGGCCTGGGCGCCGACCCCACCAACCCGCTGCCGGTCGACCTCACCACCAGCGGCTTCGAGCGGGCCCTCGGTCTGCAGTCGGCCGAGGAGGCGGTCGCGCAGGGCGGCGCGGGCGGCGGTCTCGACTTCTGGCGCTATCTGCTGAACTCGGTGGGTGTCTCGACGGTGATCACCGGCTGTCAGATCTTTTTCTCCGCTATGGCCGCGTACGCCTTCGCACGGCTGCGCTGGCGTGGCCGGGACAAAGTGTTCGCCCTGTTCCTGGCCGGGCTGATGGTGCCGACCATCTTCACGCTGCTGCCGAACTTCGTGCTCATCAAGGAACTCCAGCTCGTGGACACGCTGTTGGGGATCGCGCTGCCGACGATGTTCATGACGCCCTTCGCGGTGTTCTTCCTGAGGCAGTTCTTCATGAACATCCCCCGGGAGGTCGAGGAGGCGGCGCTGCTCGACGGCGCCGGAAAGATCAAGATCTTCTTCCGGGTCGTCCTGCCGATGGCGTCGACACCGATCATCACGCTGTCGGTGCTGACCTACATCACGTCCTGGAACGACTACTTCTGGCCGCTGATGGTGTCGTACAGCGACAGCTCGCGCGTGCTGACCGTGGCGCTGGCGGTCTTCCGGGCGCAGACCCCGGCGACTGGCGTCGACTGGTCCGGGCTCATGGCGGCGACGTTGATCGCCGCGCTGCCGATGCTGGTGCTGTTCGCCTGCTTCGCCCGCCGCATCGTCAGCTCCATCGGCTTCACCGGGATCAAGTGAGGGAATGACCATGCGACTTCGTACGCTGACCGCGCTGGTCGGAGCGCTGGGGCTGACCCTGGTGACCGGCTGCGCGCAGGGCGACTCCACTGGGGCCTCCGCGAACACGGTGACGTACTGGCTGTGGGACTCCAACCAGCTGCCCGCCTACCAGGCCTGCGCCAAGGGGTTCGAGAAGGAGAACCCCGGCCTGAAGGTCAAGATCACGCAGCTGGGCTGGAGCGATTACTGGACCAAGCTCACCGCCGGCTTCATCGCGGGTACCCAGCCGGACGTGTTCACCGACCACATCCAGAAGTTCGGCCAGTTCGCCGACCTTCAGGTGCTGGAGCCGCTCGACGACGTGGGCATCAAGAACGACGACTACCAGCCGGGGCTCGCCGCCAGCTGGATCGGCCAGGACGGCCACCGCTACGGCGCTCCCAAGGACTGGGACACCGTCGCGCTCTTCTACAACCAGAAGATGGTGAAGGACGCCGGTCTCACCGCCGAGCAGTTGGGCGGCCTCTCCTGGAACCCGAAGGACGGCGGCACCTTCGAGAAGGCGATCGCCCACCTGACCGTCGACAAGAACGGCAAGCGGGGCGACGAGCCGGGCTTCGACAAGAACAACGTCAAGGTGTACGGGCTCGCCACCCAGGGCGGCGGCATGGGCGACGGCCAGACCCAGTGGAGCCCCTTCACCGGCTCCACCGGCTGGAGTTACACCGAGAAGGCCCGGTGGGGCACGGAATACCAGTACGACAGCAAGACCTTCCAGTCCACCATCGACTGGTACTTCGGCCTGGCGAAGAAGGGCTACATGGCCCCCTTCTCCGACTACAACATCCAGTCCAACCAGGGCATCACGCAGTTCGCCGCGGGCAAGGCCGCCGCCGTCTTCGACGGCGCCTGGATGATCTCCACGTACTACGGCACCAAGGGCATCGACGTCGGCACCGCCCTCACTCCGGCCGGTCCGACCGGCAAGCGCGCCACGATGATGAACGGCCTCGCCGACTCCATCAGCAAGGCCTCCGACAACAAGGAGAACGCCCGCAAGTGGGTGGCGTACCTGGCCTCCGACGCGTGCCAGACCGTGGTCGGCAAGGCCGGGGTCGTCTTCCCCGCCACACCGGCCGGCACCGAGGCCGCCACTGCCGCCTACAAGAAGAAGGGCATCGACGTCACGGCCTTCACCGAGCCCGTGGCCGACAAGAAGAACTTCCGGACGTTCTCCTACCCCATCACCAACTACGCGGCCGACGTCACCGCGCTCATGCATCCCGCCATGGAGGACATCTACGGCAACGGCAAGCCGGTGAGCAGCCTCGACGAGACCAACGACCAGATCAATCTCATCCTCGACCAGTGACTCGACCAGTGAAGGGCACCCCCTACATGACGTTCTCCCTCGGCATCGTCGGTGCCGGACAGTTCTCGGGCCAGTTCGCCAAGCTGTTCCTGGCCCATCCCGGTGTGAGCGAGGTCTTCGTCACCGACCTCCTGCCCGAGCGGGCCGAGCAACTGGCGTCCGCGGAAGGGTTGTCGGGCACCTTCCCCTCGTACGAGGCGATGCTGGAGTCCGAGACGGTCGACGCCGTCGCGGTCTTCACGCAGCGCTGGACCCATGGACCGCTGGTGGTCCAGGGGCTGAACGCCGGCAAGCACGTCTACTCGGCGGTGCCGATGGCGATCACTGCGGAGGAGATCGCGGCGATCATCGATGCCGTACGCGCCACCGGTCTGACGTACATGATGGGTGAGACCAGCCAGTACAACCCGGCGACCGTGCACGCCCGCAACCAGATCGCCGAGGGCGCGTTCGGGCGGCTCTTCTACGCCGAGGGCGACTATGTGCACGACATGGACCTCGGGTTCTACGAGGCCTATCAGTACAGCGGCGGCGAGGACTGGAAGTCCACCGCCAGTTATCCGCCGCTGCTTTACCCGACGCACTCGGTGGGCGGGGTGCTGGGTGCCTGGCAGACGCATGCGGTGAGTGTGTCCGCGATCGGCGTCAAGGACGACCGCGGTGACGGGGTCTTCGACCAGGAGGTCAGTCGGTTCGGCAACGACTTCTCCAATGCGAGCGCGCTGTTCGAGGTCGCGGGCGGCGGTTCGTTCCGTACGAACGAGTTCCGGCGGGTCGGATACCCCTCGCACATCAGGGAGTCGCGGTTCCGGTTCTTCGGTACGGACGCCAGCATGGAGCAGCTCGCCACGGTGGCCCTGTGGCAGGACAAGAAGGGCGTCAAGGACATCAGCGAGCTGCTGGAGCCCAAGCCCACCATGTCCCCCGACGACCCGTCGCTCCAGCACATCGCGCCGGACCTGAGGGCGGCCTTCACGTCCGGGTCGGCGCCGGTGCACGACCGCTCGCGGCTGCCGCGGGAGTTCGACCATCTGCACAACGGCCATGAGGGCAGCCACCACTTCCTGGTGGACGACTTCGTCACCGCGGTGAACACGCGCACCCTGCCGTCGGTGAACGCGTGGGTGGCCGCCCGCTACACCCTGCCGGGCATCGTCGCGCACGACTCCGCGCGGCAGGGCGGGGCAAGGCTGGAGATACCGGACTTCGGGGACGCGCCCGAGGCGTGACCGGCCCTGCATCGACTCCGGCCCGGCTGCCCTTCGGGGCAGCCGGGCCGACCGGTCAGGTGCCCGGCTTGCGGCCGTACACGAAGACGTCGTCGTTCTTCTTGAGGAGCGACCAGTACTTCTTGGCGTGGGTCTTCGTCATGTTGACGCAGCCGTGCGAGCCGGGCGGGTTCCACATGCTCACGCCCACGGAGTGGAAGGCCTGGCCGCCGTCGAAGAACTGGCTGTAGGGCATCGGCACGTTGTAGATGGTCGAGACGTGGTCGATGTTCCGCCAGTAGATCTTCTTCAGGCCGGTACGGGTCTCGTATCCGTTGCGTCCGGTGCGGACCGGGACCGGGCCGTAGACGAGCCTGCTGCCGTCCTGGATCCAGCTGAGCTGCAGCGTCAGGTTCACGCAGGCGATGCGGCCCTTGTTGACCGGGCACCTGCCGTCCCTGTTGGGATTGTTCCCGACGGCCTTCTGCTTCTGCATCAGGTCCATCACGCCCCAGGTGACCGACCCCGCGTACCCGATGTTCGGCTTGATCCCGTGCTTGGTCTGGAAGGCCTTGATCGCCTGGCAGTCGGCGGCGGACTGCCTGCCGTCGACGGTCCGGCCGAGGAACCTCTCCACCTGCTTCTGATACGGACCGGTCTGCGTGGTGCAGGTCGCCGCCTGCGCGGGCGCCGCGCCCAGCGCGACGGTCAGCGGCGCCACCAGTCCGGTGATTCCGAGTACGACGGCTCCCCGTCTGCGTATGTCCCCCATGTCGGCCTTTCCCTTTCCTCCGTGGTGCGATCTGTGCCAGCTAGACCGACTCCGGGGAGGGTCAGTTGTAGGGCAGGCCCGACCTGCGACGAAACGGTGACATTGCCCACTGCCTCGCGGGAGACGTCCGCCGGACGGCCGGACCCCATTCCCTTCGGGGCGACGCCGGCGGCGATGCCTTCTCGACTCGAGTCGATACGACTCGTGCGCTGATCTGTTGGCATGAAGGTTGCTCACGACAGTTGGTGACGACGGGTGAGGGGCTGGACAGCGCGCCATGGGCCCATGGGCGCTTACCCCCTCCAGCGCAGCGGCTTCGTCAGGTGTCACACCAGCCACAGAAGCCGAAAAGGTTGCCGTTGGTTTCAGACATGCTCACGAGATTCACCATGGCTACACTCGCCCCCCATGTGTGAGGGCAGCCGAACCACAGAAGCCCACAAGACATGCACTGATGCGTCATGTCACGACCCCTCTGATCGGAGCAGAAAGGCCTTGGGCCACGCAGTCACCACCGTCAGACGCACCCCCTGCCGTGGCCGGAAATGCATCAAGTGGCATGTGATTAATGACACGCTGGGCGCGGGCGTATGAGCCGTCACGTGAGAGCGCGGCACAAGCGCTCCCGCGAGCCGCGTGGGCACTGGCTACTGCTGAGTCTTGTACTCCCCGTGATGTTCGCCTCCCTGCTCTTCGAAGGCTGGACCAACAACGAGGTCGACGCCGCGCCGACCCGGCACGACTGCACCGAACCGGTGCCGAAGACCGTGAGCCGGGGTGGTCCGGTGCTGCGCATCGACGGTGATGAGGTGAAATCCGCCTCGATGCCCGCCCGTACCGTCGCGCTCACCTTCGACGGCGGACCCGACCCGGTGTGGACACCGCGCTTGCTCACCCTGCTGCACAAGCATCACGTGCACGCCACCTTCTTCCTCTTCGGCGTCCAGGCGGCCCGGCATCCGGAGCTGGTGCGGCGGATCCGCGCCGAGGGCCACGAGATCGGATCGAACACCTACACCGGCGCCGACCTGGGCGCGTCGTCGGCCATCCGCTCCCGGATGGAGCTGTCGCTCACGCAGACGGCGCTGGCCGGCTCGGCGGGCGTCCGGACCACGTTGCTGCGCATGCCGCAGACGACCTCGCCGGACACGCTGTGCGGCGCCGAGTGGGAGGCGGCTCGACGCGCTGCTGCGGACGGTTACCTGTTGGTCGCGGCCGACCCGTGGTACCGAAAGCCGTCACAGGGCGTGATCCGGCAGTTCAGTCAGACGGAACTTGCCTATAAAGAGACAGAAAAACTGCTCAACAACCGAAATATTGAGAAATTCACCACGGTGACGGCCGGTCTCCGGCTGGCCCCTCCCGACACATCGGCGACCACAGTCGAACGAGGGCAGGGCAAGGGCCTGATCCTGGTCACGACCATGGGGCACGCGTTCGCGAACGGCATGACCTGGGTGCTCGCCGTGGCTGGTGCGCTGGGGGTGCTGCGGCTCATCAGCCTCGTCTTCTTCGCCCGCGCCCATGTCCGGCGTCTCACGCGCCTCCGTCCCGGAGCGCCCTGGCTGCGGGAGATCAACGACCCGGTGACGATCCTCATACCCGCCTACAACGAAGAGGCGGGTATCGAATCCACCGTCCATTCCCTGCTCGCCTCCACACATCCGTACCTGCAGATCATCGTGATCGACGACGGGTCGACGGATCAGACGGCGGACCTCGCCACCTGGATCAACGATCCCCGGGTGAGGGTGATCCGCCAGCCCAACGCGGGCAAGGCCGCCGCCCTCAACACCGGACTGGCCCACGCGATGTACGACATCGTGGTCATGGTCGACGCCGATACCGTCTTCGAACCGGACGCCATCTACGAGCTCATCCAGCCGCTGGCGCACCCCGCCGTCGGCGCCGTCAGCGGCAACACCAAGGTCGGCAACCGACGCGGGCTGCTCGGCAAATGGCAGCACCTGGAATACGTCTTCGGGTTCAATCTCGACCGCCGGATGTTCGAGGTCCTGGAGTGCATGCCGACGGTCCCCGGTGCCATCGGCGCCTTCCGCCGGGACGCGCTGATGGGCGTCGGCGGGGTCAGCGAGGACACCCTCGCCGAGGACACCGACCTCACGATGGCCCTGTGGCGGGCCGGCTGGCGGGTGGTCTACCAGGAGTCCGCCGTCGCCTGGACCGAGGTGCCCACCTCGCTGCGCCAGTTGTGGCGGCAGCGCTACCGCTGGTGCTTCGGCACGATGCAGGCCATGTGGAAACACCGCGGCGCCGTTTTCGAGGTGGGCCCTGCTGGCCGCTTCGGGCGCCGCGGCCTGAGCTATCTCGCTCTCTTCCAGGTCGCGCTGCCGCTGATGGCGCCGATCGTCGACCTCTTCGCCCTGTACGGGGCGCTCTTCCTCAACCCCGTGCAGTCGACCGGTGTATGGCTCGCCTTCCTCCTCGTCCAGCTGGCCTCCGCCGGATACGCGCTGCGGCTGGACGGTGAGCGCAGGAGGGCGCTGTGGTCGATGCCCTTCCAGCTCTTCGTCTACCGACAGTTGATGTATCTCGTGGTCATCCAGTCCCTGGTCGCCATTGTCCTCGGCACTCGGCTGAAGTGGCATCGCATGCAGCGCTCCGGCACCGCCGCCGACTACATAGGTCAACCCGCCCAGGCAACAGAGCTGACATCGAGATGACCAAGGACCGCTCATGAATGATCGGCAGTACGGGTGGCCCCACACCGACGGGCTCGACGAACAGTGGGATGCGCACCATGTCATCCAGGGAGAGGTGTGGCACCGGACCGACCACGCGCCCCGGCCGCACACGGCGCAGACACCGAACGCATCGCTGAACCCAGGCGCACCGAGCGTGTTCATCCCTCATCAGCGGGAAACGAGTGCCGGAGCACCCAACAGGCCTCCCGGATTCGGCGGTCGGGGCGGCGTTCGGCGATCCGGCCGGCCGCTCAGAACTCCCCGCAGCCGGGCCCGCAGGATCATACGAGCCGTGATCCTGCTGCTCTGCCTGCTCCTTGTCGCATCCGTCGGCACGTACCTCTGGGCCGACGTCGAACTGAACCGCGATGTGGACCTCGGCAAGATCACGGACCGTGTCCCGCACGGCAAAGGGACCAACTACCTCATCGTGGGCTCGGACAGCCGTGCGGGCCTTTCCGCCGAGGCCATCAAGGATCTGCACACCGGCGGCTCGGCCGCCGACGGCCGCCGGACCGACTCGATGATCCTGCTGCACACCGGCGCGAACGGCACCACGATGATGAGCCTGCCGCGCGACTCATGGGTGACCATCCCTGCGCACATCCGCCCCCAAACGGGAGTGCACTACCGCCCGGCGAAGAACAAACTGAACGCGGCGTTCTCGTTCGGCGGTCCGGAACTGCTGATCCGGACCATCGAGCTCAACACGGGTCTGCACATCGACCACTACGCGGAGATAGGTTTCGCGGGCTTCGTGAACATCGTGAACGCGGTGGGCGGCGTGGACATCTGCGTGGACAGGAACATCAAGGACGAGAAGTCGGGACTGAACCTGACGAAGGGCTGCCACAACCTCGACGGCCGCAACGCGCTCGCTTTCGTCCGCCAGCGCCACCAGGAGGCACACGGCGATCTGGGCCGTTCCCGCAACCAGCAGAAATTCCTGGCCGCCCTCGCCCGCAAGGCCGTCACACCGGGTGTCGCGCTCGACCCGTCCAAGCTCTATCCGGCCACCAGCGCAGGGCTGGACACGCTCATTGTGGACAAGGGCATGAGCCTGTCCACCCTGGCGTCGCTGTTCCAGGCGATGAGGAGCGTCACGGCCGGCCGCGGCAAACAGATCAATGTGCCCGTGTCGTCCCTCGGCTTCCGGACCTCCAAGGGCGACGCCGTGAAGTGGGACGATGCGCAGGCGAAGAAGCTCTTCGCCGAGCTGAGGGACGACCGGCCGGTGACGTTCGAGGAGAAGAAGTGAGGTCGTCGGCGAAGAAGCGGTGACTCGGCAGGCTTCGGCAGCAGAGCCGTATTCGTGGCGAGTGGTCGCGCCCGAAGCCGTATCCGGCTGGACCGGCTCCGGGCGGCATGAGCCGTAGCCTGTCCCGACCTGCAACGACAGGGTTACGCAGCCCGCCGTCCTGCGGGAGACTTCCGCCGGACGGCGGGCCCCGTTGCCTCTCCGGGCCGGTGAGGATCGGCGTAAGGCAACGACGCCGCATCGAGGAGGACCCGATGACCATCACTCCCCCGCCCTTCGACCCCGAGCTGGCCGCGGCGCTCGCCGTGATGGGCGAGCAGGCGCCCACCACCCTCCTGCCGGAGTGGATCTCGATGGCGCGCGAGGCGGGCGACGACGGCCCCTTCGATCTGCCGACGAACGAGGACCTGAGTCGCGACGGCGCCTTCGAGGTCGAGGAGCGTACGGTGCCCGGTCCCGAGGGCGCACCCGACATCTCCCTGCTGATCTGCCGCCCCACGACCGCGCCCGGTCCGCGGCCGGTGCTCTACCACGCGCACGGCGGCGGCATGGTGCTGGGCAACAACCGGCTCGGTCTGGACGTGACGATGGAGTGGGCCGAGGAGCTGGGCCTGGTCGTGGTGTCGGTGGAGTACCGGCTCGCTCCGGAGCATCCGCACCCGGCTCCGGTGGAGGACTGCTACGCGGGCCTGCTGTGGACGGCGGAGAACGCCAAGGACATCGGCGGCGACCCGGACCGGATCATCCTGGCGGGCGGCAGCGCGGGCGGCGGGCTCTCCGCGGCGGTGGCGCTGCTGGCCCGCGACCGGAAGGGGCCGCGTCCGATCGGCCAGATGCTGCTCTGCCCGATGCTCGACGACCGCAACGACACCCCGTCCGCCCACCAGATGGCCGGTCTCGGCATCTGGGACCGCACGGCGAACGAGACCGGCTGGACCGCGCTGCTCGGTGAGGCGCGCGGCACCGCGGACGTCTCCCCGTACGCGGCTCCGGCACGTGCCGAGGACCTGTCCGGGCTGCCCCCGGCCTTCATCGACGTCGGCTCGGCCGAGACCTTCCGCGACGAGGATGTCGCCTACGCGTCCCGGATCTGGCAGGCGGGCGGCCAGGCCGAGCTGCACGTATGGCCGGGCGGCTTCCACGCCTTCGACGGACTCGCCCCGCAGGCCGCCCTGTCCCAGGACGCCCGGGCGGCCCGGATGCGGTGGCTGCACCGACTGCTCGGTGAGTGACACGACACTCATCGGCGCACAGCACATGGTGACTGCCGACTCATGGCACCAAATGGTGATTCCTGACCGAGAATGAGCAGATGGAAGAGCTGGCTGGCCGCCTGGCCGCGCTCGACCCGGACGCCGGAGCCGCCGTCCAGGTCATCGCCTACTTCGACCGGCTGGTCGAGGGGCGCGCCGGGCTCGAGGCCCTTGTGCGGGGTGCGGCGGTGCTGTCCGGCTGCCCCGCGCGGCTCGTCGACAAGGCGAGGCAGGTACGGGTCCGGGTCGAGCCCGACGGGCGACGGCGCGACGAGAACGGGCCCGTGCGCCCCGAGTGGCCTTCGGCGCCGCTGACTCCCGGTGGGGCGCCCGCGGTGTGGCTGGAGCGCACGGGACCGCGGACGGTGGTCGACGCCATGGTCCTTGAGCGGACCGCGAGTGCCGCCCGGCATGTCCTGGACCGCACCCGGGGGCGGGCGCCGGTGCACGGCCCGGCCGACGATCCGGCCCTGCTGGAGACGGTGCTCGATCCGACGGCCGCGGAGGCAGCCCGGCTGCACGCGGCGCGCGGGCTCGGTCTCGGCCCGGACAGCCGGGCTCGCGCGATTGCCCTTCGCGGCGACCCGGTGAGGCAACCCTCCCTGAGCCTTGCCTCCGGCGAGCGGGCCCTCGTCCAGCCGGCCCCCGGCCCGGAGCTGCCCGACGAGAGCCGGGTGGGCGTGGGCCCGGCGGTCCCCGTCCTGGAACTTCCGCGCTCCTGGTCCGCCGCCCGCACGGCCTTGCGCTTTACGGCCGAGGGCACCGACCAGGACCCGGGCCCCCGCATCGTCCACGCCGATGAACTCGGCACGCTCGCCCTCCTGGCGGCCGTGGTCACCCCGGCCACGGAGCCACCGCCCGACGTACGCGCCCTCGACCAGGCCGCCGCGGCGAGCCCGTGGCTCCTGCCCACGCTGTACGCCGTCATCACCTCCCCGAGCCGGCGCACAGCGGCCACCGAACTGAACGTCCACCACTCCACGCTCCAGGACCGTCTGGCCCACGCGGAGTCCCTGCTCGGCTGGCCGGTACGCACACCGCAGGGCCATCTGCGGCTCCAACTCGCTCTGGCAGCACGGCGGCTGACACGGAACGAGCTCTGAAGTCACCGACCGCGTTGGCTGCCCGAGCACTTCCCCCGCGCGCCCCGTTGTGCTTGTCTGGGGGCCGTTTTCGGTGGCTGGGGCGGGAGTTGCCGCATGGGCAGGACGTGGGCCGGCGGGGTGCTGGCGGGTTTGCTGCTGCTCGCAGCCTGCGGCGACCCCTCGTCCGGGCCCGGGACCGCGCAGCCCGAGCGGCCGGTTCCCGGCACAGCGGCGGCGAAGGCTCCGGGTCCCTCGCCGTCCTCGACCACACAACAGCAGCGGCCGCCCGCCTCCGCCGCGCCCGAGGCGCCCGCGAAGCGGCCCACGGTGCTGTACCTCGGTGACTCGCTCGCGATGGAGAACCAGAAGGTGCTCGGCGGGCTCCTCCAGGACGAGTTGAAGGCGCGCTACACCAGCGCCCCGTACTCGGGAACGACGCTCTGCGACTACATCGAGGGCACCGGCGAGAAGTCGCTCGTACCGGCCAGGGACAAGGCGGCTGCCCTGGTGCGTTCGCTGCGGCCGGACTTCGTGGTGCTGCAGTTCTGGGGCAACGCCTGGGACTACACGTGGTGCATGGACGGGATCACGCACGGCAAGGATCCGGCCAGGTACTTCGCGCGTTACACCTCCGACGCCCGCAAACTGACCGACCAGATCGCGAACGTGTCGGGCGCGAAGCGGCCGAAGGTCGTGTGGGTGCTCCAGGGCCCGGACCCGATCACCCCCGACCGGGTCCGCCGCGTCAACGCGATCTACGAGCAGCAGGCCGACGCGTCCGGTGACCTGGTCGCGGACGCCGGCAAGGAGGTCGGCCCGGCCGACGCCCGCTACACCTGGTCCCAGCACCTGCCGTGCACGGCATACGAGCGCGACCACCCCGCGTACTGCACCCAGCCGGGCAGCAACCGCACCGCCCTGCACCGCGACGACGACTACCTGCACTTCTGCCTGGCGCCCACCACCGAGAAGTCCAGGCCCTGCCCGGTCCGCTCCCCCGGCATCCTGCGCATGACCCGGGCGATCACCAAGGCGCTGACCGCCGCGACGAACTGACACAGCCGCCAACAGCAGGTGCCCGGGTCCGCTGACCTCTCGACGGACCCGGGCACCTGCGTGGGTACCGGCGGCGCGGCGCCCTCATCGCCGCGCCGCCGGTGGTCATCACTTCATCGGGTCTCCCTTGCGTACGGGGCGACGGTGATCCGGTCGATCAGCGGCGCGTAGCGGGAGCGGAGCAGTACGCCGGGGAAGGTGTCCGAGGCGTACGAGGTGCCGTCGAAGTTCGGCAGCTCCTCGGAGCGGAAGGCGATCGTGTTCTGCCCCTTCTTCAGCTGCACGGGGATGGTCAGCTCCCAGAAGTTGTTCTGGTGGAAGCTGTGCGGGAAGCTCACTCGCTGCACCTTGCCGTTGATGCTGATGTCGGCGTGGCGGGCGAGCGGGTCCGGGTTGTAGTGGGTGGCCTCGGACTGCTCCGGGTTGGAGTAGCGGACCCGCAGTGCGTGCAGTCCGGACCGGTCGGCCTTGACCGTGAACGTCGCGGTGTTGCCGTTGCCGGGATCACCGCCGATGTCGGTGATCGCCGTGCCGTCGGTGGCCAGGGAGAGGTCTGCGAGCTTGGCCGAACCGGTGAGCTTGGCGTCGCCCGCCTCGTACGTACGCGCCGGCAGCACGCCCTCGGTGGGAGTGACCCGGAGGCGGTCGACGAGGGTGGCGGACGAACCTCCGGTCACCGTCACCTTGTTGACACCTCCCGTCAGGGAGACCGCCGCGCTGCTGCTGCCCTTGGACAGGCGCAGGACGTCGTGCCCGTTGACGGACAGCCGGGCGCCGGTGCCGCCGAGGGTGTCGACCTTGAGAGTGGCCTCGCGGTCGGCGGGTGAGTAGACCCAGAACGTGGCGGTCCCGTCCTTCGGGAGCCGGACCGCGCCCGAGCCGGTGGCGGGCTGCTTCGGCAGTGTGTAGACGGGCTGGGCGCCGCCGCCCAGCCAGGCCAACTCGCCCTCGTACACCTGGGTACCCGCCGAAGCCTCGGGGAGCGAGAGGGTGAGGCGGTCGACGATGGCGTCGCCCTTCGTGGCGCCCTTGCCGTCGGCGCTCTTCGCGGCCAGCGTGATGGTGTGCTTGCCCTTGGTCAGCTTGACCTTGGTGTCGGTGTGGTCCCACACCACCCACTTGTAGCCGAGCGGCAGATGCAACTCCTGCTCGCTGTCCGCCTTGCCGTCCACGCGCAGGAAGACGTTGGTCGGGCCCTGCTCCTTCACTCTGTCGAAGGTGTTGAGGGAGTTGGCGAAGACGCTCAGGTCGTACGTGCCGTCCTCGGGCACGTCCACCGCGAAGTCGAGCGTGACGTCCGAGCCGGTGCGCAGGCCGCCCACGTCGTAGCCGCCGGAGGTGTAGAACTTCGACACGTCGCGCGGCGAGCCCTCCGGGCCGTTCTTGGAGTAGCCGGACCCGGTGTGGGCGGCGTCCTCCGCCTCGTACGAGTCCTTCCAGCGCACGGGCGGGGACTGCGTGTCCTTCGCCTTCCCGGCCGGGCTGAGGACGATCTCGTACGCCGAGGACTCCTTCAGCGTCGGCAGGTCTCCGTCGCCGAAGTCGACGACGACCTTGCCGTCGTCACCGACCTTCAGGTTCTGCTCGGAGAGCAGCTTCGGGCCGGAGTTGTCGCCGACCTGACCGCTCCAGTCGATCTCCTTCACCCAGGCGTGCACCCGGTCCCCGAAGAGCTCCTTCGGGACGTTGTCGAAGGTGATGTGCCCCTTGCCGGTGGAACCCCCGAAGACCAGCCGGGACTGCTTCTTCTTCTCGTCCAGCGTGGCGACGCCCTGCATGGTGTAGTTCTCGCCGGGGAACGGCGGGGTCACCTTCACCGTGTGCCCGCTCATCGAGGCGTACGAGTTCAGCAGCCACCACTGGCCGTTGCCGCGGTTGGACTGCACCGCGGAGTCGGAGAGGTTGCCGTCGATGTTCCAGTACGCGATGTCGGCGTCCACCTTGGACTCCTCGATCGCGGAGACCCACTGGATCATCTGGCCGGGGACCGAGGTGTGGTAGTTGAAGGCGTACTCGTTGATGTTGATGGGGAGTTGAGTGCCTTCGCGGTCGGTGCCCTTGAAGAGGTCCTTCTCCCATTCGCGGTACTTGGCGACGCTGTCGCGCACCGCCTCCGGGTGGCTCAGCTCGTGCCAGGTGATGACCTCGGGGAGGGTGCCGGCCTCCAGGGTGTGGGTCAGGAAGCCCTTCACCTGGTCATACAGGACGCTGGTGTTGGGGCCGGCGATACGGGCGTCGGGCAGCTTGCCCTTGATGAGCTTGTAGAAGTCGTCCCAGGTGGCGAAGAAGTCGTCGGGGTCGCTGAGCCAGCTGGTCTTGTTGTAGCTCCACTCGCCGGTGCCGAACATGTTGCCCTCGGGCTCGTTGAACGGCACGAAGACGATGTTGTCCTGGTACTCCTTCGGCAGTTTGAGCACCTGGTCGACCTGCTTTTCGACCTTCTCCCGGTAGAGCTTGACCTTCTCCTGCGGGGTGTCGCCCGGCCACTGGTACGGGAAGCCGCGGTGGATGTCCGTCATGTAGATGTACACGTCACCGTCGGTGGAGTCGGCCAGCGGCTTGACCACCTCCAGTGCGTCGGCACCGGGGTGCTGCGGACCATCCTGCGCCTTGGTGGAGACCGTGCGCAGGCCCATGCCCTCGATGAGGTTGTTGGTGGGGACATCCGGCCCGTACACGCCGTAGAGGGTGCCGGATGCGCCGCCGTGGAACTCACCGGTGTCCGAGCCGAGGTCGACGGTGAGCCGGCCCTCGCGGACCACGGTGACGGTCGCCTCCACCTCGCGCCCTGCCGCCTTTCCGGCCACGGTGAACGTCCCGGGCTGGGCGTACTTGTCGGCCGGTATTTCGTCCCAGGTGATCGGGGTGTCGCGGTCGTAGCCGTCGGAGTACGTGGAGCGGACGGCGGCTGGCAGGGTCGGGGCGGTGCCGTTCGTCGTACGGGCCTCGAAGGACGTCTTCGAGAGCTCCTGGAGGGTGGGCACGGCGGGGACGGTGCCGGCCACCTGCTCGGCACTGAGCGCCGCGTGCCACACGGTGAAGTCGTCGACCGCGCCCTTGAGCAGCGGATCCGGCCAGAGGGACTTGCCGATGTAACCGGCGGCCGTGGCCGAACTCTCCAGCACGTCCTTGGCCTTGATGCTGGTCTCGGTGGAGGAGACCGCCACTCCGTCGAGGTACGTGGTGAGCCGGCCGGCGGAGGTGTCGAGGGTGACGGTGACGGTCTTCCACTCGTTCGCGGGGAGCGGCGCGTAGCCCTTCACCTGGTTCTCCGCGCCCCCTCCGCCGGTGGTCACGGAGGTCTGCAGCACCCCGCTGCCGTTGTACGGGGTGGCGAAGAGGTACTTCGTGGTGTTGGTGCCCAGATCGAAGATCCGCTGCCAGGACGACTTCTCGCCGCTCCACTTCACGCGGGCGGAGACCGTCAAGTCGCTTGCGTCGCCGATGATTTCGCGGGGCAGGCGGACGTACGCCCCGTTGGACGTGTCCGGCCCGCCGGGCAGGGCGAGCGCCTTGCCTCCGCCCGTGCCCTCGACGGACTGGGCGGTGGAGCCGTTCACCAGGTCCGCCGTCAGTCCGTTGCCGGAGCTGTCGGTGATCTTGCCAGAGGCGAGGTCGTCCTGGTCGAAGGTGTAGTGGGCGGTCGGCTTGGGCGGTTCGGCCGCCAGCGCGGGGCCGGCCGGCGCGGCCAGCAGACCCGCGCCGAGGGCCAGCGCCAGGGCGGCCGGGGCTCTGCGCCGCGCGGCTCTGTCAGCGGATGGCATGGATGACGTCCTTTCAGGAGGGCCGTCGAACCGGTTCGACGACGTGGCCGCGCTTGTGCTGGTTGGCACGGCTCGGCCGGTGGTCAGGTGTTACCGGTGTTCAGATGTCGGGGAACGCCGGGCGGCCGACGAGCACGGGTGGGAGCATCCGTCGGTGTCGGCGCGTCGGCGACGTCGCATGTGGCGCGATTCGGGCATGTGCGGCTCGGACTTTCGGCTCCGGGAGTCGGGCTCCCTCAACTCGACCTGACTGTGCGGCATTTCGAACACGGTTCGTAGCGTCGGCGGCACCGTAGGGGCGTGATCGAGTCACGGTCAAGACTTTGCGCAACACCGGTAACAGTCGAATCACGCCAGTCGAGTTCGGGGCGGGATCACATCCCAACCGGTCGGATTGCGCCACCTCAGGGCAGTAATTGCGCCAGGCCGCGCCCGCACGGCCGAGTACCGACGGTAAGGGCTTGCTACGCCAGCTCTTGAAAAGCGAACCTTCCCCTTCCAAGTAGCCATGCTCTCGGGGGAATCGGCATATGCAAGGCACAGTGAACGGATTCAGCTACGGCGCTGTCACTCCGGTGGCCGCCTACCTCATGGCCTGCCTGGGCGGGGCGTTGGGGCTGCGCTGCATCGTCCGGACCCTGTTCAACAACAAGCAGTCGTCGAAGCCCGGTTGGCTGGCGCTCGGGGCCGTGTCGATCGGATGCGGCATCTGGACGATGCACTTCATCGCGATGATCGGTTTCCAGGTCGAGGAGACCCGTCTCAGCTACGACGTCGGCCTGACCGTGCTGAGTCTCCTGGTGGCGATCGCCGTGGTCGGCATCGGCGTCTTCATCGTGGGATACGGCGGCGCCTCCGGCGGCAAGCTGTCCGTCGCCGGCATCGTCACCGGTCTCGGCGTCGCCGCCATGCACTATCTGGGCATGGCGGCGATCCAGATGGACGGGAGCATCCACTACGCCCTGGGGACCGTCGCGCTCTCCATCGTGATCGCCGTCGTCGCCGCGACCGCCGCGCTGTGGGCGACCGTTTCGATCCGGGGCTTCATGACCAGCCTGGGCGCCAGTCTGGTCATGGGTGTGGCCGTGAGCGGTATGCACTACACGGGCATGGCCGCGGTCAGCGTGCATCTCCACGACACGACCGGCGGCGCCCAGAGCGGCGATTCGCCCCTGTCGCTGCTGCTCCCCATGCTCATGGGGCCGGTCATCTTTCTGGTGCTGGCCGGAGCGATCGTCATGTTCGACCCTCTCCTGGTCACGGGTGACGGGGACACGGGTGACGGGGATGAGGGCCGGCCCGCCCGGCGGCGTCGGGGCGCCACGGCCGGGAGAGACGCCGAACCGTCCGCGCGCCGGTCCGGCTCGCTCTTCGAGGGATTCGAGGGTTCTGAGGGGTCACCCTCCGAGGGACACCGCCGCGGAGAGTACGAGGACTCGAAGTCCGCCTACGAGTGGTGAGTCGCCCTTTGCGGTGGCGCGCAGTGGCCGGCTCGCCCCGCGGTGGTGTGCGGCGGGCCGGCCGCTGTGCACCGCTCCGGCTCACTCGCCCGCGGCAGCCTTCTCCAGGGCGGCGATGTCCAGCTTCGACATCTTCATCATCGCGTCCATCGCCCTGGCCGCCTTCTCCTCGTCGGGGTCGCCGATCAGCTCGAGGAGCCTGCTCGGGACGACCTGCCAAGAGACGCCGAACCTGTCTTTCAGCCAGCCGCAGGGGCCCTCCTGGCCGCCGCCCTCGGTGAGCTTGTTCCAGTAGAAGTCCACCTCGTCCTGGTCGTCACAGCGGATCTCGAAGGAGACGGCCTCGTTGAACTTGAACTCCGGGCCGCCGTTCAGCGCGACGAACTTCTGTCCGTTCGCCACGAACTCGACGGTCACGACGGTGCCGGCGGGGCCGGGCCCGGCCTTCGTGTAGCGGAGGACCCGGCCGAGCCGGGAGTTCTTGAAGACCGAGACGTAGAAGTCCGCGGCCTCTTCCGCCTGGCCGTCGAACCAGAGACATGTGGTGAATCCGTCGGTGGTCATGAGCACCTCCTGGTGGATGAACGCTGTCATGTGTGTCGACCGGTGCTCGGCCGGAAACTCATCGCGGGTTGCCTCCGGCGGTTGGGCGGGGCGCCCACGGGGGGTGGTGGGTTCGTTTCGCGGGCGAGTGCAAGTTCGTCGTGGTTGCGCACGCAGTTCCTCGCGCCCCTGGGTGGGTGGTGGGTGCGGGGCCGTGGGCCGGTGCGTCAGCCCGTCGCGAGTTGGGCATACGGCCCTTCGGCTCACACAGGGCGCAGGTGACCTGAGACAGAACGTACGCGACGGGCATACGACGCACCGGCCCACGTCCCCTCCCGCCCGTGGAAGGCTGCGGGGGGTGGGGGTGCGGGCTTTTCAGGGCGCCGGGACCGGCCCGGAGCCTGCGGCCGGGGCACCCTTACGTTTCGGGGGAGCCCTGGTCGGGCGGCGAATCGGCGGGATCCTCTTCGTCCGGAGCGGGCTCGTCCGGTGGGGGTTCGGAGGTCTCGGGCTCGGGCTCCGGGGACGTTTCCTCGTCCGGCGACGTCGTTTCCGGGTCGGGCGTGGACGGTGTGGCCGGAGTGGCCGGAGTGGTCGACGGGCACTTGGTCGTGCCGTCCGTCTCCGCGGTCGTTTCACCGGGCGGGCAAGACGGGGGCAGCGAACTCTCGGATGGGGTCGGGCGCTTCTCGGGCGGCTTCGTCTTCTTGTCCTTGGTGCCGGTGTCGCCCTTTTGCCGCTCGATCCACTCGCCGTTGTCGGGGTCGTAGAGGACGAAGGTGTTGATGACCTGGGTCGCGGGCGAGACGGCCACGACGTTCGACGGGCGGTACGAAGCCCAGGAGTCGCCCGTCGTCTTCGGGGTGCTCTTCTGCGCAACCGGCGGCGTCAGCGGGTTGCCGCAGGCACAGCGCACCCGGGGTACGCCGCGGTCGTCGACGAGTACGGCGGTGCCGGACTGCAGGACGGCCTGGTAGCTGGTGGCGGCGCCGCCGCGGTAGCCGTGGTTGGTGACGCGGGTGTCCATCCTCAGCTGTACGGGGGTGAGCGAGCGCAGATATCCGGGGACGCCGGACGGTTCGAGGCCCTGGACGGAGGCGAAGGCCTCGTTCTTGGCCGGGGCGTCCTGGAGGTAGGAGATCTGCTTCTCCACGTCGCAGCTGGCCTTGTTCCGCGTACCGCCGTAGAGACCGGGTGCCGAACCGTCCACGCCCCGCGTCACGTTGCCGGAGTCCGGGGTGGATGTGGGCGAGGGCGTCTCGGGGACGGTCGAGCTGTCCTCTGCCGTCGACCCGGTGAAGGGGTCGGGGCCCGACTTGCCCGCGGCCTGGAGGAAGACCTCGCTGTCGGAGCCCGAGGTGCCGCCGTCGGGGCGGGTGAAGACGACGGCCAGGACCACGGCGGCGGCGACCACGAGGGCGATGACCGCGACGCGGGGTGCGGACCTCCACCACGGCCGGCCTGGTCCGTCACCGGGTCCGGGCTCGGCCGGACCGAGCGGGCCGCTGGGGCCGGAAGGGCCGCCGCCTCCCGGGCCTCCGGCCTCCGAACCCCCGCCCGACGGGCCCAGCGGGGCGCGGTCACCCGGCGGCTGCGAGGGAGGAGGCTGGGACCCACCGGACAGCGGGCCCGAGGGCGGTCCGGTGGGGCGGCCGGAGGACGGCGGTTCGACGCTCACTGGCTCTTCTTCCCGGCGTAAGAGGCTATGGCATTTCATGCAATTTCACGTGGATTTATCCGTAATGAACCCATTGTGTGTTCCAGTCCCGTACCTGCCGCAAGCTGACGCCGGTCGGCCCTCTCGGCAGGCGGGGCCGCCGAATCCCTGCCTAGCGTGGCAGCGTGAGCTACCGGACACGCGCTGACCAGGCAGTGGCCCGCCATGGCTGGGGCGAGGCCGTCGTGGCGGTCCTCGCAGGAGTGATCGTCATGGTCGTGGTCGCCGCACTCGGACTGTGGGCGGCCGGGGCGACGGATCTGCCGGAGGGCGCGTTTCCCCGGGTCGTCCTGGCCACCGTGGTGGCGGCGGTCGGCGGTTCGGTCGAGTTCGCGGGCAACGCCGGAGCCCTCGCCGAGACCCAGGCGAACCTGACGGTGCTCCCCCTGTCGGTGGCCCTCGCCGGAATCCTGGTCATCGCCGCCGGATTCCTCCGGCCGCTGCGCCACCGGGCCGTGGCCGGGGCTCCGGAACTGGCGGGCTGGGCCGCCCGTATCGCGGCCGTCTGGCTCGTCGCCCTGATCGCGCTCTCGTTGCCGGCCCGCCAGACCTTCGACATCTCGCTCGGGGAGGACGGCCTCGGCGACATCGGTGACCTGTTCGGCGAGCAGGCGGCGCCCCGGGTGGGCTTCGAGGCCGATGTACCGGTGACGCTGTTCTTCGGGCTGCTGTGGCTCGCGGGCGTACTGGCCCTCGCGCTGCTGGTGTCGCGGAAGGCCCCGCTTCCGGCCCGGCTGCTGCGCTTCCAGGAGTCGGTGCGGCCCGCCGCGTTCGCGATGGTCGTGCTGCTCCTCGCCTACGTCGTCCTCGGCCTCCTCATCGCCCTGGTCGTGGCGGCGACGCGCGGGCATGCCGTCGAGACGTTCGCCGTGATCCTTCTCGGGTTGCCCAATCTCGTCTGGCTCGCCTTCACCATCGGCCTGGGCGCCTCGTGGGAGGGCCGCGTCGACGGGCCGTTCGGGCTGCCCATGCCACGGCTGCTGGACCTCGTGATGCGTACGCCGGACATCTCGAGGATCGATCTGCGGACGCTCTCCGAGCACGACGGCAAGGTGTGGTGGCTGGTCGTCGTCAACGCCGTGCTGGTGCTGGGCGCCGCGTTCCTGATGGCCGCACGCTCACCGGCCGGGACGCGTCTTTGGCAGCACGCCCTGCACATGGCGGTGGCACTCGTGCTCACGGTTCTGGCCGTCTGCCTCGTCGGCAAGATCCACGCGCACTACGGCCTGTCGTTCCTCGGCATCAGTGACCTCGGCGGCGGGCTGTCCGGTGACCTCCTGCTGCGGGCACGGCTGTGGACCGCGCTGGGGTTCGCCGCGCTCTGGGGGCTGGTGGCCGGTTTCCTGGGCGGGCTGCTCGCCTGGCGTGTGCACCGGCGGGGCGAGGTGGCCAGTACCCGACCGTGAGGCCGATGAGGCGTACTACGGTACGTCTCCATGATCGAGCCGGACTTCCTGCACACCACCCGTACGGCGTACGACTCCGTAGCCGCCCGTTACGCCGAGTTGTTCGCCGACGGGCTCGAGGACTGGCCCCTGGACCGGGCGATGCTCGCCGCGTTCGCCGAGTACGTACGGGCGGACGGCGCCGGGCCAGTCGCGGACCTTGGCTGCGGGCCCGGCCATGTGACCGCTCTGCTGCACTCGCTGGGGCTGACCGCGTTCGGCGTCGACCTGTCGGCAGAGATGATCGCCATCGCCCGTGAGGCGCATCCGGAGCTGCGGTTCGATCAGGGCTCGATGACCGCACTGCCTCTCGACGACGGCGCACTCGGCGGGATCCTCGCCCGGTACTCGATCATCCACACTCCGCCGGAGCGGCTGCCGGAGGTGTTCGCCGAGTTCCACCGGGTGCTGGCGCCGGGCGGCCATCTGCTCGTAGCGTTCCAGGCTCTCGACGATCCCGCTCAGCTCGCGGAGGCCTTCGACCACAAGGTGGCGCTCGCCTACCGCTGGTCGCCCGGCCCCGTCGCCGGCCTGCTGCGCGCGAGAGGGCTCGTCGAGGTGGCGCGTCTGGTGCGGGAGCCCCACGAGGACGACGAACGGGGCTTCCAGCAGGCCCATCTGCTGGCCCGCAAGGGCGAACCGGCCGCTTTCCGCCGGCCCTTGCCCACGAGACGGAGGAATTCCGTCTGATTCCCCGGCGCGGCGCCGCCTTACGGGGATAGAGTCACCCCATGTCCCACAGCGATGCCATAACCCGCGTGTCTCTCAAGAGAATTACCCCCGACGCCTCCGCAGCGATGGGCGCCCTGCACGGTGCCGCCGTTTCCGCGGCGCGGGATGCCAAGATCGAGCCGGAGCTGCTCGAACTGCTCAGAATTCGCGCGTCCCAGATCAACGGCTGTGCGTTCTGCCTCGACATGCACACGAAGGACGCCCGCGCCCAGGGCGAGACCGAGCAGCGCATCTACGCGCTGAGCGCCTGGCGGGAGACCCCGTTCTTCACCGAACGGGAGCGCGCCGCACTGGCGTTGACCGAGGCAGTGACCTTGGTGCACGACGGGCAGGTCCCGGACGCGGTGTACGCGGAGGCCGCCGGGGTCTTCGACGAGGAGCAGATCGCGGCACTGATCTGGGCGGCCACCGTCATCAACGCGTACAACCGCATCGCCATCGCGCAACGTATGGCTCCGGGGGCTTATGAGCCCAAGCAGAAGACCAACTGAGGTCCTGAAATAATGGATGAAGGCCTGAATCCGGTCTGAATCAGAAAATGGGTCGACGGCGCCGGCGATTGAATTCGTCCGGCGCCTTCGGTTTCGGATTTTCCGTTATCGTCGCGGGTCGCAGAAGCATCCCCTCGCAGGTCGGTTTCAGGTGTTCGGCAACGGCTCCATGATGTCGTCCAGCCATTTCCGCCATTCCTCGGCCCGCACCGCCGGGCCCGCCTCCAGCGGTCTGCCCTCCCACGCCACCACCGGACGGATCCCGTGGAGGGCGTTCACCAGCCACACCTCGTGGCCCTCCAGTTCCTCCAGGGTCCGCTCGCGCTGGGCGAGTTGGAATCCGGTGGCAGCGGCCCGTTCCTGGATGAGCCCGAGGGTGACGCCCGGGAGCAGGGGCAGCCGCGCTGGGGGCGAGCAGAGGGTGTCGTCCTCCCACCACAGGAGGCTTGAGCTCGATCCCTCCAGGACGAGGCCCGAGGGTGCGATGAGTACGGCCTCCTCGGCGCCCTGTCCGGCCGCCCGCCGCCGGACCCGGGCCAGGACGTCCAGGTCGGGACCCTTGCGGCGGGGCACGGTCCGTGGATCGGGCTGACCCGCCGCCCACACCCGTACTTCGGGGGCCAGTTCCGGGGCGTGCCGCAGGAGGAGCCTCAACTGGAGTGATCCGCGGACGAGTTCGACACGGGGGAACCATGTTCCCGTGCGGGGCAGGGCCGCTGTCATGTCCTGCCAGAACTCGGTGAGTTGTCCGGGCGGTGGGGCGCCGGAGTCGGCGCAGGCGCGCTCGAAGCGTGCCCGATGCCGCTCGAAGCCGCGCACCAGTCCGTCGCGCAGCAGCCACGAGTCCGCGGCCAGCAGTCGGGTGTCGGCCGCCAGACCCCGGGTCAGACCACTGCCCGGGGTCCAGGCCAACAGGCCCTCCGCGGTTGCGGGTTGCGTCATAGAGACTCCTCTCATTTCACTACGTGTCTCATCGGGTGCCCTGGTAACAGGTGCCCTAGTACTTCCGCCCTGCGCTTGCCGGTGAGCCGTTGCGCGGCCCGTACGGCGCGTGTTCCAGCCAGGCCCCGCACCACGGAAGTACCGGGGCGAGTGCCGCTGCCGCGCGCTGTTTGGCCCGGACGATCCGCCGCCTGGGCCGTAGATGGTCCAGTGCGGTGCCGGCGGCGGCGCTGTTGAACAGGGCCGCCGCGCGCCGGGCCGCGGCGAAGTGAGCGACCGCTTCCGGCACTCCGGTGGCGATGGCCTCCGCTGCCGCCGCGGCGTCGGCGATTCCGCTGTTCATGCCGCGTGCGCCGAACGGCGGGAAGAGGTGCGCCGCCTCGCCGACGAGCAGCACCCGGTGGTGCGGGTCGGTGAAGGTGGCGGCGACCTTGCGCAGGAAACGGTACGTCGACACCCACAGGATCCGGTCGGCGTACCCCTCCCCCACCACGGCCGGCAGCCAGCCGCGTACGGACTCCTCGGTGCCGTACGCCTCCTGTCGGTCGTCGTCTCGGCACTGGAGGTCGAGCTGGAAGCCTCCGGTGAACGGCACGCGCATCACGCTGCGTCCGCCGACGCCGGGATGCTCGTAGTGGAAGACCCGCTCCAGCGGGAGTTCCGCGCCGGGGATGTCGGCGACGTCCACGACGACGTGGAAGCCGTTCGCGTGGCTGCCCTCCAGGGCGATGCCCAGTTCGCGCCGCAGCGCCGAGCGGGCGCCGTCGGCGGCGACGACGTGGCTGCCGGTCCAGGTGCGGCCTTCGTCGTCGGTCAGGGTGACGCCGGTCGGGCCGGTGCGTACGCCCACCACCTCGGCGCCCCACACGAATTCGACTCCGGCGTCCTTGCAGGCGGCGAGCAGGAAGCGCTCGGTGTCCACCTGGCGCAGGCTGGTGAAGGGCGGTGGTCCCGAGGGTGGCGGGAAGGTGCGGGAGTAGACCTCGCGACCCCGGTACAGGGTGCGCTTGGTCTGCCAGGTGCGTCCGTACGCGGTGATCTCGTCGGCCAGCCCCGGTCTCATCGAGTCGAGGAGGTGCAGGGTCTCCCGATGGACGAACAGGGCGCGGCTGCCCGGCCGTTCGCGGCCCTCGGGGTCGGCTTCCAGGAGGGTGACCGGCAGGTCGCGGGCGCGCAGGGCGAGGGCGGCCGACAGGCCAACGGGTCCCGCGCCCACCACGATGACGGGGCTCATGTGCGGGTGCCCTCGGTCAGCATGCGGGTGATCTCCAGCCGCTTCACCTTCCAGGTGGCGGTCATCGGCAGCTCCTCGAACCGCCACTGCCGTGGTTCCTCCATCGCGGGCAGGTCGTCGGTGGCCTTCCGCCAGCGGTCCATGTCCAGGGGCACGTCGCCGCGGACGCATACGACCGGCACGGGTTCGCGGTCGGCGCCCGGCACGATGACGACCTCGCGCAACTCCTCCAGGCGGGACATCAGGGTGTCCTCGACCTCCAGGTTGCTGTGCACCGAGTCGATCTGGTCGATCTCACGGTCGATCAGATACAGGGCGCCGAGGCGGCTCTGGTAGCCCATGTCGCCCATCTGCCACCAGTCACCGTCGAGTTGGCGCAGGTACTGCTCCCGCGCGCCGAGGTAGGTGAGGATGCGGCCTCGGGTGCGGGCCTCGATCGGTCCGGGTGTTCCGGGCCTGGCCCGCCCGCCGGCGCCGTCGGCGATGCGTACGCGTGTGAAGCCCGGGATCCCGGTCCCGACCCGGCGGCCGTCGGCGCGGGCGGCGCTGCGCCGGGTGAACCACTGGAAGGCGACCGGGCCCGTCTCGCTCTGCCCGTACAGCTGGATCAGATACGGCGAGCGGCGCTTCGAAGCGTCCAGCAGCCGCCGCACGGTACGCGGGTGGATGGCGTCGAAGGTGGAGCCGTACGAGCGGACCCGGGACAGCGGCGCTCCGGGGGCGTCGGCCAACTCCTCCCACAGTACGAACGTGTTGGGGTGGGTCTCGACGATGCCGGGGCGGTGGCGGGTGAGCAGGGGGCCGACCGAGGCGGGTTCGGGGTGGGTGATCAGCACCAGTGGGCTGCCGAAGTGCAGCAGCACGCCGAGGAGGTGGTAGAAGCGCGAGTGCACGAACGACATGTGCAGTGCCGCGATCTCGCCGCGCGTGGGCCAGCCCATCGCCATCTGCGGTATGAGCCGGTTCCACATGGTGTTCGGGCAGTGCACGGCGAGCTTGGGAACGCCGGTGGTGCCCGAGCTGTGCGTGATCAGGGAGGGTTCGCGGGGGTGCAGCCGTACGGGCGCGGGCGGTTTGCTGCCGGCGTACTGCTCCAGGGGGACGGCTCCGGGCGCGTCGTCCACGGAGAGCGTCCGCCGTACGAGCGTGGAGAGTTCGACGTCCTTGAGCGGTCCTTCCAGCTTGGCTCTGTCGGTGATCAGCCAGGGCTTGTGGAGGCGTTCGAGGAGCTGTCCGGCCACCGGGCCCGCCAGGGCGGGGGCGAGCAGCGCCGGTACGGCGCCGATGCGGGAGACGGCGCAGGTCAGCAGCACGATGTCGACGTTGTCCGACTTGTGGATGACCACCTCCTCCGACGGCCTGACGCCGGCCTCCCACAGCCGGCCGGAGAGCTCGTCGACGAGGTCCGCGAGCACGGTGTAGCTGAGGTAGACCCCGAGGTCGGGGTTGACGTCCAGCGGCCGGTCCAGCGTGACGAAGGCCGCTCCGTGGCGGTCTGCCGCCTGCCGGAACATCGGGCCCAGATAGAAGCCGCGGTCGGGGAGCAGGGGCTGCTGCTGTCGCATGCGCCCAATCCTTTCTGCTGGGGTGACTGAGCCTGATGCCGCCGGGGACGGCGGGACGGCGCTCACGGTCACCACGCGCCCTGGCGTACGAGGTGGCGGCGGAGTTTGCCGGTCGAGGTGCGGGGCAGCGTCGGCACGAAGCTGACGCTCCGGGGGACCTTGAAGGCGGCGAGACGCTCGCGCGCCAGGGCGATGAGTTCGGCTTCGAGGCCGGCCGGTATCGGGGTGACGGGGACGACGAAGGCACGTAACCGGTTGGCGCCGCTCCGGTCGGTGACGGCGGCGACGGCGACCTCCTTCACCGCGTGATGGGTCCGCAGTACGGCCTCCACCTCCAACGGGGAGACGGTGATGCCGCCGACCATCTCCATGTCGTCCGCGCGGCCCAGGTGCCGGATGGTGCCGTCGGGCTCGCGGCGCGCCCGGTCCCGGGTGGCCAGCCAGCCACCGACCAGGGTGCGTTCGGTCTCCTCGGGCCGGTTGAGGTAGCCCGGCGTCAACGTCGGTCCGCGGACCCATAGTTCGCCCGATGTGCCGTCGGACACCGGGCGTCCCGCGCTGTCGCGCACCTCCACCTCGAAGCCGGGCACGGGGCGGCCGACGGTGCCCGGGTGGTTGTGCTGGAAGCTGTTGGCGCAGAAGGCGTGCCCGGCTTCGGTGGAGCCGATCTGTTCCAGCACGGGCGCGCCGAGGAGTGCTGTGATCTGTTCCCCGAGCCCGGCGGGCATGCCCTCACCGGCCGACACGGCGGCGCGTACGGAGGCGAAGCAGGCGGTGTGACCGCTTGCCCGGTCGGCCACCAGGGCGGCGTACGCCGACGGTACGGAGTAGAGCAGGGTCACCCGGTGCCGTACGACGATCTCGTCGATGGCCGCGGGGGTAGGACGGCGGTCCACCAGTACGGCGGAGGAGCCGGAGAACAGGGGGAATGCGAAGGTGTTGCCGAAGCCGTAGGCGAAGAACAGCTTCGACACCGACAGCGTGACGTCCTCCGGGGTGATCTTCAGCAGCCGTCGGCCGATCAGGTCGTGGTAGGTCTTCGGGTCACCGTGGCAGTGCACAACTCCCTTGGGGCTGCCGGTGGTTCCGGAGGTGTACTGGATGTACAGCGGGGTGTGCGCGTCGACCGGGTGGGCCTCGGCGGTCGGCTCGGCGGTCGGTGTGAGCGCGACCAGCTGATCGGCGCCGAGGCGGGCGCGGTCCGCGAACCGGTCCTCGAGGCCAGGGCCGGTCACGCACAGCGCGGCCTCGGTGTCCTCGGCCATGAACTCGTGCTCTGGGACGGTGAGTTCGGGGTTGACCAGCACCGCGACGGCTCCGAGCCGGGCGGTGGCGAGGAAGGCGGTCACCCAGGCGACGGAGTCGGGCAGCGCAATCAGTACCCGGTCGCCGGGACCCACGCCGTGGTCGGCGAGCACGGTGGCCGCTCGGGCCGCGAGGTCGTGCACCTCGCCGTGGGTCCAGGACTGGTGACCCTGGTGGAAGGCGGTCCGTGTGGTCCAGTCGCGGCGCTCGGCGAGTGCGGCGAGGTGGGCGGCCAGGTTTCCGGGGGCGCCCGCGTCGGCGAAGGTCCGCGTGGCGTGCAGGGTCGTCAGACTGGTCGTGGACTGCGCGGTCGGCCGGTCTGTGTGCGTGGTCGTCATCGGGTGGGCTCCTCTGCAGCGGCGGGGACTGCGGTGTGCTCCTGGTGGACGGCCCGCATCTGTGCCGCGGTCTTCAGCAGCATTTCGTCGTACTCGGCGGCCGGATCGGAGTCGAGGACGATCGCGCCGCCCGCCCCCAGGTGCATCAGGCCGTCGGCGAACACGGCGGTGCGGATGACGATGCTCAGATCCACGCCGCCGCCGCAGCCCAGGTAGCCGAGGGCGCCGGAGTACACGCCGCGGGCCTCGGTCTCCAGGGAGTCGATGATCTCCATGGTGCGCAGCTTGGGCGCGCCGGTCATGGAGCCGCCGGGGAAGCAGGCGCGTACGCAGTCGACCGCGTCCGTGCCCTCGCGCAGCCGTCCCTCGACGGTGGAGACGAGCTGGTGGACGGTGGCGTACGTCTCGGTGGCCATGAGACGGGAGACCCGTACCGTGCCGGTTTCGCAGACCCTGCCCAGGTCGTTGCGGAGCAGGTCGACGATCATCAGGTTCTCGGCGCGGGTCTTGGGGTCCGCGGCCAGCGCGTCCCGGAGCCGGGCGTCCTCGTCCGCGGTGTCGCCGCGGGGTGCGGTGCCCTTGATGGGCTTGGCCTCGGCGATGCCGTCCGTGGTGATCCGCAGGAACCGCTCGGGGGACGAGCCGGCCACGTCGAGGTCGCCGAACCTCAGGAAGGCCGCGTAGGGCGCCGGGTTGACGCGCCGGAGCACCCGGTAGAAGTCGTACGGGTCGGGCGGCGCGGGTAACCGGGCGGCGTTGGTCAGGCAGATCTCGTAGCTGGTGCCTGCCCTGAGTTCCCGTTGGCAGGCCTCTATGTCCGCGAGGTAGGTGGCCCTGTCGCGGACCAGCCACGGTTCGGCGGCTTCGAGGTCCGGCTCGGACGTGACGGGCAGCGGCGGCTTGTCCGCGGAGACGAAGCTGAGCTGGGCCATGGCGCTGTCGAGCCAGTCGGTGGCTTCACGGGTGGCCTGCGGGGTGTCCTCGGCCAGGCAGACGGCGTAGGTGAAACCCTCCTCGTGGTCGACGGCGATCAGCCGGTCGGCGAACAGCCAGCAGGAGTCGGGGGTTTCGGCCCGGTGGCGGTTGGCGGATCCGCAGTCGGCCTTCAACTCGTAGCCGAAGTAGCCGACATAGCCGCCGGTGAAGTCGAAGGGCAGCCCTGTGCCGTCGACATGACGGGTCGCCAGCTGTCGCTTCAGGTAGTCGAAGACGGAGGAGCGGACCTTGCGCAGGGGCCGTCCGGGTCGCTCGACTTCGCAGAGGCCGGTGTCGACGTCGTAGCGGACGAACTCGGCGAGCGGGCCCCTGCCGTCGCCGAAGAACGAGAAGCGGGACTGCCCCTCCTCGACGCGGGAGCTGTCCAGCCAGAACGCCCGCGGGGCGTCGGCGCACATACGGGTGAAGGCGGCCTCGGTGTCCACGGCGGTGGCGATGCGGCGGGTGTGCAGCCGGTGGGCGGGACGCGGGGCGCGCCGGGGGCGGGGGATCGCCGCCGCGGCCGGGGTGACCGCGGTGTTCTTCGTACGCGGCCTGTGGTCCCGTTCCGCGGTGAGGTTGCGGAAGTTCACCAGCATGCGGTGGCCGTAGTCGGTGAGTACGGACTCGGGGTGGAACTGCACCCCCCACAGGGGCCGGGTGCGGTGCCGCAGCCCCATCAGGACGCCGTCCTCGGCCCAGGCGGTGGCCTCCAGGGTCTCGGGCAGCGGCTCTCGCACGGACAGCGAGTGGTAGCGGACCACGGTGAAGTGCTGCGGCAGCCCCTGGAACAGGTCCCGGCCGTCGTGCCGGACCGTGGAGAGGTGGCCGTGCCGGGGCTCGGGGGCGGCCTCGACCAGTCCGCGCTCCCCCAGGGCGATGCCCTGATGGCCCAGGCAGACGCCCAGTACGGGGATCTCGGCGTCGGCGAGCACCCTCGCGGCGATGCCGAAGTCACGCGACGCGGCGGGGTGTCCCGGCCCGGGCGACACCACCACGTTGTCGAATTCCCGCAGATCCGGGATTTCGCCGGCCGGGGTGTCATTGAGGATCACCACCGGCTTCTCGCCGTTGACCTCGGCGATCAGCTGGAACAGGTTGTACGTGTACGAGTCGTAATTGTCGATGAGCAGGGTCTTCACCCGCCCACCTCCTTTGTCGTTCCCAGGCCTATGCGGCCCGACGTTTGTGCCGCCCGCGGAACATCGTCTGAATCGGCGGGTACAGCCATTTCTTGAAGAAACGCTGAAGCCGTGGCATGAGAATCCAGGTGACGATGGCCGTCACACACAGACACAGCAGCAGAGTCCGGAGTAAAGGGTTGAGGTCGCCGATATAAGGCAGCACGAGGAGATTGAATAAGAGCACCGGTGGAAAGACCGCGCTCATATTGATCAGCCACAGCTTCCATTTCGGTGGCGGTCGCGGAGCGGCCGGCGTGGCGGCCTGGGCTTCGAACCATGCTCTGGAGCCCTGCACGCTGCGGCGCCCGGTCTCCCGCGCGAGTCCCTCCGCCTGGGCCGCCCACTCGACCCGGGTGAGCGAGTTCTCCCAGGTCCGGGCCGAATCCTCGCTGTCAAAGCGGTAGACCACATGCCAATCAGCCTCTCCGTCGACGAGCACGCCACCCCCGAGAAAGCCCGGCTCACGCGCACACGCGCGCAGCGCTGCCCACCCCCAGCGATGGAAGGCGGACTCACAGCCCGGCACCACGTGATACGCCACGGTGACGGTAACGGGATTCCTGGTCACTCCTCCGAATACGGAAAGAAACCCCCGCACGCTCAAACGTTCAACGAGGTTTTTCAAGCTGTCCGATACGCACCCTTAAGTCACTCTTTCTTATGCCTTGACAGCTTCTGCCGAGGGGGATCGCGGGGTAACCATTACGGAATTCTGACGGTTACCTTGAGAGCGCTTGCGCGATGCGTCGAAAAATGGGCACGGTCGTTATTCTGCTTGCCACTGCTTGCCAAGAACAGCGAACGCGCAAACCATTTACCGGTGGAAGACCGGCAGAGCCCAGTGTGGCGGTTCGGGTGGTGGACCCGGATTCTCCGTCACTCCGGCCCCGGCCACCCGGAGATCCACCCGAGTCGGCGCGTGGCCCGATGGCGAGGTTCCGCTCGCCGCCGCCCGCAGCGCGGCGACGAATGCGCGGCAGGATTCGTAACGGTCTTCCGGGCTTTTCGCGAGCGCCTTGGCCAGTACGCCGTCGACCGGCGCGGCGATATCGGGGCGCGACTCGGTCAGACGGGGCGGCTGGTCGAACTGGTGCGCCCATAGCAGTGCCATGTCGTCGTCGCGTTGGAAGGGCGGTTTGCCGGACAGGGTTTCGTGGGTGACGCAGGCGAGGCTGTAGACATCGCAGCGTCCGTCGACGGGGCGTCCGGAGACCTGCTCGGGCGCCACATAGTCGAGCGTGCCGACGAACTGACCGACCGTCGTGAATCCGGTCAGCGACAGCGACTTCTTCGTGAGGCCGAAGTCGGTGAGGTAGACGTGCTCGGGGTGGTCGCTGTCCGTGCCCTGGGCTACCAGGATGTTGCCGGGCTTGACGTCCCGGTGGACCAGGCCGTGGTCGTGCGCGGCGTCCAGCGCGGAGGCCACCTGGCCGACGATCCGCGCCGCCACCGCGACGGGCAACGGGCCCTCGCGGTCGAGGAGATGACGCAGGTCACGACCGGAGACGTACCGCATGGCGATGTACAGCACACCGTCGTTCTCCCCCGCCTCGAAGATCGGCACGATGTGCGGATGGTCGATGGCGGCGGCCACGCGGGACTCGTGGGTGAAGCGCTGACGGAAGGTGTCGTTGCGGGCGAGTTCCGGGCCGAGCAGCTTGAGGGCGACGGACCGGTCCAGGCGCAGATCCTTGGCGCGGTACACCACGGCCATCCCGCCGCGGCCGATCTCACACTCGATCCGGTATCCGGCGATCTGCTTGCCGATCAGGTCGGAGGGACGTCCCGAGTAGGGGTTCACATCGGGCGGCATCACGGGTCACCGTCGCTCGTTTTCACGATTCGGGTGGGGGCGTGGCGGGTTTCTCCGACGGCTTGGGTCGACTCCGGGTCACTCGGGTCTTCCACTTCTCGGGGTGCCTCCCGCTCTCCCACGATTCGCGTCTCCTCCCGATCCCGCGCGACCTGCGTCGGCTCAAGGGCTTCCACGACCCGCGTCGGTTCCGGTCCGGCAGCACCGTCGATGTTGTCGTCCACGACCCGCGTGGGCTCCGCCTCTGCAGCGGCGCCGGTGTCCTCCACGACTCGCGTGGGCTCCGCCTCTGCAGCGGCGCCGGTGTCCTCCACGACTCGCGTCCGCTCCGGCTCGGCGGCCGCCCCGGCACCTCTCACGACTCGAGTCGGCTCGCGATCCTCCACGACCGGCGTCGGCTCGCGCTCTCCCACGATCCGCGCCGGCTCCGCGCCGCTGGCGCCGGCGTTCTGCACACGCCGCGTGGGCTCCGGCTCGGACCTCGCACCGGCGTCCCTTGCGCCCCGAGTCAGCTCAGGAGCCCCGACGATCCGCGTCGGCTCTGCCGCAGCAGCGCCGCCGGCGTCTGCGGCAACCCGAGACGAGTCCCGCTCCGACACCGCACCGGCGTCCCCCACGCCTTGGGGCGGCCCCGCCCAGGGCACGCCATGTGCGTCCACCACCCGCGTCGGTTCCGGCGCCCCCGGGGCGGGTCGTTCCGGGGGCTCAGGCGTGGGCGGCTCCCGTCCGTCCGCCGCCGGAGGCTCCGGTGTCGCGTACGTCGTCAAGTGGGTGCCGTCGCAGTAGACCCAGCGCTCGTGTTCGGCCTCGTACAGCCATACGGACTCCCCGTCGACGACCACTCCGACCCGCAGGCCCTGTGTGCGGGCGCGGAAGGACTCTCCGTCGAGGCGTCCCTCTGTCAGGTCCTCGACCGCCTGGCGGTAGCGGCCGAGTGCCTGCTCGGCGCGGGTGAGCAGGGGGCGTGGGTCCGCCGTGCGGGCGAGTGGGTGCGCGGCGGCGGGCGGCTCCTGGGGTACGGCGATCAGCAGACGGCCGTCGACCCACGCGGACCAGCCGTTGGCGCAGACGATGTGGCCCCAGTCGCCGCGGCGGTCGACGAGCCGGACCGGCAGCAGCGCGTCGAGCGGCACGGTGGGCCGGGCGGGGTCCGGGGCCTCCCAGGCCGGCATGCCGTCACGGGGGACGACGTGCGTGGGGTGGAAGCTGGGAGTCGTCATCGCGCCTACTTCCGCATGACCTCGGGTTCGTGCCGCCTGAGCAGCCGGGCGACCAGGTATCCGAAGACCGCCGACAGAAGGACGAGCATGCCCATGTCGAGCAGCCACACATCCGCCTCGTGCCGGAACAGCGGATCGGCGGTCAGATCGCCCGGGGAGAGCCGGGCCAGTTCGACTGTGCCCGCCATGGCGCCGAGCGCCCACCGGGACGGCACCAGCCACGACAACTGCTCGATACCGGGCACCCCGTCCAGCTTCAGCAGCGCACCGCAGAACACGACCTGCACGATGGCGAGGAGCACGAGCAGGGGCATCGTCACCTCCTCCTTGCGCACCAGCGCGGACACGAGGAGGCCGAGCATCATCGCCGTGAAGGCGAGCAGCGCGACGGCAACCGTGATCTCGGCGAGCGGCGGCATGAGGACCCCCTCACCGCCCGGCGCGTTCAGATCGACGCCCAGCAGCGCCACCAAGGTCAGTACGACCGCCTGCAGGGCGGTGATCGTGCCGAGGACGACAACCTTGGACATCAGATACGCCGATCTGGACAGGCCGACGGCGCGCTCGCGCTGGTAGATCACCCGTTCCTTCACCAGTTCCCGTACGGCATTGGCCGCGCCCGTCAGGACTCCGCCCACGCACAGGATGAGCAGCGCGTTCAACACGGATTTCCGGGTGAGCTCACTTCCGGCGAGTGCCCTGGCCATCGCGCCCATCACGAACGGCAGCGCGATCATGATGGCGAGGAAGGTCCGGTCGGCGGAGAGTGCTGAGGCGTAGCGTCGCACCAGCGTGCGCACCTGTGCGCCCCAGCTCTGCGCCTTGGGCGGTGGCCCGACGACCTGACGGCGGGCGCGCAACGGACGATGCGGCTGCGCACTGGAGTTGGCGATGTACCGCCGCTGGAGCGGCGACGCCCGGTACTCCCTGGCCCAGTCCCGGTCACGGTCCCGTTCGAAGGCCTCGAACGCCTCGGGCCACTGCTCGAAGCCGAAGAAGGCGAGGGCGTCCTCGGGCGGCCCGTAGTAGGCGATCCTGCCGCCGGGCGCGAGCACGAGCAGCCGGTCGCAGACGTCGAGGCTGAGCACGCTGTGTGTGACGACGATGACGGTGCGCCCGTCATCCGCGAGGCCGCGCAGCATGTGCATCACGGAGCGGTCCATGCCGGGGTCGAGGCCGGACGTCGGTTCGTCGAGGAAGAGCAGCGACGGCTTGGTCAGCAGTTCCAGAGCCACGCTGACGCGCTTGCGCTGGCCGCCCGAGAGGCTGTGGATGCTCTGCCCGGACCGCTGGTCGAGGCCCAGCTCACGGACCACCTCGTCGACCCGTTCCCGGCGCTCGGCCTTCGCGGTGTCCTGCGGGAACCGCAGCTCGGCGGCGTATCCGAGGGCCCGGCGCACGGTCAGCTGGGCGTGCAGGATGTCGTCCTGCGGTACGAGGCCGATGCGCTGGCGCAGCTCGGCGTAGTCGCGGTACAGGTCGCGGCCGTCGTACAGCACCGTGCCCTTGTCGGCGGGACGCTGTCCGGTCAGCGCGTTCAGCAGCGTGGACTTGCCCGCGCCGCTGGGACCCACGACGGCGAGCAGGCACTTCTCGCCGACGGGGAAGGACACCTGGTCCAGGAGCGTCTTGCGGCCGCGGTCGACCGCGACGATCAGATCCTGTACGTCGAGCGAGACCTCACCGGTGTCGACGTACTCCTGCAACTGGTCGCCGACCAGACAGAACGCCGAGTGGCCGATCCCCACGATGTCGCCCTCGGAGATCAGCGCCCGCGACACCGGCTGTCCGTTGAGGAACGTTCCGTTGTGGCTGCCGAGGTCGACGATCTCGTACGTGCCGTCCGCGTGGGCACGCAGTTCCGCGTGCCGTCGGGAGACGACCAGGTCGTCGACGACCAGGTCGTTGTCGCCGCCGCGGCCGAGGCGGACGGTGCGGGCGGGCAGCGGCCGTACGGTCGTGGGCTGCCGGAAGGTGCCGGTCGCGGCGGGCACTGAGACGGCCGACGGGCGCTCGGCGGGCTCGGCGGCGGGCGGGGGCTTGCTGGTGAGCACGGCGCGCGGGCCGTCGGCGGGATGTCCGAAGCGCAGGACGCTGCCGGCGCCGACGTCCCACGCGCGGACGCGACGGCCGTCGGCGTATGTGCCGTTCGTGCTGTTCTCGTCCTCGAGCGTCCAGTGGCCGTCTTCGGGCCGCAGCACCGCGTGGTGCCAGGACACCCGGGCGTCGTCGATGACGATGTCGCTCAGTGGGTCGCGCCCGACGTGATAGGCCCGGCTCGGGCTCATCACCGTGGAACCCGTCTCGGTCTCGAGGACGAGTTCGGGCGCAGTTGACCGCTCTCCCATGCCCGAATTCTATCGATTCGTTCATATATGCGCCTGACCGGAGGCGGGCCACCCGGGGCGCGAGCCGAGGTCGCACGACAAGGCAGGCCGAGGTCAGGCGGCCGGGACGGTCAGCAGAGGAATCGTCCGCTGCATCCGCAGCGCGTCCACCGACTCGGCCAGCAACTCGTACTCGGTGGTGTCGTCCCTCGTGGCGATGCGGACGAGCTGCCCGGCAGCCAAAAGGTCGGCGGTCAGCTCCTGTTGGTCCATGTCGCCACACCAGGCACGCAGCATGCCGGACACGTCGGGCGTGGTGTCAGCGACCGGTGCGACCGAGTTCGGCGGGTAGTAGGGAGCCTCGGGATCCGGGTCCAACCGCTCGGCGATCCAGGAAGCCCGGTCCCGTAACCACCACATGGCCAACGCCAGGGTGGGCGCCCGATAGGTTCCGAGGGGTACGCCCACCCGGCGCCCGCCGCATATTCCGTACGCCGTGACATGGCAAAGGAACTCGTCGTGCACGATCTCTCCCCCGTTGCCCGGCCTGCCGCCGGTCCGGCCTCTCTTTCCTTGCGATGTGCTGGTCGTGCACGATGGGGCTGATCGGCCCGTGGCCGACGGAGTTCAGGGCGCGAGTGCTCGGAAATGCGAGCGCTCGCACGGTGCGGGTACTCGGAGTTCGAGTACTCAGAGTTTCAGTATCGTCACTCCTGACACTCTGTCACTACGCCATTTCAGCCAGTCTCTTGGCATATTCAGGGCGCACATTGGCTTGAACGTTGCGGGGAGGCCTCACGGATTGACAATCGCGTCGATTCTGGCCAGCTCGTCCGGGGTGAAGTCGAGGTTACGGGTCGCCGTCACGCTGTCCTCGAGCTGCTGAGGGCTGCTCGCGCCGACGAGCGCGGAGGTGACCCGGCCGCCGCGCAGCACCCAGGCCAGCGCCATCTGGGCCAGGGTCTGACCGCGCGACTTGGCGATGTCGTCGAGGGCGCGCAACTGCTGCACGAGATCCTCGGTGACGGTGTCTGCGTTCAGGAACGGGCTGTCGCTCGCGGCGCGCGAGTCCTCCGGGATCCCGTTGAGGTAGCGGCCGGTGAGCAGCCCCTGCTCCAGCGGCGAGTAGGCGATCGAGCCCACCTGCAACTCGTCGAGCGCGTCCAGCAGCCCGTCCTCGGGACGCCGGTCGAGCATCGAGTAGCGGGGCTGGTGGATCAGCAGCGGTGTACCCAACTCGCCCAGGATGCGGGCGGCTTCACGTGTCTGCTCCGGCGAGTAGTTGGAGACGCCGACGTACAGCGCCTTGCCCTGGACGACCGCCGAGTGCAGCGCCCCCATCGTCTCCTCCAGGGGAGTGTCCGGGTCGGGGCGGTGCGAGTAGAAGATGTCCACGTAGTCGAGGCCCATCCGGGTCAGGCTCTGGTCGAGGGAGGACAGCAGGTACTTCCGCGAGCCCCACTCCCCGTACGGGCCCGGCCACATCAGATATCCGGCCTTGGTGGAGATGACCAACTCGTCGCGGTACGACGCGAAGTCCGCCGTCAGCGCCTCACCGAGGGCCGACTCCGCGGCGCCGGGCGGCGGACCGTAGTTGTTGGCCAGGTCGAAGTGCGTGACGCCCAGGTCGAAGGCGCGGCGCAGGATCTGCCGCTGGGTGTCCACCGGCCGGTCCGGGCCGAAGTTGTGCCACAGGCCGAGCGACAGCGCGGGCAGCTTCAGTCCGCTGCGTCCGGTGCGCCGGTAGGGCATGTCCGTGTAGCGGTCGGGGTGTGCGGTGTACACGTGTACTCCAGAGGGCCGGGAGAGAGGGAAAAGGGGCAGCAAAGACGGCTCCACTCTCGCGCGGGCACCGAGCAGTGGTCCAACAGAAGAATCGGATGGAATTCAGCGGATACGCTTCTCAATCATGGAACTGCGCCACCTTCAGCACTTTGTCGCCGTCGCCGAGGACCAGCATTTCACCCGGGCCGCGGAGCGGCTGATGGTGTCGCAGTCGGGCCTGTCGGCCTCGATCCGCGCCCTGGAGCGTGAGCTGCGGGCCCCGTTGTTCGTCCGCACCACCCGCCGCGTCACGCTCACGGAGGCCGGCCGCGCCCTGCTGACCGAGGCGGAGCGGATCCTCGCCCAGGTCCGCGCGGCCCGGGACGCCGTGGCCGCGGTGCAGGGCGTACTGCGCGGCACGCTCTCGCTGGGCACCGAGCAGTGCATCGCGGGAGTGTGCGTGGGCCCGCTCCTCGCCGCGTTCCGGCGACGCCACCCCGATGTCGAGATCCGGCTGCGGCAGGCGGGGTCCGGCGCGCTGGCGGAGGAGGTCGCGGCCGGCCGTCTCGACCTGGCCTTCGCGGTGACGACGCAGGCCGACACCGACCAGCTCCGCTGTCTGCCCCTGACCAGTGAGCCGATGACCGTCCTGTGCCATCCGGCGCACCGCCTGGCGGAAGGCGGAGCGGTCACGCCGGAGGACCTGGGCGGCGAGGACTTCGTGGACTTCCACCCCGACTGGGGTCCCCGGCGCACCACGGACTCGGTCTTCGCGGCGGCGGGCGTGCACCGCACGGTCGCCCTCGAGGTCAACGACGTACACAGCTTGCTCGATCTGGTGCAGGAGGACCTCGGCATCGCCGTCGTACCACGCCACTTCGGCCAGAAGCGCGCGGCTTCCGCCCTCACCGCACTCCCCCTGAAGGACGTCACCGAGGCCTCGTACGAGACGGTCGCCATGCTTCCGCCGCCGGACGCGACCAGTCCGGCGGCGCGGGCGCTGATGGAACTGCTCGAAGCGGAGGCCACGGCCCCGGGGACGTGAGCCCGTCCGGCCAGGGGCCGCCTGCTGCCGCTTGTCACGCCTGCTGCATGCTGGAGGCAAGATCGAGTGACAGGAGTGACGCACCATGTCCGAGACGCCCAGGTCGACCGGGGCCCCCGCCCATCAGAACGTGACCTTCCCGAGTGCCGGGACCACCGCGCACGGCTATCTGGCGCTGCCCCCGTCGGGTCGGGGCCCCGGCGTGATCGTCATCCAGGAGTGGTGGGGCCTGACCGACCACATAGCTGATGTCGCCGACCGGCTGGCGGCAGAGGGTTTCGTGGCGCTCGCTCCCGATCTGTACGGCGGGAATGTCGCGCACGACAGCGACGAGGCCCTGCGCATGATGCAGGACCTGCCGGTTTCCCGCGGTGTCGAGCTGCTCTCCGGCGCGGTCGACCACCTGCTGGCGCTCGACGCGGTCACCTCGGATTCCGTCGGCTCGGTCGGCTTCTGCATGGGCGGCGGCTTCGTCCTTTACCAGGCCGCCGTCGACCCGCGCGTGAGCGCGGCGGTTCCCTTCTACGGCGTCATCCGCGGCGAGCTGCCCGACTTCTCGGGCCTCAAGGCCGAGGTCCTAGGGCCTGTGTGATGTCGTGATCATCTTGCCGATTCGGGTCCGCTCGGAGGGCGGATCCGATAGGAAGATGGTCGTGACGCGCAGGCAACTTACCGA